>NZ_JBFBCH010000001.1:392914-473806 GCF_040683055.1 Polymorphospora sp. NPDC051019 | reverse complement strand
CGCTCGCTCACGGTGCCACCTCGCTGCGCTCGGCGTCGCCGTGTTCGAGCCCGTGCCTGATGGTTCGCTCGCTGCGCTCGCTCACGGTGCCACCTCGCCGAGGACCTGGGCGGCGACCGCGTCGGCGAACGCCTCCGGCTGCTCGTCGGCGACGAAGTCCGTACCGCCGGGGATCGTGACCAGCGGCGCGTGCGGCAGCGCCGCCGTCACCACCGGCGTCATCCGGTCCACCAGATCGTCGCCGCCGTGCAGCAGCACCGTCGGGATCGCCGCCAACGCGTCCGTGTCCATCCGGTGCGCGAAGACCGCCCGGTACGCGGTCGCGTAGTCCGGCCCGGTCATCAGGTACTCCGCCACCTGCCGGTCCGCCTCCGCCGGGGTCAGCCGTGGGTACAGCCCGTAGACCCGGTCCCAGATCACCCGCAGGTGGCTGCCGTCGCGGTCCGGCACGTACCCCGGCGCGTACGACTCCATCTTGGACTTCCGCTCGGCCTCGTCGTACAGCGGCAGGCCCTGCAGGATCAGCCGGTGCACCCGGCCGGGCGCCAGCAGTGCCGCCTGCGCCCCGATGACCGCCCCGGTGTGCTGGCCGAGCAGGTGCACCGCGGTCAGGCCCAGCGCGTCGGCGATCTGCCACACCGCGTCGGCGTACTCCGGAATGGACCACGGTCGCGGCGGCGGATCGGACATCCCGAACCCGGGGGTGTCGACGGCGACCGTCCGTACCCCGCGCTCGGCCAGCGGTTCCAGCACCGCGTCGTACGTCGCCGACGACAGCGGCGACTGGTGCAGCACCAGCAGCACCGGCTGGTCCGGCTTGCCGCCGTGCCGGTAGTGCACCTGCCCCCACGGCAGGTCCACGTATCCCCGCCGGCCGTTCCCCCTGAACCTGGTCACGCCGTCACCTCGCTGCGCTCGGCGCCGCCGTGTCCGAAACCGAGCCTGATGGTTCGCTCGCTGTGCTCGCTCACGCCGTCCCTCCCATCGCCGCCATGACCTCGATCACGTGCCTGATGCCGTCCCGGTAGTCGTCGAGCCGGATCTGTTCGTTCGGACCGTCCACACCGGAATCCGCGCGGGACACCCCCACACCGACGATCGGCCGACCGGCCACCACCCCCTGGTTGCCGATCCACTGCGTGTACGGCTCGACCACCGGCTCGGTGCCGTACACCCGGCGGGCCGCGTCGGCGACCAGGGTGACGAACGGGTCGCGGTGGTCGGTCAGGTTCGGCCGGCTGGTCGCCATCACCTCGACGTCGACGTCGGAGAAGCCGCTGTCGGCCAGGTGCTTGCGCACCGCGTCCAGCACCCGCTGCGGGTCCTGGCCGGCGATCAGCCGGATCTCGACCTTGGCCCGGGCCAGGGACGGGATGCCCAGCGTCACGTCGTCGCGCATGTCGCCGCCCTCGAAGCCGGCCACCGTCAGCGTCGGCACGGTGCGGATCGCCACCGCCGCCTGCCGGTCGTCGAGCCCGCCGAGGAACCCGGTGACCCCGGCCCGGCCCCGCAGGAAGTCGCCGTCGAACGCGACCTCCGCCAGCAGGTCACGTTCGGCGTCGGTCACCGGCCGCGCCCCGTCGGCGAACCCGGGTACGAGCACCGTGCCGTCGGGGCGCTGCAACGCGGCCAGCGCGGCCGCCAGCCGGGTCGTGGCCGACGCCAGCAGGATCGTGTTCTGGCTGGTCAGGTCGCGCGGCAGGGTACGCACCGACAGCCGCAGGTAGAGCACGCCCTTCTCGCTGAGCTTCAGCAGCGGCCGTCCGTTGGCGTCGATCCAGGAGTTCTCCCACAGGGTGCCGTCGCTGGTCAGCCGGTCGGCGTGCGCCTCGACGAACGAGCCGAGGCCGGGGGAGTGCAGCCACTGCTTGCCCTCGATCAGGTAGCGACTGGTCACCGGCGGGGTCAGTCCGGCCAGCCGCCACGCCGCGGCGGCGTGGATCCGGGACATCAGCGCGCCCTTGTCGTCAGCGACGCCGCGGGCGTAGAGCTTCCCGTCGTGGATCTCCGCCGCGTACGGCGGGCTGATCCAGTCGGCGTCGTCGCCGGCCGGCTCGACCTCCACGTCGTAGTGGTTGAAGTGCAGCAGCGCCCGCTGTCCACCGGCGATCTCGCCGAGGACGTACGGGTGCGAGTCGGACCACGGCACGATGTCGGCGGTGCCGCCCCAGCGGCGCACCGATCCGGCGATGAACTCGGCGGCGGCCGCCATCTGCTCCGGCTCCTGCCGCCGGCTGCGGATCCGGCACAACTGTTGCAGTTCGTCGACGAAGGTGTCGAAGTGCGCGTCGACCGCGTCGAGGACCGCCCTGGTGTCCGGCGATGACATGGTTGCTCCTTCGCAGGGGTGTGGTCAGTGGATGGTGACGCCGCCGTCGACGAAGACCGTCTGGCCGGTCGTCATGGCCGCGGCGTCACTGAGCAGGAACGCGACGGCGTTCGCGACGTCCTGCTCGCCGGCCATCCGGCCGAGCGGGATGGTGGCCAGCTTGGCCGTCAGGTAGTCCGGATCGTCGCGCAGGTCGCTGGTCATGTCGGTGGGGACGATGGTGGGGCCGACCGCGTTGACCCGGATCCGGTCGGGAGCCCACTCCAGCGCCAGCACCCGGGCCATGTGCATGACCCCGGCCTTGCTGACGCAGTAGCCGAGCGTGTCGAGTACCGCGATGTGTCCGTTGGTCGAGCCGATGTTGACCACCGACCCGCCGCCGGCACGCAGGGCCGGGTACGCGGCCCGGCACATCCGGAACGTGCCGGTCAGGTTGACGTCGAGGACGTCGGTGAAGTCCTGCTCCGACATCGTGGCGGCCGGTCCACGGCGGACCACGCCGGCATTGTTGACCAGCAGGTCGAGCCGCCCGTGCCGGTCGAGTACGGCGGCCACCAGGTCGGCGCACGACGCGGCCGACCGGACGTCGACCACGTGCCGGCTGTGCGGGCCGGGCAACTCGTCGGCGGGCCACCCGGTCGGGTCGAGCACGTCGGCCTGGGCGACCGCCGCGCCGCGTGCGGCCAGGGTCGCCGCGATCCGCGCCCCGATGCCCCGGGCCGCGCCGGTGACCAGCGCGACCCGCCCGTCGAACCGATTCGGGTCACCGGTTCGCTCGCTCACGCCCCGATCACCTTCGTGTCCTCGGCCCAGAACGCGACCTTGCGCTGAACCAGCCGGATCACGAAGTGCGCCAGCAGACCCATCACCGACAGCACGACCAGCACCGCGAACATCCCGGCGATGTCGAAGTTGTAGTTGGTCTGCAGGAGCAGATAGCCCAGCCCCTCCTTGGCGCCGATGAACTCACCGACGACCGCGCCGAGGATCGCGAAGACGATGCCGATGTCGAGCCCGGCGAAGATGAACGGCAGGGCGCTGGGCAGCCGGACCATCCGGAAGATCTGCATCTTGTTGGCGCCGAAGACGGTCAGCATCTGGATCTTGTCGGCGTCGGCGGCCCGCAGTCCCTCGATCACGTTGACCAGCATCGGGAAGAACGAGATCACCGCGGCCATCACGATCTTGCTGGTCAGGCCGAAGCCGAACCAGACCACGAACAGCGGCGCCAGTGCGACCTTCGGCACCGTCTGGAAGGCCACGATGTACGGCATCAGGGTGGCCTCGACGATCTTGATCTGGGAGATGAACGTGCCCAGCAGGACCGCGGCACCCACCCCGATGGCGAAACCGACCAGCGCCTCCTGGGTGGTCACCCACAGGTGTCCCCAGAACAGGTCGTTGGTGAGCTGCAGCCACAGCGCGTCGACGATCTGCGTCGGGCGCGGCAGCACGTACTCGTCGACGCCGAGCACCTGGACGCCGTACTCCCAGAGCAGGACGACCACGACGAAGACCGCCGGGACGAGCCAGAGTTGCGGGCGTTCCCGCAGGTCGAGCCGCCGGGTCTTGGCCGGCTCCGGCGCGGGCGGCACGGGTCCGGTACGCGGGCGGTCCGGTGCCTTCACAGGATTCGTTGTTGCCATGACGACACCCCGTCAGTCGATAACGCCGGCGGCGTTGAAGTGGCGGCGGATGCGTTCCACGTAGACCCCGGCGCGGTCCGAGGACATCACGCCGAGTTCCCGGGGCCGCTCCAGGTCGATGGAGATGATCTCGGCGATCCGGCCGGGACGCGGGCTGAGCACGACGACCCGGTCGGAGAGGAAGACCGCCTCCGGGATCGAGTGGGTGACCAGCACCGCCGTCTGCCCGCTCTCCCGCCAGATCCGCAACAGCTCCACGTTCATGTACTCGCGGGTCATCGCGTCCAGGGCGCCGAACGGCTCGTCCATCAGCAGTACGGCGGGGTCGTGCACCAGGGCCCGGCAGATCCCGGCCCGCTGCTGCATGCCGCCGCTCAGTTCGTGCGGGTACTTCCGCTCGAACCCGTCCAGGCCCACCATCTCCAGCAGTTCCTGGGCCCGCTTGCGGTGCCGGGCCGGGTCGAGCTTCTGCACCTCGGCCGGCACCATCACGTTGTCGAAGATGGTCCGCCAGGGCAGCAGGGTCGGCGCCTGGAAGACCATCCCGACCTGGGGCAGCGGCTTGGTCACCTCCTGCCCGGCGATCCGGACCGTGCCCTGGGACTTCGGGCTCAGCCCGGCCAGGATCTTCAGCAGGGTGGTCTTGCCGCACCCGGAGGGCCCGACGACCGAGATGAACTCGCCGCGCCGTACGGTGAAACTGACGTCGCTCAGTGCGAGAGTCGGTTCGGACTTGCGGGGCTGGTACAGCTTGTGCAGGCCGTCGACCTCGATCCAGGAGCTTTCGTCGACCGTGGCGGGCGTCGGCAACTGGCGGGTCGCGGTTCGGTAGGCCATCGGGTTTCCCTCCGGGTGTCGGTCGGCTAGTTCGCGGTGTAGCTGCCGGCCTGCTGCAGCACCGCGGCCTTGTCGAACTCGTTGGCGCCGCTGAGCAGGCTCGGATCCCACACCTCGCCCAGGTCGACGTCACCGGTGATCTGACCGGCCTCCTTGGTGTAGGCCATGGTCTTGCTCCATTCCTGGTCGCTGATCGCGCCCCAGTCCGGGAACTCCTCCGGCGTACCGGTCGCCGGGGTGGCCGTCTTCAGCCACGCCACGAGGCTCTTGGTGTCGGCCTCGATCCGCGACTCGACCGACTGCCCGCCGAGGATCTGCGGGAACACCTTGTAGCCGATCCGCATCGCCGCCTCGGGGTTCTTCGCCGAGAAGAGCATCGCCTTGTACGAGGCCCGCAGGAACCGGGTGTTGGCGTCGCTGTTCTCGTCGAACGAGCGCGCGTTGACCGCCCACGACAGCGACCGGATGCCGGTCAGCGAGTCGGGGTTGGTCAGGTACTTCAGCTGGGTCCCGGTGCTCTCCATGACCGCGTACGCCTGGGTGTAGAGCGCCAGCGCGTCGACCTGGCCGCCGTTGAGCGCCGTCGCGGCCGGCGCGCCGACCCCGACCGGGAGCAGTTCGACGTCCTTCTCGGGGTCCAGGCCGGCGGCCCGGACGTACGCCCGCGCGTACGGTGCGGAGCCGGACGCCAGGCTGATCACGCCGATCTTCTTGCCGCGCAGGTCGGCGCCGCTGGCGATCGGGCTGTCCGGCTTGACCGCCATCACCCAGGGCCAGTTCTGCACCAGCCCGCCGACCGCCTTGACCGGCACGTTCTTCTCGACCGCGCCGAGGACCGAGCCGCTGTCGGCGGCGGTGACGCTGGCGCTGCCGGACGCGACCGCCTGCAACGCGGCCACCGAGCCGTCGGTGTTGATGGTCTCCACCGTCAGGTTCTCCTCGGCGTAGTAGCCGAGTTCCTGGGCGACCGCGTACGCGGCCACCTCCTCCTTCGGTCCGATCACCGCGGAGGCGATGGCGAAGGTCAGCTTGGCCGGGGCGCCGTCGGCGCCGCCGCTGCCGGAGTCGCCGCTGTTGCAGCCGGTCAGTACGAGGGTGGCGGCGAGGGCCCCCACGAACACCCGTATTCCATGTCTCATCTCGAAATACCTCGTCACGAGTCGGGATCGGCGATGGCCGGTCGTTCGACGGCCAGGTCGTTGTAGACGTGCTGTTCGGTGATCAGCCCGTCCTGGAGGAGGAACACGTCCGCGTAGCGGATGCGGTCGAAGGGCTCCCCGTCGTTGCCCTCCCCGTAGAGCGTCCCGAGCGAGGTGACACAGATCCGGTCGCCCTCGGTCCCGACCAGGTACCGGTCGCGGTGCTTGCGCACCCAGCGGTACCGTCCGGTCGCGGCGGCGGCCATCTCGGTCAGCGAACCGAAGACCCGGCCGCCCGGAAAGACGATCAGCGCACCGGGGGCGAGCAGCCGCCCGGCCTCGGTCAGCTCGCGGTCCTCGCAGAGCTGTAGATAGCGGTCGATCAGGCCGGCCGGGTCCTCGGTGCCCATCAGCGGCCGCGGGTCTCGATCGCGGCTTCCCACTGGTTGCGCAGCGGGTGCTCGGCCGGCCCGTCCTCGGTGAGGATGCGGATCAGCCGGGCCTGCAACCCGTCGCGGTCGGCGTCGAACGCCACCCGCTCGGCGCCGGTCGGCTCGAACCCGTCGACGGCGTCGGCGTCGAGCTGGCCGCCGCGCACCAGCAGCGTCTCCAGCGCCCGCACCCGCTGGCGGGTGACGTGCAGGTCGGTGGCGAGCTGGAGGACCAGGTCGAACAGCTTGCTGGTCTTCGGGTCGCCCAGATAGTCGAATTCGCTGCTCATCATGCCTCCGGCTTCGTGGCGGAAAGGACCGCCCAGGGGAAGTGCCACTCGACCCGGTCGCCCCAGCCCTCCGGCCGTACGCCGTGGGTGCGCTCGTCGAAGGGGGTCCAGGAGGCGTCGGTGAGACCGGCCTGCGCGCAGATCTCCAGCAGGTCGCTGCCGAACAGCGCGTGGAAGAAGGGTTCGTTGTTGCGCTCGGCGTGCTCGTACACCGTGGCGTCGCGCAGCGGGTCGCCGGTGAGCTGGAACTCCAGGAACCGCAGGGCGCCGCCGGGCTTGAGCAGGCGGGCCGCCTCGACGATGGTTTCCCGGATCGCCTCGGCCGGCATCTCGTGCAGGACCATCGTCCCGGTGACCACGTCGCAGCTGTCCGCCTCGATGCCGGTGGCGCGGCCGTCGGCCTGCCGGAAGTCGATCGCCAGGCCGGCGGCCTCGGCCTCGGCGTGCGCCAGCCGCAGCCCGGGGGCGGCGAAGTCGACGCCGATCACCTCCGCGCCCGGGTACCTGCCGACCAGCGGACGGGTGCTCTTGCCGAATCCGCAGCCGATGTCGACGACCCGGGTCGCACCGGGTACGTCCGGCAGCGCGGTGTCGGTGAACAGCGTGTGGAACTTGTAGCCGTCGTTGTCGCGCAGCATCACGATCCGGGCGCCGAACTCGTACACGTACGCCGACAGGTCGTCGGAGAAGAACCCGCCGGGCTGGATGTGGATGTCGTAGTCGGTGTACCAGGACGGCAGGTCCAGGCCGGCGTCGAGCGCCAGGTTGCCCTTCGGCCGCTCCGGCCGGTCGAGCTGGTCGACCAACTCGTCGGCGCGGCGCAGGACCGCGTCGCCGGCCAGCTTCCACAGCATCTTCTGCTGCACCCGCTCCAGGTGGCTGAACCACGGATAGAGCGGCAGGTCACGCAGCCGGGTCCCGGCGTCGTCGATGGTGGCCGCCGGCTCGCCGGTGGCGCGGTACTCCTGCGCGAGTGCCGGGTAGACGGTGTCGGCCCAGCGCTTGCGCAGGTTCAGTACGAAGT
This sequence comes from Polymorphospora sp. NPDC051019, assembly GCF_040683055.1. Classification (NCBI taxonomy): domain Bacteria; kingdom Bacillati; phylum Actinomycetota; class Actinomycetes; order Micromonosporales; family Micromonosporaceae; genus Polymorphospora; species Polymorphospora sp. NPDC051019. The sequence continues at coordinate 466,110 of NZ_JBFBCH010000001.1, read as the reverse complement.
CGACGGCGGAACGCTCGTCCAGGGTGAGCCGTTCCTCGACATCGAACATGTCGGGTCTCCTGTCGGTCGGTCGGTCTGGTCATGGCGGCGGTCGGAGTCGGGTCGGGCCCGGGCGCCGCCGGCGGGTACGCCCCCGGTCAGTGGGCGAGCAGCACCCGGCGGGCCGGGCCGGTGTCGTGGCGGCCGAGGAACGCGCCGGCCAGGCGTCCCTCGTAGACGGCTTCGAAGGCGGTGCGGGGCGCGTTGGCGTCGCCGACCAGGTGGACCCGTGGTCCGTCCGGCCGGGACTCCAGCGCCCGGTAGAGGTCGTCGTCGGCGGTCGCGGCGCCGGCGTCGACGACCGCGGTGATTCCGGTCAGCGGCTGCGCGTCCCCGGTGAGCGGGTCGACCAGCTCCACGGTGGACGGTCCGGCGGCGTGCGCCGTACGCATCAGGTGCAGTCGTACGCCCAGCTGGCGGAACCGGTCGAGCAGGGCGAGTTTGGAGTAGGTGGTGATCCGGGCGCTGACGCCGGCGGTCGGCGAGACCAGGTGCACCCGGGCGCCGAGCCGGGCGAGCTGCTCGGCGACCGAGGCCGCCGCCCAGGTGCCCTCGTCGTCGAGCACCACCACGTCGCCGGTGAGCGGCGCGGCCGGCTCGACCAGGTCGGCGACGGCGGTGGCGAGGTCGAGCACCGGCGGGCCGCCGGGCAGCTCGCGGCGCGCCGGGCGGGCGCCGGTCGCCACGATCACGTCCTGGAAATCGCCGGCGAGCACGTCGGCCGTGTCGATCCGCTCGCCGAGGCGTACCTCGACGCCGGCGGCCGTCACGGCGCGGGCCAGGTCGTCGGTGAGCAGGCCGAGCCGTTCCCGGCCGGGGACGCGGGCGGCCAGGGTGACCTGGCCGCCGAGCCGGTCGCCGGCCTCGGCCAGGGTCACCCGGTGGCCGGCGCGGGCGGCGCTCAGCGCCGCCTCCAGTCCGGCCGGCCCGCCGCCGACGACGAGTACCCGGCGGGCGGTGCCGGCGGACCGGTCCGACCAGGCGTCCGCCCATTCGCGTTCGGCGCCGACCTCCGGGTTGACCACGCAGGAGATCGGCAGGCTGCTCTCCAGCCGTCCGATGCAGCCCTGGTTGCAGGCCAGGCAGGAGCGGACCTCGTGGTGCCGGCCGGCCATCGCCTTGCGCACCAGCTGCGGGTCGGCGATGTGCGGGCGGGCCAGGCCGACCAGGTCGGCGTCGCCGTCCGCGACCAGTTCGGCCGCCTCGGGCAGGCTGTCGAGCCGGCAGACGGCGAGCACCGGCAGGTCCGGGAACTCGCGTTTGAACAGTGCCGCGTGGTGGCGGAACGGAGCGTGTCCGAAGCTCATGTCGGCCATCTGCGTCGCCAGCGAGTAGCTGCCGTGGTAGGCGGAGTGGCTGACGTGGACGAACGCCAGCGGGAACTCGGCGCGCAGCGTCGCCACGATCTCCACCACGGCGTGCGGGTCGAGGCCGCCGGGCAGGAACTCGTCGGCGCTGACCCGCAGGCCGACGGGCAGGTCGCCGGCGGCCGCGAACACCGCGGTCAGCACCTCGCGGGTCAGCCGCAGCCGGTTGGCCGGGCTGCCGCCGTACGCGTCGTCGCGCAGGTTGGTCTTCGGGGAGAGGAACTGTTGCAGCAGGTGGCCGTGTCCGGCGTGGACCTCCAGCCCGTCGTACCCGGCTTCGCGCATCCGGCGGGCGGCGGCCGCGAACGCGGCGACGACCACCGCGATGTCGGCGCGGCCCATCGCGTGCGGCACGTGGGCGCCGGTGGCCCACGGCAGCGGCGAGGCGGACCAGGCCGCGGTGCGGGTCGCGTCGCCGTTGGCCTGCCGCCCGGCGTGCATGATCTGGGCGAACAGCGCCGCCCCGTGCTGGTGTACGGCGTCGGCGACGGCGGCGTACGCGGGGATCGACGCGTCGTCGAAGCTGCCGAGGCTGATGTGCCGCCCGGCGCTGGTCGGGTGGACGCGGATCGCCTCGGTGACGATCAGGCCGACCCCGCCGGCGGCCCGTTCGGCGTGGTAGGCGGCGTGCCGTCGGGTGGGTTCGTTGGCGCGCCCGAAGTTGGTTGTGTGTCCTGGTACGAAGACCCGGTTGCGTAACGCCACCCGGCCAAGTTGGACCGGCGTGAAGAGCCGGTGCAGATCATCGACGGCCATGTCCGGACCCCCTCTCGAGGCTGTCCCGCTTGACCGAGCGGCGCTGGCCCTGTTCCGATCTGCCGTACGCCGTTCGATTGAGGGGAACGCTAGAACGGGCTCCGATCGCAGTCAACAGTTCGTCGATTTTTAACTTTGTGTAGCGGCCCGGTGGCGGGCGCCTGTCACCGTTGTTGCCGTGCGTGATGTTTCGCCCTGGTCAAGGGCGTGATGCCGGCAGGTTCCGGGGGTGCCGGCCGGGATGCCGCGGTGTCGGAGGTGATCTCGGAGGGGGGCGGCTCCCGCTGACCGGCGTTCGGCCTGGAGGTCCACGGTGTCGGCGTGCCGGGTTGCTGCGCTCCGGGCGCGGCCCGGTCGGCGGGGTGGCTTCGGTCTCGAATTCACATCGCCTTGTCTCAATTTTCTTTGTCATCGGAATTGCGAATGGAGCGGGCTGTGTAAGAAAGGGCAATTGATCGGCGACGGCCAACTTGTCGATGGCTTCTGGCGTTCTTTCCGGGCCGGAAACGGCGCCCTTGCGGCAACTCCGGCGTCCCGGCGGCCAACACCTCCCCGGCCCGGGTCACCCAGGCTCTCACCGTCGGCGCGACCGACCGCACCGACACTCGCCCCACCTGGTCCAACTACGGCACGGCGCTCGACCTGTTCGCCCCCGGCGTCGACATCACCTCGGTCCGGCGGACCAGCGACACCGCGACGTACACCGGCCGGCACCTCGTTCGCCGCACCGTACGTCGCCGGTGCCGCCGTGATCTATCCCAGCGGCAACCCGACGGCCACCCCGGCCACGGTCAACTCGGCCGTCCCGACCGTCGGTTGCCACCCCGCCCGCGTCGGCAGGCGTGAACCGCGCATTTGCGGGAATGCGCGCCGCGCCGCCGGTGACCGGCGGCACCACCATCGGACCGAGGAGAGTCGAATGGGCGGTAGGAACAATGGGCGGTAGAGACTCGATGGACGTCCGCTCGGTGACGGACGCCCTCGGCATCCAGCGGGAATCCGAGGACCGCGAACCGCAGTCGATGGCACGCATCCTGGGCTGGTTCAGCCTCGGCCTGGGCGTCGCCGCCCTCGCCGCGCAGCCGGCGATCAGCCGGCTCTGCGGTGTCGACGACTCCCCGACGGCGCGGACCGTGCTGCGAATCGCCGGCGCCCGGGAACTCGGCACCGCGGCGGCGCTGCTGATTCCGCGCCGGGCCCGGTGGGGGATGTGGGCGCGGGTCGCCGGCGACGCCGTCGACCTGGCCGCGTGCGCCATGGCGATGCGGGACCGGCAGGGGGACCGGCGGCAGCGCCTGACGTACGCGACGCTGGCGGTCGCCGGCATCGCCGCCGTCGACCTCTACACGGCCGTACGCACCACCCGGGGTGCCCGGCGCACGACCGGTGACCGCGTCCGTGCCTCGGTGACGGTGAACCGCGGCGTCGAGGACACGTACCGCTTCTGGCACGACTTCGAGAACCTGCCGCGCTTCATGTACCACCTCGAGTCGGTGCGGACGACCGGTGACCGGCGGTCGCACTGGACGGCGAAGGCGCCGGCCGGGCAGACCGTGGACTGGGAGGCGGAGGTCGTCGACGACCACCCCAACGAGCTGATCATGTGGCGTTCGGTCGCCGGCGGCGGGCTGCCGAACTCCGGCTGCGTACGTTTCGTCCCGGCCGGCGGCGGGCGCGGCACCGAGGTACGGGTCGAACTCGCGTTCACCGCGCCGGGTGGCAGGTTCGGCGCGCGGATCGCCAAGCTCTTCGGTGAGAACCCGCACCAGCAGATCTGCGACGACCTGCGGCGGTTCAAGCAGGTCATCGAGACGGGCGAGATCACCCGGTCCGACGGCAGCCCGGAGGGGACCAGCCTGCGACAACAGATGATGCAGCGCCCGGCGCAGCCGCTCGCGACGCGTTGACCGGAAGGTGAGGGAACATGAGAGCGAACTGCTGGGTCGCCCCGAACAACGTGGCGGTCGAGGACGTGCCCGATCCGCGGATCATCAACCCGCGCGACGCCGTCGTACGCGTCACCTCGACGGCGATCTGCGGATCCGACCTGCACCTGTTGCAGGGCTACCTTCCGGCGATGAGAAAGGGCGACGTACTCGGCCACGAGTTCATGGGCGAGATCGTCGAGTTGGGCAACGGCGTACGCGACGGACTGCGCGTCGGCGACCGCGTCGTCGTCGCGTTCCCGATCGCCTGCGGGAACTGCACCTCCTGCGAACGCGGCCTCTACTCGCTGTGCGAGAACTCCAACCCCAATGCGGCGGTCGCCGAGCTGGCGATGGGGCACTCACCCGCCGGCATCTTCGGCTACTCGCACCTGCTGGGCGGCTACGCCGGCGGGCAGGCGCAGTACGCGCGGGTGCCCTTCGCCGACGTCGGCGCGCTGAAGATCGAGGACGACCTGCCGGACGAGAAGGTGTTGTTCCTGTCCGACGTGCTACCCACCGGCTACATGGCCGCCGAGATGTGCGACATCAGCCGCGGCGACGTCGTCGCCGTCTGGGGCGCGGGACCGGTCGGCTACTTCTCCGCCGTGAGCGCGTTCCTACTGGGCGCGGGCCGGGTCATCGTCATCGACCGGTTCCCGTACCGCCTGCGGCTGGCCCGGGAGCGGGCGGGCGCCGAGACCATCAACTACGAGGACACCGACGTCATGGACGCGCTGCGGGAGATGACCGCCGGCCGGGGGCCGGACGCCTGCATCGACGCCGTCGGGATGGAGGGCCATCACGCGTCGGCGGCGCTGCACGCGTACGACAAGGCCAAACAGACGGTGAAGGCGGAGACCGACCGGCCGCACGCGTTGCGCGAGGCGGTGCTGAGCTGCCGCAACGGTGGCACGATCTCGGCGATCGGCGCGTACACCGGCTTCATCGACAAGTTCCCGATGGGGTCGTTCATGAACCGGTCCCTGACCATGCGGTCGGGGCAGGCGCACGTGCAGCGCTACATGCGTCCGCTGCTGGACCGCATCCGCAAGGGCGAGATCGACCCGAGCGCCATCATCACCCACACCATGCGCCTGGACGACGCGCCGCACGGCTACGACATCTTCAAGAACAAGCGGGAGGACTGCGTCAAGGTCGTCCTGAAGCCGTGACCGAGGGTGGCGCGGGGCCGGGCGCACCGCCCCCGGCAGTCGGTCCGGCCTCAGTGTTCCCGGTAGGTGGCGTGGTCGAAGTCGGCGTACGCGCCGTCGGCGCCCAGGTCCTGCACCCACAGGCCGAGGAAGGCGCCGGTGAAGCCCCAGGCGGCCGGCTCGCCGTCGACCATGATCGCGGCGTGCTCGTCGGACAGGGTGGTGGCGTCGAACCGGGCCGGCAACTCGTCCCAGCCGTCACCGAGGTCGTACGCGAAGTGCAGCACCGGACCGTCGAAGGTCACCCGCAGCCCCACCGGGCCGGCGGTGTCGGCGTCGACGCGCAGCCCGGGGTGGGCGGTCAGCCGGCCGCTGTCACAACTGAGCACCTCGAGCACCCGCCGGCCGTCGTCGGCCCGGGTGAGGTAGGCGTAGTACCAGTTGGCGGTGTTGTAGTAGCCGGTCACGCCGGCGAGTTTCCGGTGGTCGGCGGGGTCGAACTCCAGCACCGTCTCCAGTGAGCAGTGCGTGGCGCCGACCCGGCGGGCGACCAGGCTCGGTGCCTGCCGGCCGACAGGCGACTGCCCGCCGTGTATCCGCAGGTGGGAGGGGCGGCTGGTCAGGTCGACCCAGTCCGGGGTGGCCGGCCGGCGCAGCGTGGACCAGGCGGTGCGTAGGCGTGGCTCGTCGAAGTCGTCGCTCGCCGGCTCCGCCGGCCAGGGGTGTGCGGGCAGGTCGGGGGCGGCGATCTCGTCGGCGGGAACCCCGCCCGCGACGGCGGGCCAGTCGCCGGCCGGCCAGTCGACGGGCTGGAGCGCGGTCTCCCGCCCGAGCACGCAGTTGCCCAGCGGGCTGTACGGCCGCCCGACGAGGTGGGCCAGATACCACTGCCCGCTCTGGGTGCGCACCAGGCTGCCGTGGCCGGCCTTCTGCAACCGCAGGTGGGGGCGGCCGGCGGAGGTCAGCAGCGGGCCGGCCGGGTCGGTCAGGTACGGCCCGAGCAGGTTCCGGGACCGGGCGACGGTCACCTGGTGTTCCCAGCTCGTGCCGCCCTCGGCGGTGACCAGGTAGTACCAGCCGTCGTGCCGGTAGAGGCGCGGCCCCTCGGTGACACCGGCCTCGGTGCCGGCGAAGATGAGCCGGGCCTGGCCGACGAGGCGGCGCGCGGCCCGGTCGTAGCGCTGGATCTCGATGCCGCCGAAGCGGTCGCGGCCGGGGCGCCAGTCGGCGCTCAGGGCCAGCAGCCAGCTCGTGCCGTCGTCGTCGTGGAAGAGCGAGGCGTCGAACCCGTGGGCGTGCAGCCGGACCGGGTCCGACCAGGGGCCGCCGATGTCGGGCGCGGTGATGAGGTAGTTCTGCGGGTCCCAGTAGCCGCTGGCGAAGCTGGCCACGTCGCTGTACACCAGGTGGAACAAGCCATCCACATAGGACAGATCAGGTGCCCATACGCCGTTGGAGTCGCCGGCGCCGCGCAGGTCGAGCAGGCGCCGCTCGGTGATGATGCCGCCCAGTGCCCGCCAGTGCACCAGGTCGCGCGAGTGGTGCACCCGCACCCCGGGATACCACTCGAAGGTCGAGGTGGCCAGGTAGTAGTCGTCGCCCACCCGCAGGATGGACGGGTCGGGATGGAAGCCGCTCAGGATCGGATTGCGGATCGACGTGGCGGCCGTCGCCACCCCCGCGATGTCGGTCGACATGTTTCGGCCCTCCAGGTGTGCCGCTTCCGGCGACTTTCCGAAAGTTTTGATCAGTCGCGCTCAGGTCTTGGCACACGGTATCCGTCTTGTTCTATGCAGGACAGCCCTTGACCCGTGCTGTATTGGCGTCGTAACGTGCCGGTCATCGATGGAACCTGCTGACTCCAGCCTGAAAGTTTCGGCCATTCTCCCCGTATGTTCCGGTGCTGAGCCGGCATCCGAGTGCCCTGCAACCACCCCCGAAGGGACGGATCAAGACAATGCGCCTCTCCCGTAGATCCCTCATGGGCCTCGCCGGTGCCAGCGCCGGCGCGCTCCTGCTCGGCGCCTGCAGCGACGACGCCACCGACCCCGACGGTGCCCAGACCGTCAACTGGTGGCACATCCAGAACACCGAGCCGATGCTCTCCGTCTGGGCGGCGATGGCCAGGGAGTACGAGGCGGCCCGGGGCAACCTGAAGGTCGAGATCCAGCCGCTGGAGAACGAGGCGTTCAAGGCCAAGCTCACCACCGCCACGCAGGCCGGATCCCCACCCGACCTGTTCCAGTCGTGGGGCGGGGGAGTGCTGCGGCAGCAGGTCGAGGCCGGCCTGGTCAAGGACCTCACCGCCGACGTACAGCCGTGGATCGGCAACCTGCTGCCGGTGTCGGTCGAGCCGTTCACCATCGACGGCAAGATCTACGGCATTCCGTTCGACGTCGGCATGGTCGGCTTCTGGTACAACAAGGACCTCTTCACCCGGGCCGGCGTCGCGGCCGTACCGACCACCTGGACCGAATTCCTCGCCGCCGTCAGCCGGATCAAGGCCGCCGGGATCACCCCGATCGCGCTCGCCGGCAAGGAGAAGTGGCCGGCCCACTTCTACTGGTCCTACCTGGCCATGCGGATCGGCGGCCCGACCGCCCTGCAGCAGGCCGGCACCGACGCCAACTTCGACACCCCCGACCTCGTCGCCGCCGGCACCCGCTTCAAGGAACTGGTCGACCTCGCCCCGTTCCAGAAGGACTTCCTCGGCGCCGACTACAGCTCACCGGACGGCCAGGCGGCCACCATGGTCAACGGTGGTGCCGCGATGGAACTGATGGGCCAGTGGGCGCCGTCGGTGCAGGCATCGCTGTCCGCCGACAAGAAGGGCCTGGGCGACAAGCTCGGCTTCTTCCCGTTCCCGGCCGTCGACGGCGGCAAGGGCACGGTGTCCGACGTGTTCGGCGGGGGCAACGGTTTCGCTGTGGGACGCGACGCCCCGTCCGCCACCGTCGACTTCCTGCGCGCCCTGCTCGAAGCGGGCAACCAGCGCAAGTCCGCGGCCACCGGCGCGGTGCTGCCGACCGTACGCGACGCGGTGGACGCGATCGCCGACCCCAACGGCAAGGCGGTCGCGGCGAGCCTGGCCGCGGCGACCGGCTTCCAGCTCTACCTCGACCAGGCATACCCGCCCGCGCTCGGCCAGCAGGTCAACGACAGCGTCGCCGAACTGGTCGCCGGGTCCAAGACACCTGAGCAGGTCGTCAAGGACATCACCACGGTGGCGAAGAACCAGTGACGTGACCCAATCCGTAACCGGCCCGCGCCCCGACACCACGGCCGGACCCGTCCGGCCGAAAGCTCCGGCTGTACGACGGCACGACCGCCGGCCCGGCCTACGCCGCCTGGGCACGATCCTCTTCTTCCTCGCCCCGGCCCTGGTGCTGTTCCTGCTCCTGGTGATCGTGCCGATCCTGGTCGCCGGCTACACCAGCCTGTTCAAGTGGAACGGCTTCAACCTGCCCGAGGACTTCGTCGGCCTGGACAACTTCAGCCGTGCCCTCGGCGACCCGATCTTCCAGGGCGACCTGCGGCGCGCACTCGTCCTCATCGTCCTGTCGGTCGTCGTCCAGTTGCCGGTGTCGCTCGCCCTGGCCCTGCTGCTCAACCAGCCGCTACGGGGCCGGGCCGTCTACCGGCTGGTGTTCTTCGCCCCGTACGTGCTGTCCGAGGTGACCACGGCGGTCCTGTTCACGCTCGTCTTCTCACCCAGCCGGGGCCTGGGCAGCACCGTGCTGGGCTGGTTCGGCGCCGCCGAACTCGGCGGCTCGATCTTCGCCGACCCCGCGACCGTCCTCTACGCGGTGTTCTTCGTGATCTCCTGGAAGTACTTCGGGTTCCACATGATCCTCTACCTGGCCGGCCGGCAGGGGATCCCCCGCGAACTGACCGAGGCCGCCACCACCGACGGCGCCAGCGGCTGGCAGGTGTTCCGGCACGTCACGCTGCCACTGCTCGGACCGACGATCCGGATCAGCCTCTTCCTGTCGATCATCGGCACCATCCAGCTCTTCGACATGGTGTGGGTCCTCACCGGCGGCGGCCCGACCCACGCCTCCGAAACCCTCGCCGTGACCATGTTCCAGTACGGCTTCCGCCGCTTCGAGGTCGGCTACGCCAGCGCCATCAGCATCGTCATGTTCCTGCTCAGCCTCGTCTTCGCCCTGCTCTACCAACGCTTCGTCCTGCGCCGCGACCTCGAGGGCGCACTCACCACGAGGGGGGTCCAGCGGTGACCGGGACCCAGGCTCACCTGCGGAGAACCGTCCTGCACGTCGTCTCGATCGCCATCGGAGCGCTCATCGTCGTACCGATCGGGTTCGGTGTGCTCGGCGGATTCAAGGACAACGGCCAGCTCTCCACCAACCCCCTCGGCCTGCCCGACCCGTGGGTGCCGGAGAACTACCTCGGCATCCTCACCTCCGAGGTCTTCTGGCGGCAACTCGCCAACAGCACGCTGATCGCACTGGCCACGGTGGTCGTCGTCGTGGGGGCCTCGGCGATGGCCGCGTTCGTGTTCGCCCGGTTCACCTTCCGCGGCCGGGAAGCCCTGTTCACCCTCTTCGCGGCCGGGTTGATGTTCCCCTTCACGGTCGCGATCCTGCCGCTGTTCATCCTGCTGCGCAGCCTGGGACTGCTCGACAACCCGCTCGGGGTCATCCTGCCCCAGGCCGCGTTCGGGCTACCGGTCACGATCATCATCCTGCGGTCGTTCTTCCGCGGCATCCCCGGCGAGGTGGAGGAGGCGGCGACCCTCGACGGCTGCGGCGCGTTCGCGTTCTTCTGGCGCATCCTGCTGCCGATGGCCCGTCCCGCCCTGGCCACCGTCTCGGTCCTGGCGATCGTGGCGAGCTGGAACAACTTCATGCTCCCGCTGGTCGTCTTCACCGACCAGAGCTGGTGGACCCTGCCCGTCGGCGTGCAGGCGTTCCAGGGCCAGTACGCCGACGACACCGCCCGCGTGCTGGCGTACGTCGTCCTGTCCATGGTGCCCGCCCTGGCCTTCTACGCGGTCGCCGAGCGGCAACTGGTCGCCGGGCTCGCCGGTAGCGTTAAGGGCTGACCCCCGACCACCGGTGGCCCCGACCTCACCTACGGTGCGGTAGGGGCCACCGCCCCCCAGGCCCCCACCCGTGCCTGCGCAGCGAGAAGGAGCAAGCCGCAGTGGACGACAACCGCAGGGTCACCATCGCCGTGATCGCCCGCGAGGCCGGCGTCTCGGTACCCACGGTGTCCCGGGTCATCAACGGCCGGTCCGACGTCTCCCCGCAGACCCGCGAACGCGTCGAGGAGGTGCTCAACCGCCACGGCTACCAGCGCCGGCCCACCGCCGTACGCAGCACCTCCGGCCTGATCGACCTCGTCTTCAACGACCTCGACAGCCCGTGGGCGGTGGAGATCATCCGGGGCGTCGAGGACGTGGCGCACGCCGCCGACGTCGGCACCGTCGTCTCCGCCATCCACCGCAAGACCTCGTCGGCCAAGCAGTGGCTGAACAACATGCGGGCCCGTACGACCGAGGGTGTCATCTTCGTGACCTCGGTGCTGGAGCCACCGCTCCAGGCCGAACTGCGCCGGCTCAACATCCCCGTCGTCATCGTCGACCCGGCCGGCCTGCCCACCCAGGGCGCCCCGACCATCGGCGCCGCCAACTGGACCGGCAGTCTGCGCGCCACCGAATACCTGATCGGGCTCGGCCACCGCCGGATCGGGTTCATCGCCGGCCCCGCGCAACTGCTGTGCAGCCGCGCCCGCCTCGACGGCTACCGCGCCGCCCTGGAAGCCGCCGGGCTGCCCATCGACGACGACCTTGTCCGTCCCGGCAACTTCTACCACGAGGCCGGCTTCACCAGCGGCAACGAACTGCTCGACCAGCCCGACCCGCCCACCGCGATCTTCGCCTCCAGCGACCAGATGGCCCTCGGCGTCTACGAGGCCATCCGCCGGCGCGGCCTGCGGGTCGCCGACGACGTCAGTGTGGTCGGCTTCGACGACCTGCCCGAGGTGCGCTGGTCGTCGCCCCCGCTCACCACGGTCCGCCAGCCGCTGGCCGAGATGGGCCTGCTGGCCGCCCGTACGGTGCTCCGCCTGGCCCGGCGCGAGAAGATCGAGAGCCCTCGGGTCGAGCTCGCGACCGAACTCGTCATCCGCGACAGCACCGCGCCCCCGCCGGGCAAGGCGGGCTCCACCACCGGACCGGTTGCCGGGACGACCTCCGGTGGGCACGTCTGATGACGGCACCCGCCCCGGATGACCTTCCTCGCCGTGCCCGACATCGCGGATCACGGCAGGGTCGGGCTACCGGCTGGTCGGCGGGAATGCCGGCGGCCCTGGTGGGAAGTCGCAGGACTGCCGGTCAACCGGGGAAAGGTGGGTGTTCGATGGGACGAGGAGGACCGAAGTCGGGCGGCGGCAGCGCGCGGCTCGACGCGATACGCAACGGAACGAAACGGCGACGGGTTGCGTTCGCGATGCGGGCCGAGGAACTGGCGGCGCAACTCGGCGTCCTGGTGGGGCGCAAGGCGGCCAAGGCCGGCCGTAAGCGGCCGTTGCGGACCGAGCGTGGCGGCCAGCACGCGACGCGCAGCGCCGGCGCGGTCACCCGCGGGGTGAAGGGGACGAGGATGAGCCGGCGCAACGGCCGCAAGCTCGGGCTCGGCCGCAAGCGGGTCGGCCCGGTCTGAGGGCCGCAAGCGGGTCGGCCCGGTCTGAGGGCCGCAAGCGGGTCAGCCCGGCCTGAGGCGCCGGATCACGGGAACGCCGTCCCGCGTCAGGAGGCGCGGGACGGCCGCCCGGTCACCCGGTGCCCTGGCCGTGGACGCGGCCGTCCCGCCCGAGCTTGGACCGCCCCTGGTCGCGCTCGGTCGAGGCGGTGCCGGTCGCGGTCCGCTGGTGGCGGCCCTTCTCGGACTGCTCCACGGTCGCGCCCTGCCGGCCGCGGGCGCCGCTGCCCGGGTGGCGCCGGGCGCGGGCCGACTCCGTACGGTTCGCGTTCCTGCCGGTGTGACTGCTCATCGCGGGCTCCTCTCGAGGTGCCGGTCAGTCACCGCCTTCCCCACAGTCCCGGCCTCATTCCACCGGTGCCGGGGCAACTCGTCCCGGCGGGTCCACCAGCGTCTGTATCCACCGGCGCAGCGCGCTGTCCGGCACGGTCGCGCAGTAGCGGCGGAACAGGTCCCGGCTCTCCTCGCGGAGGATGCCGCCCACGATGCTCGGGGCCGAGAACCAGGCCAACTCGCGGTCCGGGCGCCAGTTCGCGGCGACCGCGACTCCTCCGTCGTCCGGGGACTCCAGCGCGAAGTAGACCTCGTCGACCCGCAGCGCCATGGCCGTCCCCAGGCACATCACGCACGGTTCGAGATTGACCGCCAGGCGTAGGGGGTGCGGCCGTCGGCGCCAGCCCAGCGCCTCGTCCGCCTCGATCATCGCCAGCAGGTCGGCGTGCACGAGCCGGCGCCCACGGGCCTTCTCCTGCGTGTAGGCCCGGCCGATGATCTCGTCTCCCATGACGACCACGGCCCCGATCGGTTGTTCGCCGGCGGCCAGGCCCGCCTCGGCGACCTCCAGCGCGGCCCTGACCATCTCGTCCGGCGTCATCGGGTGAGTCTAGATCGGACAGTCCTGCCGGGACGGTACCCGAGGTCGTCGCGCACGGTGCGGCGGCGCGGTCGGGACCGACCGCGCCGCCTGGTGTCGCCGTGTCTACCGGCGGGTGATGTCGGACTCGTTGTAGATGCAGTTGACTCCGTCCGCGCCCTCACCGATCTTGGTCGGCTCGCTGCCCTTCGGCACACCGCGGTACTTCTCGCAGATGACGGTGTTGCCGTAGACAGTGATGTTGGAGAAGCGGGCCGTGTCACCCCAGTTGGTGTTGATACCGGCGAGCGCCTTCGTGCTGCGCGCCGTGATGTTCTGCATCACCACGTGCCGCTGGTACGACGTGCTGCAGTTACCGCACGCCCGGTAGAGCTTGCCGGCGTTCTCGACCTGGAAGTTGCGGATGGTGAGCGTACCGCCGCCGTTGTGCTGGAAGACCTTGTCGCTGGCGGAGCGGGCGCCACCGCCGTCGACGAGGTAGGTGCTGCCGCCGCGGAAGGTGGCGGCGTCCTCGCCCACGTCCTCCCACCAGACGTTGATCAGGGTGCAGTTGCCCTCGCAGTGCACGCCGTCACCGGCGGGCGCGCCGATGATGACGTTGCGCAGGGTCGCGCCGGGAGCCAGCACGAACATCGGGTCCTGGCTCTCGCCCTGGCCGCCGTCGCCGATGCCGTAGTAGCGCTTGAGACCGCCGTCGAGGCCGCTGCTCGGCACCTGGATGGTGTCGTTGACCTTGACCTGGCTGGTCGGCGACGGCCAGGCGCCCGGCGGCGGGGTGGTCGGCGGCGGGGTCGTCGGGTTCGGGCCGGGCGTGGTCGGGTTCGGGCCGGGCGTGGTCGGCGTCGGGTTGGTACCGCCGCCGGTGTTGACCGACACGTCGTCGAACGACGCGCTGGCGTACACGGTCTGCAGGCCGATCCGGCCGGCCGAGATGGCGCTGTTGGACGCCGACGCGAACTGGGTGCCGTTGACCCGGCCGCGGATGGTGCTGCCGGACACCTCGATGGCCAGGGTGTACCAGGAGCCGGTGGAGACCGACTGGGTCGTGCTGCCGAGTACGGTCACCGAGCTGCCGCTGACCGCCTGCAACTGGACCTGGTTACCGGGTACGAGGGCCAGCCGGTAGAACTTCGTCGAGCCCGACGCGCGGGCCAGCAGTCCGACGTGGCCGTTCGATCCGAAGCTGAGCGGCTTGACCCGGGCCTGGACGGTGTAGTTGGTCCAGCCGGTGTCGCCGGCGAACTGGCGGGCGTTCTCGCTGCCCGCGTTGGTCTGCCGCAGGACGCTGGAGCCGTCGCTGACCACGCTCCAGGTGCCGCCGGACTTCGACCATTCGCTCGTGCTGCCGCTTTCGAAGGTGGCGTCGAAGACGGTGGCCGCGTTGGCCAGGTTGGTGAATCCGATGGACGCGACCGTGACGACGGCCGCGCTGCCGACAGCGAGGGCGGTTGTCCGCAATCGCCGGCGGAAGGTGGGGGAACCACCCATGGTGAACCTCCGGGAAACGGGCGCCTGTCAACCAACCCTGACAGGCTCGTGATGGGGGATGGCGTGCATTGGCCGTTGCCCCGACACGAGCGCACCACCTGCGGGAAAGCGCATTCCGCCGGATGAACGTAACGCCGCCGACATATTCCGTCAAGACAAGTGGATCGATGTCCCCTGTGGATCATGGCAGGGGTCGGGGGCGGCTGTCGAAGCATTGACGACCATTCGCCGCCGCCCTACCCTGACCACGGGAAAGCCCTTTCTTGGCATCCTCGATCCGTCTGGCACCACCGGAGTCCGGGCCTCCGCGTACGGCGCCGATCGAGGGACATCCCCTGACCAGGAGGAACCTGTGCCCGACAAGCGCACCACCGGCCGCCGGGGCGTACTCGCCACCGTCGGCGCCGCGGCGACCGCCACCGCCCTGGCCGTCACCATGGTCTCGACGGCCCACGCCGCCACCGTCTACTCCGACAACTTCGACGACGGCGACAGCGGCGGCTGGTCGAAATCCGGCGGCACCTGGGCGGTCGTCACCGACGGCTCCCCGGTGTTCCACCAGTCCAGCGCCAGCAGCCAGCTCGCCCGGCAGTTCGCCGGCCAGACCGGCTGGACGGACTACACCGTCCAGGCCCGGGTCAAACCGGTCTCGTACGGCTCCGGCGGCCTGGCCGCCCTGGCCGCCCGCTCCAGCAGCGCCACCAGGATGTACCGGCTGGCCCTGCTCGGCAGCGGACGCGCCGAACTCCAGGCCGTGAACGGCAGCGCCATCACGTCGCTCGGCTCGGCCACCGGCTTCGGTGCCGCCGGCACCTGGCACACGCTGCGGATCGAGGTCAGCGGCAGCACGATCCGCGGCTTCGTCGACGGCACCCAGGTCGGCAGCGCCACGAACAGCCTGGTCACCGCCGGCCGCATCGGACTGGTCACCGCGTACGCCAGCGCCAGCTTCGACGACGTCACGGTCGACTCCGGCGGCTCGACCCCGCCGACCACCCCGCCCCCCACCACCCCGCCCCCCACCACTCCACCGCCGACCACCCCGCCACCCACGACGCCGCCACCCACGACCCCGCCGCCGGCCGGTGACCAGCTCGTCGTCGCCCCGAACGGCGACGACGCCGCGCCCGGCACCGTCGCGCAGCCGCTGCGCACCATCCAGCGCGCCGTCGACCTGGTCCGCCCGGGCGGGACGATCGCCCTGCGGGCCGGCACCTACGCCCCGACCAGCAACATCCAGGTCCTCAAGAGCGGCACCGCGTCCGCGCCGATCACCATCACCCGGTACGACACCGAACGGGTCCTGATCGACGGCGAGCAGTTGCCGCACACCCCCGCACCGCTGAACGGCAGCATCCCCAACGCCGAGCGGGGCGTGTTCCACATCGAGGCGTCGTACTGGCGGTTCGTCGGCCTGGAGATCGCCAACGGGCCGTACGGCATCTTCTGCCGGGACTGCGGCAACAACGTCTTCGACCGGCTGGTCACCCGCGACAACTACGAGACCGGCCTGCACATCCAGGGCGCCTCCAGCAACAACCAGGTGCTGAACCTGGACGCCTACGGCAACCGGGATCCCCGCAAGAACGGGGAGAGCGCCGACGGGCTGGCGATCAAGGAAGGCTCCGGCAGCGGCAACGTCGTCCGCGGAGCCCGGTTGTGGAACAACGTCGACGACGGCTTCGACGCCTGGGAGTTCCTGTCCCCGATCCTGATCGAGAACTCGGTGGCGTGGGGCAACGGCGTCAACCGCTGGGGCTTCCCGAACTTCGCCGGCGACGGCAACGGCTTCAAGATGGGCGGCGGTGACCCCGACGACCCGGCGGTCGCGCACACCGTCCGCAACAGCATCGCCTTCGACAACGCCCAGGGCGGCTTCGTCGACAACGGCAACCCCGGGTCGATGACGTTCTCGCGTAACACCGCCTGGGACAACGGCGGCACCGGGTTCAACGTCTCGCGCTCGCGGTCGACGCTGACCGGCAACCTGTCGGTGAGCAACCGGACGGCGGTGTCGATGGGGACCTCGACCGGCAGCGGCAACTCGTGGAACATCGGCGGCACCTGGAACGACGCCAGCCTGGTCAGCACCAACCCGGCGGTGATCACCGGCCCGCGTACGGCGGCCGGCGCGATCCCGTCGTCGAACTTCCTGCACCCGGTCTCCGGGGCGGCGGTCGGCGCCCGGATCTGACCTCGGCCCGGCCGGCGACCGTGGTCGCCGGCCGGGCACCGTGCGGCTCAGCGGGCGAGCAGGTCCGAGATCGCCTTCGTGATCTCGTCCGGCGCCTCCTCGGCCATGAAGTGACCGGCGATGGTCGTCCGGTGCTCCAGGTCGGGAGCCCACGCCCGCCAGACCGCGCCCGCGTCGTAGCCGAGCTGCGCGCCCCAGTCCTGCTGGACGACGGTGACCGGCATCCGCAGCCGGTTGCCGGCGTCGAGGTCGGCCCGGTCGTCGTCGATGTCGACGGTCGCCGACGCCCGGTAGTCGGCCACGATCGACGGTACGGCCGCCGCGCTGGCCCGCAGGTACTCCGCGCGGACGTCGGCGGGAACGGCATCCGAACCGGTGCCCCACGCGTCGAGGAAGTGGCCGAAGAACGCGTCGGCGCTGCTGGCGATCATCGTCTCGGGCAGTCCCGCCGGCTGCGCCATCAGGTAGAGGTGGAACGCGACCGAGGCCGACACGCCGTGCAGCACCTGCCACGTGTCGAGGGTGGGTACGACGTCGAGGCAGGCGAGGTGGCTCACCGCCGCCGGGTGGTCGAGCCCGGCCCGGAACGCGACGAGGGCGCCCCGGTCGTGGCCGGCCAGCGCGAACCGGTCGTGCCCCAGCGCGGCGGCGAGGGCGACGACGTCGGCGGCCATGGTCCGCTTGGCGTACGCCGCCGGGTCGTCCCCGGCCGGCTTGTCGCTGTCGCCGTAGCCGCGCAGGTCCGGGCAGATGACGGTGTGGTCGGCGGCGAGCGCGGCGGCGACGTGCCGCCACATGAGGTGGGTCTGCGGGAAGCCGTGCAGCAGGACGACGGGGCTGCCGCTGCCGCCGACGGCGGTGTTCAGCGACACCCCGGGGGCGACCGGGACCCGCCGGTACTCGAAGCCTGGGATCGTGATGGTCACGGTGTTCCTTCCGATGTCCGTGGTCAGGTGACCCGACCACCGTCGCGCGCCCCGATCAGCAACGGATCAGCACGACCACCGGGCGTTGGGAGGCGGACAATGGCGCGGTGACGGTCGTCTTCGAGGTGCTCGGGCCGGTCCGGGCGGTCGGCCCGGCCGGCGACCCGCTGGATCTGAAGGGGCCACGGCACCGCGAGGTGCTCGGCCGCCTGGTCGCCGCCGAGGGGCGGGTCGTGACCGTCGACCGGCTGGTCGACGACCTGTGGGCGGAGCCGCCGGCGGGCGCCGTGGGGGCCGTACGCACCTTCGTGGCGGCCCTGCGCCGGGCCCTCGAACCGGAACGCGCCCCGCGTACGCCGTCCCGCCTGCTCGTCTCACGGGGCAACGGCTACGCGTTGTGTCCGTCCCGGGACGCCGTCGACGCCTGGCGGTTCGAGGACGCCGTCGGGGCGGCCCGGCAGGCACCCGCGCGGCGGGCGGCCGACGACCTCGACCGGGCGTTGGGCTGGTGGCAGGGGACCGCCTACGCCGAGTTCCCCGACCCGCACTGGGCCCGGGCCGCGCGCGGGCGGCTGGACGAACTGCGGCTGCACGCCGTCGAGTCGCGAGCGGCGGCGTGGCTCGACCTCGGCCGCGCCGCCGGGGCCGTACCCGACCTCGACGCCCTGGTCGCCGAGCATCCGTGGCGGGAACGGGCGTGGTGGCTGCTCGCCCTGGCGCTCTACCGCGACGGCCGCCAGGGGGAGTCGCTGGCGGTGTTGCGTCGGGCCCGGGAGACGCTGGTCGACCGGCTCGGCCTCGACCCCGGCGACGACCTGCGGCGCCTCGAGGTCGACGTCCTCAACCGGTCCCGCCGGCTCACCGCGCCGGTGCACGACCACGACCAGCCCTGGGCCCACGCCACCGCCCAGTACGAGCGGACCGTCGCGGCCGGCTCCCGGACCGGGCTGCGGTCGACGGTCGACCTGCTGCGGACCCTCGCGGTCACCGGGGGCGAGAACCTCGTCGCCGCCCGCGAGCAGCGGTTGGCCGCGATCCTGGCGGCCGAACGGGCCGGCGACCCCGAGCTGACCGCGCGCATCATCGGGGCGTACGACGTACCCGCCATCTGGAGCCGGTCCGACGACGCGGCACAGGCGCGCCAGGTGGTCGACGCCGCGCGCCGTACCCTCGCCGCGCTCGGTCCGGCCGGCCCCGATCCGGTCCGGGCCCGGCTGCTGACCACGATCGCGATCGAGAGTCGCGGTACGGACGACCCGGACGCCCGCCGGGCCGCCGGGGAGGCCGAGCGGATCGCCCGCGAGCTCGGCGACCCCGCGCTGCTGGTGTTCGCCCTCAACGGTGTCTTCCTGCACACGTTCACCGAGGCCGGCGGTGCCGCGCGCCGGGACGGGATCGGAGCCGAGATCGTCGACGTCGCGTCCCGCCACGGCCTGACCACGTACGAGATCCTCGGGCACCTCGTACGGCTCCAGGCCCGGGCGGCGGTCGCCGACCCGGCCGGCGCGGACACCCACGCCGTCGCCGCCGAACACCTGGCCGAGCGGCACGAGTCGCCGCTCGTGGCCGTCTTCACGCGGTGGTACCGCGCCATGCGGGCCGCCGCGACCGGCGCGGAGCCGGGAACCGTCGCGGCCGCCTACCGGGAGGCGGCGCGGCCCCTGTCCGAGGCGGGCATGCCCGGGCTCGAACAGGGGCTGCTCCCACTCGCGCTGCTCTCGCTCCGGCTCCTGCACGGCCGGCCGGCACCGACCGGTCCCGGCCTCGACTACGGGCCGTACGAGCCGTGGGTCCGCCCGCTGGTGCTGCTGGCCGAGGGCGACCGGCCCCGGGCCCGGGCGCTGTTGCGTACGGTGCCGCGGCCGCCGCCGGACCACCTGCTCGAGGTGCGGTGGTGCCTCGTGGGTGAGGCCGCCGTCGCCACCGGCGACCGGGAACTCGCCGGCCGCGCCCACGCCGCCCTCGAACCGGCCGCCGGCGAGCTCGCGGGCGCGGGAAGCGGGCTGCTGACCCTCGGTCCCACGGCCCGCTGGCTGGGCCGGTTGGCCCGGGTCGCGACGGCCTGACCCGGGCCGACCGGACCGCTCAGCGGGTCTCGGCCAGGATGGCGTCGATCTGGCCCATCGCCAGGCGCATGCCCTCTTCCATGCCCATCGCCGCCATCTGCTCCAGTTGGTCGGCGTCGACGAACTTCGAGACGACGGTCATCCGGGTCCGGTCGCCGGCGGCCTCGAGCGTCACGGTGCCGTGGGTGGGGGCGATGTCGTCCACCGGTTCGCCGTCCTCACCGGCGAAGCCGTCGTCGAACTCGAGCCGGTGCGGCGCGTCGATGGCGGTGATGGTCCACCAGCCGCGGGACTTCTCACCCTCGGGGCCGGTCATGTGATAGCGGGACCAGCCGCCGACCACGAAGTCGTGCTGCTCGAAGGTGGCCGGCCAGGTCGGCGGGCCCCACCACCGCTCGAGCTGGCGCGGGTCCTCCCAGAGCCGCCAGACCCGTTCGACACCGGCGTCGAACTCGGCGACGAACGTCAGCGTCAACGCCTGTACGTCCTTGTCGATGCTTATCACGCTCACGGCTGTTCCCCTTCTCGGTCTTCGGCCAGGATCTGTTCCATTGCCCGGGCGCGGTGCCGCCAGAGCCGTTCGTACGCGTCGAGCAGCTCGGCCGCCCGCCGCAGCGCGGTGACGTCGATGTGTACGACCTGCTCCCTTCCGCGTCTCTGCTTGACGACGAGTGCGGCCCGTTCCAGTACCGCCACGTGTTTCTGCACCGCCGCGAAGCTCATCGGGTAGTTCCGCGCGAGGGCGGACACCGACTGCTCCTCGCGGATCACCCGGGTGAGGATGTCGCGGCGGGTGGCGTCGGCCAGGGCGTGGAAGATGCGGTCCACTTCCGCCTCGTCCAGCTCACCTACAACCATGTGGTTGTACGTTAGTGGCGGCGGGTGCGCGGCGCAAGCGGGTTCGAGAACTCGGGTTGCCGTCTCAAAATCCCGAAAATGGTCCCGTAATTAGTCTCGATTGAGGTGCCGGTAGAGGGTCGCCCGACCCACTCCGAACTTGGCGGCGATCTCGTCCACGGTGTGCGTGCCGGTCGCGTGCATCGCCCGGGCGCTCGCCACGTCGGCCGCCGACAGCGCCGGCGGGCGGCCGCGCCGCGTCCGGTCCCCCGCCCGCGCCGCCGGCCGGGGCTCGCCCTCCAGTAACCGGTGTACGCCGTCGAGCATGTCCTCGCGCAGCGTCGCCGTGTCGGCGTCGGTGTAGAACACGATCGGGTCGCTGACCATCGCGATCGCCTGGGTGGCCCGCACCCGTTCCCGCTGGTCGGCGTCCGGCCCGGCCACCAGTTCGTTGGCCTGCGTCGCCACCGCGAGGATCCGCCGGTAGACCGAGTTGCGGTTCAGGATCGCGATGTCGTTGACGAGCATGCCCAACGGCTCGCGGTGCTTCAGCAGGGTGTCGAGCCAGCCCTCGATCATCGCCCACCGGCGCGGTCCGGGGGGTTGCCTGGCGGCGTGCGCGGCCACCGCCTCCAGGTCGGCGACGAACGGTTCGACCAGCTCGCCGGCGAGGTGCTCCTTGGTGGGGAAGTGGTAGAGGATCGCCGCCTTGGTCAGCCGCAGGCTGTCGGCGATCTCGCGCAGCGACGTGCGCTGGTAGCCCTTGCGCACGAAGAGGGCGGCGGCCGCGCGCAGGATGCGCGACCGGGTGTCCGTCGCCGGCGCCGTGGTGTCCATCGGTCGATCGTAGTCCCGCCCTGACCGATGGTCATCCAGGCCGAGTATTATCTGACCATCGGTCAGACGATTACGGAGGTGCCATGCCGGCCATCGCGGTGTCGCAGCTGGTGAAGACCTACGGATCGACCCGCGCCCTCGACGGCTTCGACCTGCGGGTCGAGCCCGGCGAGGTGCACGGCTTCCTCGGTCCCAACGGGGCGGGCAAGTCGACCACGATCCGCATCCTGCTCGGCCTGCTGCGCCGGGACTCGGGCGACGTCACCGTCCTCGGCGGCGACCCGTGGCGCGACGCCGTCGCCCTGCACCGCCGCCTGGCGTACGTCCCCGGCGACGTCAACCTGTGGCCCAACCTCACCGGCGGCGAGGTCATCGACCTGCTCGGCTCGCTGCGCGGCGGCCTCGACCACCGGCGCCGCGACGACCTGCTGGAACGGTTCGAACTCGACCCGACCAAGAAGTGCCGGACCTACTCCAAGGGCAACCGGCAGAAGACCGCCATCGTCGCCGCCCTCGCGTCCGACGTCGAACTCCTCGTGCTCGACGAACCGACCTCCGGCCTCGACCCGCTGATGGAGGCGGTGTTCCAGGACCGCGTACGCCAGGCCCGGACGGCCGGCACCACCGTCCTGCTCTCCAGCCACGTACTGGCCGAGGTGGAGGCGCTCTGCGACCGGGTGACCATCGTGCGCGCCGGCCGCGTCGTGGAATCCGGCACCCTCGCCGAACTGCGGCACCTGACCCGGGTGTCGGTGGCCGTACGCACCGCCCACCCGGTCGACCGGCTCGACGCCGTACCCGGCGTGCACGACCTGCGCGCCGACGGCGACACCATGCACCTCGAGGTCGACTCCGAACACCTCGGCGCGGTCCTACGGCTCCTCGCCGACCACGACATCCGCTCGCTGAACAGTGCGCCGCCGAGCCTCGACGAACTGTTCATGCGGCACTACGGCGACCGGCCGGCGCCGGCCACCAGCCCTGCCGGTGCCCGGTGAACGCGCTCGCCGGCACCGGCCGCCTCGCCCGGCTGGCGCTGCGCCGCGACCGGATCACGCTCCCGGTCTGGATCGCCGGCGTGACCGCGGTCGGGTTCGCCGTCGCCGCCAGCGTCGCCGACCTCTACGCGGCCGAGTCCGACCGCCTGGCGTACGCCGGCACCACCGCGGTCAGCGTCGTCGCCCGCGCCTTCAACGGCCCCGTTTCCGGCGCCAGCCTCGGCTCGATCGTCGTCGCCGAGACGTTCACCTCGCTGGCCGTCCTCGTCGCCCTGATGACGACGTTCACCGTCGTACGGCACACCCGGCAGAACGAGGAGACCGGCCGGTTCGAACTGACCGGTTCGGCGATGGTCGGCCGGCATGCCCCGCTCGCCGCCGCGCTCGCCGTCGCCGTCGGCGCCGACCTGCTGATCGGGGCCGGCGTCGCGGCGGCCCTGGTCGGGCTCGACCTGCCGCTCCCCGGGGCGCTGGCCTACGGGGCGGCGCTCGCTGGTGTCGGCGTCGCCTTCGCCGCCGTCGCCGCGGTGACCGCCCAGATCTTCTCGACGTCGCGGGCCGCCAACTCGGCGGCCGCGATCGCGGTCGGCGTCGCCTTCGGACTGCGCGCCGTCGGCGACGCCCTCGGCACCGTCGACGCCGACGGGCTGCGGGTCACCAGCGCCTGGCCGTCGTGGCTCTCCCCGCTCGGCTGGGCCAACCAGGTACGCCCGTTCGACGCCGACCACTCCGGCCTGCTGGCGTTGCCGGCCGTCTTCGGGCTCCTCGCCGGCACCGTCGCCGCCGTGCTCGTCGAGCGCCGCGACGCCGGTACCGGACTCGTCGCCCCGCGCCCCGGCCCGGCCCGTGCCGGCGCCGGGCTGCGTACGGCCACCGGCCTCGCCTGGCGCCTGCACCGGGGCGGGCTGCTGGGCTGGGCGATCGGGCTGGCCGTGCTCGGCGTGGCGATGGGGGCCGTCACCGACGAGGTCGACGCCCTGGTCGGCGACAACGCCGGGCTCGCCGACGCGATCACCCAGCTCGGCGGCACCGGCGGACTCGTCGACGCCTTCCTCGCCACGATCATGTCGTTCGTGGCCCTGATGGTCGCCGGGTACGCCGTACAGGCCGTCCTGCGGGCGTACGTCGAGGAGGGCGCCGGACGGCTGGAGGCGGTGGCGGCCGGCGCGGTGTCCCGCTCCCGCTGGCTCGGCGGCCACCTCGCGTGCGCGGCCGGCGGCGTGCTCGTGCTGCTGGCGCTGACCGGCGCGACCATCGGCCTGGCCTACGCGGCGACCGTCGACGGCACTGCCGGTGTCATGGCCGAGACGGCCCGGATGACCGGCGCGGCACTGGCCCACGCCCCGGCGGTCTTCGTGCTCGCCGGTGTCGTCGTCGCCGGGTTCGGGCTGCTGCCCCGCTGGTCGGCCGCGATCGCCTGGACCGCGCTGGCGCTGTGCGCGCTGGCCGGACAGTTCGGGGCCGTCCTCGACCTGCCCACCGCCGTCGTGAACGCCTCGCCGTTCAGCCACGTGCGCGCCGTACCGGTCGACGAGGTGACCGCCGGTCCGCTGCTGGCCCTGCTCGCGGTGGCCGTCGGCCTGCTCGCCGTCGGGATGGTCGCCTTCCGGCGCCGCGACCTGGCCCTTTGAGGCGCTTTCCGGCGCCGCGACCCGGCCCGGTGACGCGCCGGTCGCCCGTGCTGTGCCGGCCGGGATCGCGCGGTGATTCCGGGCCGCCGGCCGGACCAGGATGGCCAGGATGGCGGCGAGCAGCGGGAGCCAGCCGAGCCGGGCACCGATCCAGGCCGGGCCGGTCGGATCGCCGAGCAGGCCCGGGACGGTCGCGCCGCTGCCCAGCAGCGCGACCGTCCCGGCAACCGCGACCAGCACCGGCTGGTGACACAGGTAGATTCCGGTCGCCGCGACGTTGAGCCGCCGCACCGGCCGCCACCAGCGCGGCCGGTGCAGCAGCCGGGCTAGCCGGCGGCGCAGCAGCAGGGCCACCCCCACCTGGGTGACCGCCAGCGCGACCGCGACGAGCGACGGCGGGGCGAGGTTGGACACTCCCGCTCCGGGCACTCCCACCGCGCTCGCCGGGTAGCCGGCCAGCAGCACCAGACCGGCCATGGCGGCGGCACCGCCGAGGGTCAGGGTTCGGGCCGTGCGCCGCCCGGCGAGCCGGCCCCGCGCCAGCAGCAGACCGAGCAGGTACGGCACCAGCCAGCCGGCGAGTACCGCGAGCGGGATCCGGAGGTCGGCGGCGAGCGCCACGATCCCCGGGCCGGCAGCGACGGGTGGACCACCGGCGAGCCGCCCGAACCCGTCGCTTGCGGCGACGACGGCGACGGCCGGCAGCGCCACCGCGGCCGGCCCGAACCGGCGGACCGCGTCCAGCAGCGGACCGGTCAGGCCGATCAGCACCGCGAACGGCAGCAGAAACCACAGTGGACTGACCACGAGTGTCGCGACGGTCCGCAGCATGCCCGCCGGCATGCCGAGGGCGGCCGCCGCCACCAGCGCCCCGCACCCGGCCGCGAGCAGCACCGCGGCGGGCACGGCCAGCCGGCGTAGCCGCAGCAGCAGCCAGCGTCGCCGGCCGACACCCCGCTCGTCGGCCCGGCCCAGCGACCGGGCCGAGGCGTAGCCACCGGTGAAGAAGAAGAGGCCGAGGGTCTGCGACACCCAGGTCGCCGGGGCCAGCCAGGGCATCGCGGCCAGTGGGCTGGCCTGCCCCAGCGTGCCGTCGGGGGCCACCACCAGCGCGGTGACGAGCCAGTGCCCGACGACCACCCCGAGGATCGCGTACGCCCGCACCCCGTCGACCGCCCGGTCCCGGCCGCCGTCCGGGTGAGCCGTCATCGGCCGACGGCCGGCGCGGGCCGGACCGGTGCGCTCGTGGCCGGTGCGTCCGTGGCCGGTGCGTCCGTGGCCCGTGCGGCCAGGACGACGTCGGCCAGGGCACGCAGCGTCGTACCGCCCGGGACGAGGTAGTCGTCGTGGCCGGCACCGTCGTCGACCGGCAGCGGGCGGGCGCCGAACGAGGGCGTGGCCGGTCGCGTACCGTGGCCGAGGCCGAGCAGCCGCACCGGTGGCAGCCGGCGGATCCAGTCGCCGGCTGCCTCGGCGGCCCAGATCCGGGCCGTGCCGCCCAGGCCGGACACGTCGTCGGCCCCCATCCCGACGCCGCCGAGCGCGACCAGGTCGGTCACCTGGCAGGGCAGGTCGGCGGCGGCCATTCCGACGACGAGGGCACCGTAGCTGTGGCCGACCAGGGTGATCGCCACGCCCGGCCGGCGGGCGGCCAGGTCCCGGGCGAAGGCGGCGAGCAGGACGGCACCGTCCCGGGCGCTGTCCGGGCGGGCCGCCGCCCAGCCGATGCCGTCCGGCGGGTCGTACCCGAGCCAGGCGACCACCGCGACCCGGGGATCGGCGGTGCGGAGTTGCCCGTACAACGCCCGGGCCTGTACCGAAGGCGCGCGGTGGGCGACGCCGCCGAGCCCCCGGTCGAAGTCCCGTAGGGTGCTGGACACCCCGGGGACCAGCACCGCGATCCGGTCCGCGCTGGCGAGGTCGCCGACCACCTCGACCGCCCGGCCGCCCCGCCAATCGAAGACGAGGAACCGCCGGCCGCTCGCGACCCATTCCGCGTACGGGCCGCCCGCGGCCAGCATCGCCGCCGCCGGGCTCGGGGCAGCGTACGGATCCTCCGCCGGGCCGGCCCGCACCGGCTGCGCGGCCGGCCCGAGCAGCCCCAGCCCGAGCAGCACCGTCGTCGCGTGCGCGGCCAGCCGCCACCTCGTCGGTCCTCGACCCATCGCCCCGTCCCTCCGGTCCGCGAACTACCGCGTCGACCGGAAGACTGCGGGGCGGCGCCGGCTCCGGTCGTCACCCCACGGGGCCGTTCTCGGCGTAGACCCGTGGAGCTACTCGCCGGCGGTGACCAGACCCGACTCGTACGCGGTCACCACCGCCTGGGCGCGGTCGCGCAGGTTCAGCTTGGCCAGGATCCGCCCGACATGGGTCTTGACGGTCTGTTCGGCGACCACGAGGTCGGCGGCGATCTCCGAGTTCGAGCGGCCCCGGGCGATCAGCCGCAGCACCTCGGTCTCCCGGGCGGTGAGCCCGGCCAGCGACACCGGACGCGGCCGGTCCCGGCCCGGCCGGGCGGCGAACTCGGCGATCAGCCGCCGGGTCACCGCCGGGGCCAGGAGCGCGTCGCCCGCCGCGACCACCCGGACGGCGTGCACCAGTTCGGCGGCCGGCGCGTCCTTGAGCAGGAAGCCGCTGGCCCCCGCCCGCAGCGCCGCGTAGACGTAGTCGTCCAGGTCGAAGGTGGTCAGGATGAGCACCCGGGGGTGGTCCACGGCGGGCCGGTCGCCGAGCAGTTGCCGGGTCGCGGCGAGGCCGTCCAGCACGGGCATCCGGACGTCCATCAGCACCACGTCCGGGTTCAGCCGGCGGGCGGCGGCGACCGCCTCGGCGCCGTTGGCCGCGTCGCCCACGACCAGCAGGTCGGGCTGGGCGGCGAGCAGGGCGCCGAAGCCCTGCCGGACCATCGCCTGGTCGTCCGCGATCAACACCCGGATCATCGATCCCGCCCCCGCTCTTCCACCTCGATGCCGCCGGGTCGTGGGCCGGCCGCGTACGGCAGCCGCGCGACGACCAGGAAGCCGCCGCTGTCCACCGGGCCGGCGTGGAAGCTGCCGTCGAGCAGCCGGGCCCGCTCGCGCATGCCGGTCAGCCCGTGCCCGGCCGGCCCGGTGACACCGGAGTACGGGCCGTTCTCGACCCGTAGCGCCAGCTCCCCGACACCGGGCAGCAGGGCGACCCGGACCGCCGCGCCCGGTGCGTGCCGGGCGGCGTTGGCCAGTGCCTCCTGCACGATCCGGTACGCGGTCAATCCGACCGCCTCCGGCGGCGCCGGGGTACCCACCGGATCACCCTCCAGGGTCACCGTCATGCCGGCCCGCCGGGCCGCCTCGACCAGTTCGGGGACGTCGACCAGACCGGGCTGCGGCGCCGTCTGCGGATCGGTGGCGTCACTGCGCAGCACCCCGAGCAGCCGGCGCATGTCGGTGAGGGCGTCGCGGGCCGATCCGGCGATCGCCGCGAACTCGGCGCGCGCCGGATCGGGCACCGATTCCAGCCGGTACGGTGCCGTCTCCGCCTGCACCGCGATCATCGACATGTGATGGGCCACCACGTCGTGCAGCTCCCGCGCTATCCGGGTCCGTTCCTCGAGCACCGCGCGGCGGGCCTTCTCCAGTTCGCTCACCTCGGCCTGCTCGACCAGCGCCCGCTGGCTCTGCCGGCGCCGGCGGACCTGGTCGCCGACGACCAGGGTCACGGCGACGAGAACCGTGACGCCGTGCGCGTTGGCCAGCGTCGGGACCAACAGGTAGACCGGCAGCAGGGTGAGCAGTCCGGCCCAGGCGGCGACGCCGGCGTCGGCGCGGACGGCGAGCAGGACGAGCACGAACAGGAATCCGAAGATCTGCACCGGGTTCCACGGCCAGGACTCTTCCTGTCGGGCGTGCAGCGTGCCCAGGAAGAGCATCAGGTAGCCGAGCCGCCAGGCCCAGAGCGGCGACCGCAGGGCGATCCCGGCCGGCAGGGTGGCGCCGATGCCGAGCGCGATCGCGGCCGGTTCGGGCAGCCCCCTGGCGTCCTGAAGGTACTGCGCCGCCGCGACGGTCAGCCCGATCAGGCCGAGCAGCCCGGCCTGCACCAGGTAGGGCCGGAAGCGCCGCCACCGCCCGGCCGGCTCGGCGCGGTACGGCGGGTAGTCCGGACCGACGAGCAGCCGCCGCAGGTCCCGCGGCGCGGCCCGGAGCGCGTCGATCGGATCGTCCATCATCCGCAGCGTACGGCCCTGGTGGCGGGCCGTCGTGCCACCACGGGACCAACCGGCGGTCATACCCGGGTAGGGGGTGCCGGGCCGGCCGGTCACCCGCGGGCAGGGAGCGCGGCTGTGGTACTTATGGATCATGAGTAGCGGGTTCCGGCGTTTCTGGGAGCAGGCGAGGGAGAACCGCCGGCAGCAGGACAGGTTCAACCGGCAGCACAAGTCCAAGAATCCGGACGGCTGCTGTGACTGCTGCGGGTTCGGGCTGTTCTCGACCCTGCTGATGCTCGGTTCGACGACGGCGGCGGTGACCCGGGCGCCGGCGGTGGACCGGGCGGGGGTGGCGGCGATCCGGGGCTACCGGCGGTGGCTGTCGCCGCACTGGCCGGGGCGGTGCCACTTCACCCCGACCTGCGGCGCGTACGGCCTGACAGCGGTGGAACGGCACGGGCTGGCGGCCGGTGGCCGGATGGCCGCCGAACGGGTGCGCCGCTGCCGTCCCGGCGTACCCCATGGCACCCACGACCCGGTGCGCTGACCGTCGGGCGGGGTGCGCGGGGGAACCCGGTCTGGGACTCGCGTCGATCAAGGGAAAGCCTGCGGCGCCGGCACTCGCGCGGAAGCCGAGCGTCCGGCGGCCGGGTATCCCTGCCGGGGTCCACAGCGAATTCGCTGTTCCTACGCCGAATTCGCTGTGGACGGCGACAGCGACCCTGCCCCTCCCCGCACGGACACCGCCCGCCGGAGTCCGCGGAACCGGTCACTGGTAGCCGCGGATCTCCTTGAACACCGCGCCGAGCGAGCCGGTCCGCGCGTCGAACGTACGTCCCCCGGTCAGCGTGGCGATCTCGGTCATCTCGCCGACGTTCCCCTCGCCGAACAGCAGGGTGAAGACCGGCACCGACCGGATCGTGGCCGGCAGCCCGGCGTGCAGGCTCCGGAACGCGTCCAGGCTCCGGCCCACCGTACGCTCCCCGTCGGTCAGCAGCACGACGCTGGTGAACCGGCCCGGATCGGCCGTGTCGAGGTCGCGGGCCAGTTCCAGGCCCCGGGCGAGCGCGTCGTAGATCGCGGTGTCGCCGTTGGCGGAGAACCCCTGTACGTCGGCGCGGATCCGGTCGAGGGTCGGCCGCGGGTCGTCGGACGGTACGTCGAACCGGCGCGGCTCCTGGACCGTGGTGCTGAACGGCACGAGGATCACCTGCTCGCGACCGTTGAACCGGGTCAGTTCGCCGGACAGCGAGGTGTCCGCGCCGGAGAGCCCGAGCAGGGCGGACTGCAGTCCCTCCAGGCGGTTGCCGCGCATCGACCCGGACAGGTCGAGCAGGTAGATGGTGCGGGCCGGTTTGCGCAGCGTGTCACCGAAGCTCGACACGAGCTTGTTCGCGACCTCGTAGCGGGTCGGGAACGGCAGCTCGACCAGGCCGCCGTCGGTGGGGCCGAAGTCGCTGGCCAGGCTGATCCCGGTGACGGCCGGCCGGCGGTGCGTCCGCTCCATGATCTTGGCCTGGGTCGACGGCCGGCGCAGGAAGTCGGCGATCGCGGCGTGGTTGGCCCGGGCCTGCTCGCCAGCGCCGGCGAGCAGGGTCAGCGGGTAGTCGGCGGTGACCACCCCGTCGGCGGGGTAGATCACGGTGAGCGGCTCGGACAGCCGGCCGCCGGCGTTGAGTGACAGCAGCACCGACTCGTAGTTGATGAGGCCGTCCAGCGGGACGCCGGCGGTCTGCCGGTGCACGTACGCGTCCGCGAGCCAGCCGGACGACCCGGACGTCAGGGCGTGCCCGGTGAAGAACGACTGCAACCGGGGCGTCAGCGCGGTGATCTCGTCGGTGGTCAGCGCCCGGCCGGTGCCGGCCAGGGCGGCGGCCACCCCGACCAGGGCCGAGTAACCGGAGTTGGAGGTCGCCGGGCTGGTCATCCCGTACGTGAACTCGCCCTCGCCGGCCGCCGCGGCGATCTCGCTCCACGTCGGGCGGTTCTTGTCCCAGCCGAGCCGTTGCGCCGTCGAGGTCCGCAGCCCCAGCACCACCGGTGAGTTCGCCACCTTGGCGTCGACGCCGATCTTGTCGCCGGCGTCCGGATGCAGTTCGAGGTAGCGGTTGCTGGAGAACCAGATCGCGTCGTGGTCGCGCGCGGCCGCGCCGCTGGCGACCCGTTCGATCCCGTCGAGGGTGCCGATCTCGGTGAGTTGCACGGTGACGCCGGTCGCCTCCCGCGCCTCGTCGAGGATCGGGCGCAGGTCGGCCAGTTCGCTGCCGGCGAGCACCCGCAGGGTGCCCGAACCGCGCAGGTACGGGTCCTCGGATCCACCGGCCGGCGTGGTCGGTGCCGGGTCGGCGGTGCAGGCGGTCGCGAGTGCGAGCAGCACGGCGGCCAGCACCAGTCGGGGCGTACGGCGCACGAGAGTCCTCCTTGTCGTCACTGTCGTAGGTGCTGGTCGAGGGTGGTGAGCATGGCCTCGAACGCGGCCGGGTCGGGTGCGGGGGCGGCTTCGGGAAGCTGGGCGGGCAGCGGTGTCCCGGCGCCGGCCAGCCGGTCGAGCACGTCGGCGAAGGCGCCCTCGTCGCCGGTGCGGTAGCCGTGCTCGGCCGCGAGTGACCGCAGCGTCGGGTCGGTGGCCAGCAGCCGGCCGACCTCGTCGCCCTGTTCGGTGAACGCGACCACGGTGTGCGTGCTGAGCAGGGTGGGGGAGAGGTACATCAGGGTGGCGCCCGGCGGCAGCGTCCCGGCGGTCGCCGCCTCGATGTACTGGGCCTCGTAGGCGAGCACCAGCGGGGCGAAGTTGAGGCCCTGGGTCAGGTACCTCTCGAACGGGTCTCCGGTGGACCGCTCGAGCCCGCCCTGGTCGGTGAAGAGCTTCGCCACCTGGTCGAGCCCGTCGGGGCCGAGGTGGGTGGCGGCGAGCCAGGCGTATCCGGCCGCCGAACCGGAATAGCCGGGGTGCGTCGTGGTCACCAGCACGTCCCGCCGGGCCGGGTAGGCGACGTTGCCGGCGATCTGGTCCCAGCGCAGGTCACGGCCGGCCAGGTCGAGGTACGCGGCCAGGTCCAGCATCCAGTGCCCGGCCCCGCCGCGCCGGGCGACGCCCTCCTGCGCGAGCAGGTCGACGATGGAGGTGAACGTGGCGACCGCCAGCGGCGACCCGAACGGCTCGTACGTGCCGCTGGCCGGCCGGGCCCGGGAGACGGAGTCGGCGGCCTGCGCGCTGGCCGGGAAGCCGAAGTCGTATCCGGCCAGCGCGTCGGTGGTGGCCATCTCCCGGGAACCGCGCGCGTCGATCTCCAGCCGGAGCCCGTGTTTCTCGAACGCCTCCTGTACCCGCGGGTCGGCGAAGAACGTCGCCTTCTCGGTGCCGACGACACCGCGTACCGTCGCCGGGTCGGATCCCGCGAGCAGGTAACCGACGGCGGCTCCGAGCACCGCCAGGACGGTAACCACGATCACTATGTTCCGAGGCCGCATCACGGCCGAATGGTGGCCGCCCTCCAACCGCTCCACGGTGGACGGCCGGCGAACAACCGGTGAACCCTGCGGCTACCGCGGGTACGCCCCGGTCAGCGGTGCGGCAGCAGGCGTGGGACCGTACGGACGTAGACCACCATGCCGACCACCTCGACCAGGGTCTGGGTGACGACCACCAGGGCCGCGACCGCGAACTGGTCCGGCAGGGCCAGGGCCAGCGGCAGCACGACCAGCGAGTTGCGGGTCGCGCCGCTGAACACGATCGCCCGGCCGTCGGGGACGTCCAGCCGGAACAGCCGGGCGACGGCGAGGCCGGCGAACGCCATCACGACCAGGAACGCCACGTAGAACGGCACGACCCGGGCGACGTCGGCGACGCGGTCGTCGAGCTTGGGGACCTGCGAGGCGACCACGGTCAGCAGGGTCGCCGCCATCAGCGGCACCATCGCCGTGCCGGCGGCACCGGCGAACCGCCGCCCGGCCGGCCGCCGGGCGGCCCACGCCTGGGTCAGCCAGGCCAGCGCCAGCGGTACGGCGATCAGCACGACGAACGCCTCGACGAACGGCCCCGTCTCGACGATCCCGGCCAGGTCCGGCCCCATGAACAGGTAGAGGTAGCCGGGCAGCAGCAGCAACTGGGCGAGCAGCAGCAGCGGCGTCGCCGCCAGCAGCCGCTGCCGGCTGCCGCCGGCCAGGCCACTGAACACGATGACGTAGTCGACGCACGGGGTCAGCAGGACCAGGAGCACCCCCAGCCGTACGGCCCGGTCGGCGGGGAGGAACGCGAACATCGCGGCGACCACCAGCGGCACCACCACGAAGTTGACGGCCAGCGCGGCCGCCAGGAACCGGCCGGCCCGCAGCGACCGGGCCAGGTCGGCGACCGGCACCTGCAGGAACGTCACGTACAGCAGGGCCGCCAGCACCGGGTTGATCGCGTGTTCGAGTCCCGGTCCGGCTCCGGGCAGGACCCGGCCCGCCACGGCACCGGCCACGATCGCCCCGACGTAGACCGCGACCTGGTGCCGTTCCAGGCCGGCCACCAGCCCCTGCGCTGCTCGCGACACCCGGGTCTCCTTCGGATCGGCCCGCAATTGTAGGAGACGACCGGCGGGTCAGGCGGTGGTGACCGGCCCGGTGAGCCGGACCTCACGCCCCGGCCAGCGGGCGCGCAGCCACCGGTCGTGGCTGGCGACCACGACGGCGCCGGGACCGGTGCCGAGCGCCTCCTCCAACTCGTCGGCGAGCCGGGGCGACAGGTGGTTGGTGGGCTCGTCGAGCAGCAGCAGTTCGGGCGGGTCGGCCACGAGCAGTGCCAGCGCGAGCCGGCGGCGCTGGCCCACCGACAGGTCACCGACCGGGCTGGCGATGTCCCGGGGCCGGATCAGACCGAGCGACCGCAGCGGTACGGCCTCGGCACGGGCGGGGCCGAGCGCCAGCTCGTACGTCTCCCGCACGGAACGGTCCGGCCGCTCGAAGACGGTGTCCTGCGCCAGCAGGCCGACCTTCAGCCCGGACCGCCGCTGGATCCCGCCGGCGGCCGGCAGGTGTCCGGCCAGCACCGCGAGCAGCGTCGACTTGCCCGCCCCGTTCGCCCCGGTGACCAGCACCCGGTCGGTGTCCGACACGTCCAGGCGGTCGAGGCGCAGCCGGCCGGGCACCTCCACGTCGCGCAGCGACACCAGCAGCCCGGCGGCCGACCCGGTGGCGAGCGCGGTGGCCCGGAACCGCAGTGGCTCCGGCGGCTTGCGGACCTGGTCGCGTTCGAGTTCGTCGAGGCGGCGGGTGGCGTTGCGGACCCGGCGCGAGATCTGGTTCTGGACCCGGCCGGTGGTGTGGCCGAACCCCATCTTCTCGTTGTCGCGCCGGGCCCGGCCGGGCGCCACCTGGTGCGCGGTCACGCTGGCGGAGCGCCGCAGCTCGGCGAGTTCCTCCTGCTCCTCGGCGAAGCGCCGCTGCCAGCGTTCCCGTTCGGCCCGCTTGTGTGCCTGGTAGTCGGTGTAGTTGCCGCCGAACCGGGTGGGGCCGTCCAGCGCCGGGTCGAGGTCGACCAGGTCGGTGCAGACGGCGTCGAGGAAGGCCCGGTCGTGGCTGGCCACCACGACCACCCCGGGCAGGCCGCGCAGCTGCTCCTCGAGGAACGCCGCGGCGTCGTCGTCGAGGTGGTTGGTGGGTTCGTCGAGCAGCAGTGCCACGGGCCGGCGGACGAGCAGCGCCGCCAGGGCGAGCCGGCCGCGCTGCCCGCCGGACAGCGACCCGAGGGTACGGTCGTGCGTCATCGCGCCGAGGCC
Organism: Polymorphospora sp. NPDC051019; assembly: GCF_040683055.1. NCBI lineage: Bacteria > Bacillati > Actinomycetota > Actinomycetes > Micromonosporales > Micromonosporaceae > Polymorphospora > Polymorphospora sp. NPDC051019. The sequence goes on along the minus strand of NZ_JBFBCH010000001.1, from coordinate 432,345 downwards.
GAGCCCGGCGAGGACGATCTCGGCCCGCCGGTCGGCGTCCCAGGCGTCGTGTTCCTGCGCCCGGTCGAGCCGTTCGCCGTACGCGGCGAGCAGGTCGGCGTAGCCGGGCGAGTCCGGCGGGAGGTCGGCGAGCGCGGCGGTGAGCCGGTCGAGTTCGGCGAGATCCGCGCGGGCCTCGCGCAGGGCGTCGTCGAGCACGTCGGCGATCGTCGCGTCGGCCCGGAACGGCATCTCCTGGTGCAGGAACCCGAGGTCGGCGGGGCGTACGACGGTGCCGGTGTCGGGCTCGTCGGTGCCGGCGAGCAGCCGCAACAGGGTCGACTTGCCGGTGCCGTTCTCTCCGATCAGCCCGATCCGGTGGCCGGGCGCGGCGGTCAGTGAGACGCCGTCGAGCACCCGGCGCGTGCCGAGGGTGCGGACGAGGTCATGGGCGAGCAGGGCTGCTTGAGGCATGGGACACCACCGACTGGAAGAGATCTTCCGCCCGCCGGGCAGTGCCTCGGGCGCGGGCGCGGGAAGGTGTCAGCGGCTCACATCGCGGCAAACGTACGTCGCCGCCGTCCGGTTCCGCAACCCGAATTACGCGGGGCCACCGGATCGGGTCGGCTGTCTCGTCGACGAGTGGTCGTCCAGGGGCCGGCGGTCGGCGCCCTGGAGCGCGGAGAGGGTGCGGGCCGCCCGGCGCGGGAGGCGGGTGAACAGGCGCATCAGGTGGGGTGTGGTCCGGGCGGCGGACCGGGTGCCGGGCACGAGTTGGCGTAGCGTGCTCGGCCCGACCCGACGGCCGCGCTCGACCGGCTCCCGCATCACCTGTTCGTAGCCGCGGAAGGCGGCGTGGTGGTCGCCGCCGGCGAGCGCGAGTTCGTTGGCGAGGACGTATCCGCCGAGGACGGCCAGGGCGGTGCCGCCGCCGACGGCCGGGCCGGGGGAGTAGCCGGCGTCGCCGACGAGGGTGACCCGGCCGCGTGACCAGGTGTCCATCCGGATCTGGCTGATCGAGTCGAGGTAGAGGTCAACCCGGACCTCACCAACCGGGTGCTCGTCCCGGTCGAGCACACGGTGCCTGCCTCATCCCGTTACACCCTGTTCCACCAGGGGCGCGGCGAGATGCTCGACCACATGCTCGTCACCCGCAACCTCCTGGCCCACTACCGGGGCTCGGAGATCCACAATGAGATCCTGCACGACGAGTCCGCCGCCTTCGGCACCGACCGGAAGTATCCGGAGTCCGACCACGCACCCGTCGTAGCCACCTTCGCCTTCTGAGCCCGCCCGCCACCCGCCGCCCCGCCCGTGGCGGCGCGGCGGGGGCAGCGTCGATCATGGACAAACTGTGCCCGCTCTGTCGGGCTTGTCGCGCAACTAGTCCTTGATCAACGGGAGGTGGGGGCGGGGGGCGGGGGCGGGAGGCGGGTGAGGGTGGGGAGGCGGGCGCGGTGGTCGCGGTTGGCGTCGATGAGCCGGTCGAGGGCGTCCCGGGCCGTGGTGAGTTCCCCGATGTGGCCGGTGATGCGGTCACGTTCCCGCACCATCCGTTCGAACGCCTCGTCGGAGTTCTGCTCGCTGGGTGAGTCGACGCAGGGCAGCAGGTCGGCGATGGTCCGGCTGGAGAGTCCGGCGGCGTACAGGCGCTGGATGAAGGCCACCCGCCCGATCTCGTCGCCGGTGTAGTGCCGCTGGCCGCTGGGACTGCGGGTGCTGACGAGCAGGCCCTGCTCCTCGTAGTAGCGCAGGGAGCGCACGCTCACGCCCGTCCGTGCCGCGAGGTCTCCGATCCGCATGCCGCCTCCGCGGTAACCCGTGTCTCAACGCTTGCATCTGACGTCAGTGTCAGGTTTTAGCGTAGCCGGGCGCCCGGTCGGCGGGCGTGCTCCCGTGAGACGTCTGGAAGGCAGTGCGGACTGTGACGACTCTTTTCGACCGCTACCGACTCGGCGAACTGGACCTGCCCAACCGGGTGGTGATGGCCCCGATGACCCGGGTCCGCGCGGCCGCGGGCGGCCTGGCGACGCCGTCGATGGCGACGTACTACGCCCAGCGCGCCACCGCCGGGCTCATCGTGACCGAGGGGGTGCAGCCGAGCCTGGTCGGGCAGTCCAACCCGGGAACGCCGGGGCTGCACACCGACGGGCAGGTGACGGCCTGGCGGCAGGTCACCGGTGCGGTGCACGCCAACGGCGGGCGCGTCTTCGCCCAGATCATGCACGGCGGCCGGGTGTCGCACCCGGAGACGACGGGGCTGCGGCCGGTCGGGCCGTCCGAGGTCCCGGCCGTCGGCGAGGTGTTCACCCCGACCGGACCGAAGCCGGCACCGGTCCCGCGGGCGCTTCCCACCGCGGAGGTGTCCGAGCACGCCCACTCCTACGCCGACGCCGCCCGGCGGGCCGTCGACGCCGGCTTCGACGGGGTGGAACTGCACGGCGCGAACGGCTACCTCATCGGCCAGTTCCTCTCCACCGACGCGAACCTGCGCACCGACCGCTACGGCGGGTCGATCGGCAACCGGATCCGGTTCGCGGTGGAGGCGGTGTCCGCGACCGTCGAGGCGGTCGGCGGCCACCGGACCGGCATCCGGCTGTCGCCCGGTGCCGGCATCTGGGGCGCGACGGAAACCGACGTACCCGAGCTGTACGGAGCACTGCTCGCCGAACTCGCGCCGCTCGGGCTGGCGTACGTCCACCTCGAGGCGACCACCGACGAGGAGGTGCTGCTCGGGCTCCGCGCCGCCTGGCCGGGCACCCTGGTGGTGAATCCGGCCTTCCCGATGGGGCCGCGTCCGACGGACCGGGCGGCCGCCGACCGCTGGCTGGGCCTCGGGGCCGACCTGATCAGCTTCGGCCGCGCCTTCATCGCCAACCCCGACCTCGTCGAGCGGCTGCGCCAGGGACTGCCGATCGCCCCGGATGACCCGGCGACCTGGTACGCCGGCGGCGACGCCGGATACCTCACCTACCCCGCGTACCGGCACGCGGTCTGACCCGTACGGCGCCGATGACAAAATACATCGAGCGAGATAGATTGATCCATCTCAACGAGGAGGGGTCATGGCGCTCGATCGTCGTTCGTTCCTGGGTAAGGTCGCCGCGACCGGAGCGGCCGCGGCCGTCGTGCCGACCCTGGCCCTGCCCGGCCGGGCGCAGGCCGCCACCTGGAAGAAGCGCCTGACCGGCGCCGACCTCGACACCAACAGCCGGTGGCGGGTCGCCGGCACCGACCTCGGCATCCCGTACGTGCTGGAGAACGGCTCGATCGGCTACCTGCTCGGCGACACGTTCGACACCCCGTGGCCGGAGGGGCCGCCGCTGCCCAACGACTGGCGTTCCCCGGTCATGCTGCGCTCCAACATCCACCCGGGAGCCCCGGGCGGGGTCGTCTTCGACAGCGCCGCCCGGGTCGCCGGCAACGGCCGGGCCCCGGAGCTGATGCACAACGGCCACAACGGGATCGGCATCGACGGCCTCTGGGAGGTGACCGTCATCCCCAACGACGGGATCAGCTTCCCCGAGACCGGCCGGCAGCTGATCTCGTACATGAGCATCGAGAACTGGCACTCGGCCGGGCTGGCCGGCCCGCAGTGGAAGTCCCGCTACGCCGGACTGGCCTACTCCGACAACGGCAACGACTTCATCCGTACGCCGCTGAAGTGGTGGAACAACGGCAACAACACCGACCCGTTCCAGATGTGGACGATGCAGCGGCACGGCGACTGGGTCTACGTCTTCTCGGTGCGGTCGGGGCGCCAGGACGGCCCGATGATGTTGCGCCGGGTGCGCTGGGACCGGCTGTTCTTCCCCGAGTCGTACGAGGGCTGGGGCTGGAACGGCAGTGACTGGGGCTGGGGCCGGCCGTGCACGCCGATCCTGACCGGCCGGTTCGGGGAGCCGTCGGTGCGCCGGCTCGCCGACGGCACCTGGGTGATGGCCTACCTGAACTGCGCCACCGGCAACATCGTCACCCGTACGGCGCCCGGCCCGGACCGGGTCTGGACCGCGGAGAAGATCCAGGTCACGCACTGGCAGGAGCCGGCCCTGTACGGCGGCTTCATCCACCCGTGGTCGGCGACCGGCACCAACAACCTGCACCTGATGGTCTCGAAGTGGACCCGGACCCCGGACGGGCGCAGCACCGCCTACCACGTGAGCCAGTTCGTCGGCACGGCCTGACGCCGGCGGTCAGTGGCGGGGGCCGGCCGTGTCGAGGCGGGACGTCTCGTTGTCGAGGATGATCTGCGCGTGTTCCAGCGCCCGGGAGCTGTAGACGCCCGAGGCGCGGGCGTCGAGCAGCGCCGTCTGCGCCGCCTGGAGCAGCAGCCGGCGTAGCTCGCGGCGCTGGTGCAGCCGGCCGGGTTCGGCCGGGTCGTGGGGTTCGGCGAGGGCTTTGGCGATGGCGGTGTTGTCGTGCCGGACCCGTTCCACCACCTTCGGGTCGAAGGGTTGCCCGTTGGCCTGGCGCAGGTCGGGGTTGTCGAGCGTGGCGCCGCCGACGGTGGTGATCTCGTCGATCAGGCTGGCGAGTTCGCGCCGGTCGGCGTCGGCGTCCGAGCCTCTTATCCGTAGCTTTCGGATCACCAGCGGCAGGGTGCCGCCCTGGCCGAGCAGGGTGACGATGGCGACGGTGAACGCGATCAGGATGAGCTGCGGCCGGTGGGGCAGGTCAGCGGGCAGCGACTGTGCGGCGGCCAGCGTGACCACGCCGCGCATGCCGGACCAGCCGATGACGACGCCGCCGCGCCAGCCGAGTCCCTCGGCGGCCAGGAAGCTGGCGTCGGCCTGCTTGCGGCGCAGCCGCCGGGTGAGCCGGCGTAGCCGCCGGTCGTCGTCGGTGGTCCGCTGCTGAAGTTCGTCGACCCGGGCCAGGGCGTTCTTCAGGTACGGCGCCAGGCGGGCGGCCCGCCGTTGGTCGTGGCGCAGCGAGGCGATCAGCGGTACGACGTACGCGATCCGGACGACGACCAGTACGGCGGTCACGGCGAGGCCGACGGCGACGGCCCCGGCGACGCTCAGGTGCTGGTCCTCGACGTCGTGGACGATCGTGGTGATCTCGAAGCCCATCAGCAGGAAGACGCCGTTCTCCAGCAGCAGCTGGATGGTGCGCCAGTTGGTGCGGTCGCTGATCCTGGCCTGGGCGCTGAAGTGCCGGGCGCTCTGGTGCCCGGTGACCAGGCCGGCCACGACGACGGCGAGGACGCCGGAGGCGTGCAGTTCCTCGGCCGGGATGAAGGCCAGGAACGGCACCGCGAACGAGATCGCGGTGTTCAGCACCGGCTCGTCGACGCGGGCCCGGACCTGCACGGTGACCAGCCCGACGAGCAGGCCGACGACCAGGCCGACGGCGACGGCGATGACGAAGTCGCCGAGTACGCCCCAGAACGACACCACCCCGGCGGTCGCGGCGACGGCCGAGCGCAGCATCACCAGGGCGGTCGCGTCGTTGACCAGCCCCTCGCCCTCGAGGACGGTGACCAGGCGGGGCGGCAGTCCGAGCCGCTTGCCGATCGAGGTGGCCGCCACCGCGTCCGGCGGGCTGACGACGGCCCCGAGCGCGACGGCCGCGGCCAGGCCGAGGTCGGGCAGCAGCAGGTGCAGCAGGAACCCGATGGCGAAGGCGGAGACGAGCACCAGCAGGACGGCCAGGCTGCTGATGGCCTTGAAGTTGCGCCGGAAGTCGCTGGCCGGGAGGTTGACGGCCGCCGAGTAGAGGATCGGTGGCAGGACGACCATCAGGATCAGGTCGGGGTCGACGGCGAACTCGGGCGTGCCGGGCAGGTAGCTGCAGACGATGCCGACGACGACCAGGGCGATGGGGGCGGCGACCCCGATCCGGGGAGCGAAGTACGCCACCGTCACGATGATCAGGATCGCGGCCACGCCGAGAACGGCGAGTTCCATCTCCACGGTGTCACCGGCCTTCCCTCGCCCGTCCGGCCCGCGACGGCTCGTGCTCCCGGGCGGACGCCGTGTGCACTATATGTGACCATCCGTGGGGAACTCCCTGATCAGCGGGTGTGTCCCGGGGAGGGCGTGGGGGGAGTGGTCGCGCCGCCGGTGCAGGATGGCCCGATGAGTGCTGCGACGGTGCCCGTGGACCGGCACGCCGAGTTCGTCATCGCCGGTGAGCGTGGCCTGCTGTCCCGGAGCATGGAGTGGGCGGCGCACAGCCATCCCGTACACGAGCTGTTGTGGGTGCGGCGCGGGTCGATGTCGGTGACGGCCGGTCACCGGGTGTGGATGCTGCCGGCCGGGATCGGGGTGTGGATGCCGGCCGGTGTGGTCCACGCCGGTACGGCGGCGGCCGGCTCGGACTTCCACGCCAGCTTCTTCACCCCGCACACCGCCCGGCCGGGGCCGGTGGTGTGCTCGCCGGAGCCGGTGGCGCTGGAGGTCACCCCGCTGCTCGAGGGATTGTTGGAGCACCTGCTCGCCGACGACCTGACGACCGGCGCCCGGCAGCGCGCGGAGGCGGTCGTGTTCGACCTGCTGCGTCCGTCGAGCCGGTCGTGGGGGTGGGCGATCCCCGACGACCCGCGCATCGGCGACCTGGTCCGGGCGCTGGTCGACGACCCGGGCGACCGCCGTTCGCTGCGTGAGTGGGCCGAGTCGGCCGGCCTGAGCAGTCGTACGCTGGCCCGCGCGTTCAGCGCCTCGGCCGGTGTCTCCTTCACCCGCTGGCGGTCGATGCTGCGGGTCTACCGGGCGCAGCAGTTGCTGGCCGAGGGGTTGTCCGTGGCGGACGTCGCCGGGGCTGTGGGGTACGACACGACGAGTTCCTTCATCGAGGCGTTCCGCGCCGTGGTCGGGCGTAGCCCGGGGGCGTACCGCGCCATGCTGTCTGATTAGCCGTATTCGCTGGCACCGGGCCGGGATTGCGACGCACCCCAGGACATCCTAAGTTAGGCAAGGCAAACCTGGCTTGGAGGTCCGGTGACGATTGGTGCCGTCGTGGGCGACGTGCCGCGCGTACGAAGCGGCGGCGGTCGCGCCGTCGTGCTCGCCGGCATCGCCGTGGCACTGCTCGCCCTGGTCACGCTGAGCCTCTTCGTCGGCTCCGGCGACATCACCGCCGCCCAGAGCTGGCAGGCGCTGCGCGGCGTCGACCCGGACTCCCCGCCCGGGATCATCGTCCGCGACTACCGCGTACCCCGCACGATCCTGGCCCTCCTCGTCGGCGCCGGACTCGGCGTCGCCGGCGCGGTCACCCAGGCGCTGACCCGCAACCCGCTGGCCGACCCCGGCATCCTCGGCGTCAACTCCGGCGCCTTCTTCTTCGTCGCCGTCGCGGCCGGCCTCCTCGGCGTGACCTCCATCGCCGGGTACGTGTGGTTCGCCCTGCTCGGCGCGATGCTCACCTCCGTCCTGGTGTACCTGGTCGGCTCGACCGGCCGGCAGGGGACGAACCCGGTCAAGATCGTGCTGACCGGCGTCGCCGTCGGCGCGGTCTTCACCGGCCTCAGCTACGGCATCACGCTCACCCACCCCGACGTCTTCGACCGGATCCGGTTCTGGCAGGCCGGCTCGCTGCAGGGCCGCCAGATCGACGTCGTCGTCGGCGTCGCCCCGTTCCTGGTGATCGGCGTCGTGCTCGCGCTCATGCTCACCGCCGGCCTGAACGCGCTGGCCCTCGGCGACGACGTCGCCCGGTCCCTCGGCGCCCGGACCGCCGTCGTACGCGCCACCGGCTTCGCCGCGATCGCCCTGCTCTGCGGCGCCGCGACGGCCGCCGTCGGGCCGCTGTCGTTCGTCGGCCTGATGGTGCCGCACGCCGTCCGGATGATCGCCGGCCCCGACCAGCGGCGCGTCGTCCCGCTCTGCGTCCTGACCGCCCCGGTGCTGATGCTCACCGCCGACATCGCCGGCCGGGTACTGCTCGCCAACGAGGTACCGGTCGGCATCGTCGTCGCCTTCCTCGGCGCCCCGCTGCTCATCTGGCTCGTCCGGCGCCCGCAGGCGAGGGCACTGTGAGCAGGCCGGGCGAGGGCGCTGTGAGCGCGCCGGCCACCGTCGGCCCGCCCCCGCTGTGGCCGCGCCGCGTCCGGGTGCTGTCCCTCGGCGACTCGTACCGGCTGCGGATCGACACCCGGGTCCTCACCGTCGGCGCGGTCCTCGCCGCCGTGGCCGTCGGCGTCGCCGCCTGGTCGCTGACCGTCGGGCAGACCGAACTGTCACCGGCCCAGATCTGGGCCGCGCTGACCGGCCAGGGCGAGACCACCGTACGGCGCACCGTCGTCGAATGGCGGTTGCCCCGCGTCCTGATGGCGGTGCTCGGCGGGGCCGCCCTCGCGCTCAGCGGCGCCCTGTTCCAGACCCTGACCCGCAACCCGCTCGGCAGCCCCGACATCATCGGCTTCAACACCGGCGCGTACACCGGGGCGCTGCTGAGCGGCGTCCTGGTCGGTGGCTCGTACCTCGGCACCATCGTCGGCGCGCTCCTCGGCGGGCTCGGCACCGGGCTGCTGGTGTGGGCGCTCGCGATGCGCCGGGGCCTGCAGGGCTACCGCCTGATCGTCGTCGGCATCGGGGTCAGCGCCCTGCTCGCCGCCGTCAACGCGTACCTGCTGATCACCCTCAGTCTCGAACAGGCCGCCGCGGCGGCGATGTGGGGCGCCGGCTCGCTGGACACGACGACCTGGTCGCAACTGGTGCCGGTCGCGCTCGCCCTGCTCCTCCTGGCCCCGGTGACCGCCCTGCTCGGACGCGGGATGGGACTGCTGCCCCTCGGCGACGACGCCGCGATCGGCCGTGGCCTCGACGCCGGCCGGCTGCGGGTGTGGCTCCTGCTCGTCGGGGTCACCTTCACCGCCGTGGTGACCGCCGTCGCCGGCCCGATCTCCTTCGTCGCCCTGCTCGCCCCGCAACTCGCCGTCCGGCTGACCCGTACCCCGCACATCCCGCTGGCCTGCTCGGCCCTGATGGGCGCGGTGCTGCTGACCGTCAGCGACCTCGTCGCCCGGACCGTGATCGCGCCCACCCAGCTTCCCGTCGGCGTGGTCACCGTCGTGCTCGGCGGCGTCTACCTCGTCTGGCTGCTCGCCGCCCGGACCCGAAAGGCCTGACATGGTCACCACCGAAGCCGGGACCGCCCCCGCCGCTCCCGCCCCCGCCGGCGCCGCCGACCAGGCCCGCCGGCTGGAGGTCACCGGCCTGCGGATCGGCTACGACGCCCGCGTCGTCGTCGACGACCTCGACCTGGCCGTACCGCCCAACTCGTTCTCGGTCATCGTCGGCCCCAACGCCTGCGGCAAGTCGACCCTGCTGCGCAGCCTGGCCCGGCTGCTCGCCCCGCAGCGCGGAACCGTGCTCCTCGACGGCGCCGACGTACGCTCCATGGGCACCAAGGAACTCGCCCGCAAGGTCGGCCTGCTGCCGCAGAGCACCACCGCCCCGGAGGCGATCACCGTCGTCGACCTGGTGGCCCGCGGCCGCTACCCGCACCAGCGCCTCTTCCGCTCCTGGTCGGCACAGGACGACGCCGCCGTCCGGGCCGCGCTGGAGGCGACCCGGCTGACCGCGCTCGCCCCCCGGCCGGTCGACGAACTCTCCGGCGGCCAGCGCCAGCGCGTCTGGATCGCCATGGTGCTCGCCCAGCAGACCCCGATCGTGCTGCTCGACGAGCCGACCACGTTCCTCGACATCGCCCACCAGATCGACGTACTCGACCTGTGCCGGACCCTGCACCAGCGGGGCCGCACCCTGGTCGCCGTCCTGCACGACCTCAACCAGGCCGCCCGCTACGCCAGCCACCTCATCGCCATGAAGGGCGGCGCCGTCGTCGCCCAGGGACCACCGGGCGAGGTGGTCACCGCCGGCCTGGTCGAGGAGGTCTTCGGCGTACGCGCCCGGATCCTCACCGACCCGGAGACCGGCACCCCGATCGTCGTCCCGCTGGCCACCGGCGCCGTCATCGCCGAGTCCTGAGACCCACCCGCACCACTACGACTAAGGAAAACCCCATGCGCATCTCCCGCCTGTTCCCGCGCTGGTCGGCCGCTGCCGCCGCGGTGGCCGTCCTGCTGGCCACCGGCGCCTGCTCCACCGGCGACGACGGCGGACCGTCCGGCGGCGAACTGCTCGGCTCGGTCGAGACCAACTACGGCCTCGTCGAGATCCCGAAGCCGGCCGACGGCGACCTCAAGGTCGTCGCCCTCGGCTGGTCCGACGGCGAGGTCGCCCTGTCGCTCGGCGTCAAGCCGGTCGCCATCTACGACTGGCAGGACCACGGCGAGGCCAGCAAGGGCGTCGGCCCCTGGGCCACCGCCGCCTTCGGCGACTCGACCCCGGCCCTCATCGAGCGCGGCGGCGAGACGCTCAACTACGAGCAGATCCAGTCCTTCGAACCCGACGTCATCCTCAACGCCCGCAGCGCGTTCGACGACCAGGCGTACGCCCGGCTGAGCCAGATCGCCCCGACCGTGTTCGCGCCGAAGGGCACCCCCGACTTCGCGCTCGACTGGCGTACCCACACCACGCTCATCGCCCAGGCCCTCGGCCGGGTCGAGCAGGGCCAGGCGCTGATCGCCGACCTCGACGCCACCTTCGCGAAGTACGTCGGCGAGAACCCGACCTTCCAGGGCGTCACCATCGTCTCCGGCTCCAAGTTCGGCGACGCGTACGGCGCCAACCTGCCCGGCGACGCCCGCTTCGACATGTACGGCAACCTCGGCTTCACCCTCAACCCGCCGGTGGCCGCGCTGCCCGCCTCCGGCTTCTTCGCCCCGGTCTCCGTCGAGCAGGTGCCGGCGATGGACGCCCAGGTCGCCGTGCTGACCACGATCGGCTACCCGATCAGCGCCATCCAGCAGGACCCGCTGATCTCCTCCCTCGACGTCGTCAAGGACGGTCGGACCGTGTTCCTCGACCCGGAGGGCGAGGCGATGCAGGGCGCCACCGCCGGAACCGTCGCCGGCCTGAAGGTCGCGCTCGCCGCCGTCGTACCGCAGTTGCGGGCCGCCGTCGCCAAGCTCGACCGCTGAACCGCCCGGTCGCGGGCGCGCGCCCCGGCGCGTGCCCGCGACCGCCGCACACAAGGGACAACTGATGACGATCGCCACCTTCACCTCCACCGGACACCGCCGGACGGGTCGGCCGGGCAGGTGAGCGGAAAGACCAGTGCCGGTGGCCGCCGGCTCGTCACCGACGCCCGGCGCGAGAACCGTGGCCGCCTCGTCGCCTCGGCCGCCCTGTTCAGCGGACACCAGACCTGCGAAGCACTCGTCCCGGTCGCGATCGGTGTCGCCATCGACTCCGCCGTCGTCACCGGCCGCCACGACCTGCTCGCCGCCGGTCTCGCCGGTCTCGCCGGTCTCTTCACCGCCCTCATCCTCTGCTGGCGCTGGGCGGCCCGGCTCGGGCTGGGCGCCGTACTCGACCGCGCCCACCGGCTGCGCCGCCGGCTCGGCCGCAGCATGCTCGACCTGTCCGACCCCGCCCGCACCCGCCCCGACGGCGAACTGCACTCGATCGCCTCCTCCGACGCCGACCGCGCCGCCCGACCCGTCGAGTACACCAGCGGCCTGATCGCCGCCTCGGCCGCGATCGTCGTGTCGTGCGCGATCCTGTTCGGCATCGACGTACGCCTCGGCGCACTCGTCCTCACCGTCGCCGTCGCCACCACCGTCGCGCTGAACCTGCTCTCCCCGACGATGACCCGGCGCAGCCACGACCAGCAGCACACCGCCGCACAGGCGTCGGCGCTCGCCGCCGACCTCGTCGCCGGCCTGCGGGTCCTGCACGGTCTGTCCGCCCGCGACCACGCCATGACCCGCTACCGCGCCGCCAGCACCACCGCCGCCCACGCCGCGATCCGGGCCGGGAACACCCTCGCCCTGCAACGCGCCGCGACCCTGCTCGCCGGCGGCCTCGTCCTGCTCGTCGCACTCCTGGCCGCCGGCGCGCTCGCCGTCGACGGCCAGATCACCGTCGGGGCACTCGTCGCCGCCGTCGGCGTCGCCCAGTTCCTCAGCGAACCGCTGGCCATGCTCGGCACCCACCTGCAGTTCCGGGCCGGCACCCGGGCCAGCGCCGAACGCGTCGCCGCCGTCCTGGCCGAAAAGTCCACAACAGACGGACCCGGTACGTCGACGGCCGCCCCGCCCCGGCCCGGCCCGCTCACCCTCACCGCCGCCGGCACCTTCACCGCCGCCCTCGGCGAGTTCGTCGGCGTCGTCGCCGACCCCGCCGACGCCACCGCCATCCTCGCCGCGCTCACCCCCGGCACCGGCCCGACCCCGTTCAGCGCCGAACTGTCCGGCGTACGACTCGACAAGCTCGACCGCGACGACCGGCGCCGCCTGGTCCACGTCGAGCCCCACCGGGTCGACCTGTTCACCGGCACCCTGCACGACAACCTCACCCTCGGCGCCGGAGCCGGCACCGACGGGCTCGACGCCGGCCCCGGCCTGGACGGGCTCGGCGCCGGCCCCGGCCTGGACGGGCTCGGCGACGCCCTGCGGGCCGCGGACGCCGACGAGTTCGTCACCGCCACCGCCGACACCCCGCTGCGTGACCGGGGCACCAACCTCTCCGGCGGCCAGCGCCAGCGCCTCGCCCTGGCCCGAGCCCTGCACACCGCCCCCGACCTGCTCGTCCTCGACCGGCCCACCACCGCCGTCGACTCCGTCACCGAACAGCGCATCGCCGACGGCATCCGCCGGCACCGGCACGCGAACGGCGCACCCACGACCACCGTCGTGCTCACCAGCAGCCCCACCCTGCTGGACCGCACCGACCGGGTCGTCCTCGTCGTCGCCGGGCAGGTCGCCGCCACCGGCCGACACCACGACCTGCTGCGCACCAACCCCGACTACCGTGAACGGGTGCTCCGATGACCCGGCTGCCCATCGCCGACGCGAAGACCGTACGCACCGGACTGCTCCACCAGATCCGGCGCCGCCCCGGCCCCACGCTCACCGCCCTGGCCGTCACCGCCGCCGCCGCGCTCGCCGGCCTCGCCCCCGCCCGGATCATCGGCATCCTCGTCGACCGGGTCCTGGCCGGAACCACGTACGACGAACTCGTCCGCCTCCTGATCTGGACCGCGGTCGCCCTCGCCGCTGGCGCGCTGCTGACCGGACTAGCGGCCGCGCTCACCGTACGCGCCGGACAGCTCCTGCTTGCCGCCGTACGCGAGGACGCCCTCGACGCCGCCCTGCACCTGCCCACCGACACGATCGAGGAAGCCGGCCGCGGCGACCTGCTCAGCCGGATCAGCGACGACGTCGGCATCGTCGCCGAAACCGTCACCAACCTGCTCGCGGTCTGGGTGTCGTCGGCGGTCGTGATCCTGCTGACCGTGGCCGGACTCGCCACCCTCGACCCGTGGCTCGCCCTCGCCGGCTGCGCCACGGTCCCGGTGTACGTCTTCGCCCTGCGCCGCTACCTGCCCCGCGCCGTCCCGCTCTACGCCGAACAACGCGTCGCGTTCGCCGACCGGGCCGAGACGATCCTGTCGACCCTCAGCGGCCTCGCCACGATCGGCACCTACCGCGCCGAACCCCGCTTCGTCGCCTCGATCGACGCGTCCTCGGAACGGGCCCGCGACATCTCCCGCCGCGCACTGTGGTTCGTCACCGGCTGGGTGAAGTGGCTCAACATCGCCGAACTCGTCGGTCTCTCCGCGATCATCGCCACCGGATTCCTCCTCGTCGACGCCGGCACCACGACGGCCGGTGCCGTCACCACCGCCGCCCTCTACTTCCACCGCCTCTTCGGACCGCTCGGCGTCGTCGTCATGAGCGTCGACGACGTCCAGTCCGCCATCGCCAGCCTGGCCCGCATCCTCGGCCTGGGCACCGTGCCGGGCCGGGCACGGCAGACCCCGGCACCACCGCCCGCCGGCCCCGCCACCGTCGAGATCAGCGGCCTCCACCACACGTACGACGCGAACCCGGTGCTGCACGGCATCGACCTGCGGATCGCGGCGGGGGAGCGGGTCGCCCTCGTCGGCGCCAGCGGAGCCGGCAAGACCACCCTCGCCGGCATCGTCGCCGGCACCCTGACCCCCACCGCCGGCACGGTCGACGTACGCGACCCCGCCGGGCAGCGGCCCCGGGTGATCCTGGTCGCCCAGGAACCGCACGTCTTCGCCGGTCCACTCTCGACCGACCTCCGCCTCGCCCGGCCCGAGGCCACCGACCAGGAGATCACCGACGCGCTGGCGCTGGTCGGCGCCGACGGCTGGGTACGGCAACTTCCCGACGGCGTCGACACCCCCATCGGACCCGGCCACACCCAACTCGACGACGAGCAACGCGCCCAGGTCGCCCTGGCCCGGGCCCACCTCGCCGCGCCGTCACTGGTCATCCTCGACGAGGCCACCGCCGAATCCGGCAGCCACCACGCCGACGTGCTGGAACGGGCGGCGGAACGGGTCTGCGCCGGCCGGACCGCGCTGGTCATCGCACACCGGTTGGGACAGGCGGCCCGCGCCGACCGGGTCGTGGTGATGGAGCACGGGCGGGTCGTCGAGGAGGGCACCCACGACGACCTGCTCGCCCGTGGTGGCCCGTACGCCCACCTCTGGGCAGCCTGGAAACCCTGACCGGCTGCCGGCGGGCCATCGGTGGTTTGCGTCTTCGCCCGTTGCTAGGACCCCAAACTCGGATAGATGCGGGCTATCAGCGACGGGTCCTGCACGCCGCGCTGAAAGCTCTCCCAGGCCACCGGATCCTTGTCGGCAGGTGGGCAGTTCTGCGGATTACGCGTGGCCGCCCGCACCAGTCCGCCGCCCGTGCGCTCACAGGCGAACTCCGCGTCGTCGGCGGAAAGCCCGAACTCGGCCCCGAGAACGCCCTCGATCTCCTCCTCGGAGGCGTTCCTGAGCATCAGCGACAGAGTGACCTCGACGAGGTCAGCGACTGTCCGTCCCTCCGGCAGCGGAATCGAGAGATCGTCGGTCCACCCCATCGCAACCCCCTACCCGAGACCAACACGGCACCGTAGCACCCCGGACTGTCCCTGATGTACGTCGCCGAAGCCGGGACGATGACCGGCGACCGATACCCGTATCGGTGATGCTCAATTGTGGGTAGGTTGACTTCGGTTGCGGCCACGAGGGCTTCGTCAGGTGGCTGGTCTTGGGTGACGCTGAGCGGACCGGGGAGGCCCTTCGCATGAAGATCATTGCGTTGTCCTGCACACAGAGGCGGCTCCCGTCGCTGACCGACGCGCTGCTCGAGGCGGCGATCACCGGCGTCGTCCGGGAAGTCGGTGACGCGGAGATCCAGCGGATTCGGTTGATCGACCATCGCATCGAGATGTGCGAAGGCGAGGACACCTGCCTTGATCCGGAGGTGGGCCGGTGCACGCTCGACGACGACTTCGCGCATGTCGTCGATCTGGCCGAGGGCGCGCAGGCGATGCTGCTCGCCATGCCGGTCTACGCGGGGAACGTACCCGCGGTGTTGAAGATCTTCCAGGAACGCCTGAAGAGCTTCATGAACGCCAGGCAACGCCCGTTCGGCAACCTGCTGGTGGGGACGATCGTTCATTCGCGCACGATGCTGACCGAGCCCGCACTGGCATCGTTGTTCCCGTGGTACCTGCGCCTACGGAACAGGAACGTGGCGTCGGCGTGCTTCAGCCAGAACGATCACCAGGACCTGACCCGCACCGCGGCGCTCGACCTGTGTGTGGCCGTGGGCCGGCAACTCGGCATGACGCTCGACGTCAGCCGATCGCCGGCCGTCGACCGCACGGCACTGCCGGTGCTTCAATCGCCGGATCGCCCGCGGTGCGGTGATCCGGCGGTGTCCTCTCCTTCCGCGTGAGGGGATTCCGCGCGCCAGGTGCACCCGTCGCCCGCCTGTTCGCAGGACACCGTGACGTCCGTTTCCACGTAGCGGGCGGCGATGGCGGTGTTGAGTTCCTGGCAGTACGGGCACGGTGACGAGAAGGTCAGTACGACGCCGGCGCGGGCGGCCTGTTTGCGGTATCGGAGGATCCCGCAGTCGGAGTTGCGCAGGACGGTGCCCGAGGGCTGGGGCTCACTGGTCACTGCCGAGTCGTACAGCAACAGTTGACGCTGCAGCCGGGTCATGAAGTGATCGGTGGCGGACACCCCGGCGGGCCGTTGTGCTTGCAGCAGCTCCGCGGTGATGCGGGAGTTTGCCTGGATCCACGCGGCCAGGCCTTCTTCGCCGTGCTCTCCGAGGATGAACTCCTCCGCGGCCGCCTGGGCCTCGAAGAATCGTTGGCGCCACAGGTCGACCTTTTCGGCGGGGGCGAGGGGAGGCGGGTCACCGGTCATGGTCCGCGTCCTTCCCGGTTGCTCCGTCGAGTTCGGCGAAGACCTCCTGGGCGACGCGCAGCCCGTTGTTGGCGACCGGCCAGCCACCGTAGTAGGCGAGCTGAATGATGACTTCGACGATCTTCTCTCGCGACATTCCGAGGTGCAGGGCGGCACCGATGTGGCCGCGCAACTCCCAATCGGTCCGCGCCAGGGTGACCGCGGTCAGCGCGACCAGTTCGCGCTCCTCGACGCTCAGGTGCGGTCGGGTCCAGATCTCGCCGAACAGGTGGTCGACGGTGATCTGCAGGAACTCCGGGTAGGAACCCGGGCGCGGTTCGCGGCCGAAGACCTGCTGGAACATGGCCTCACCCCGCTCACGCCGGGCAGACGGCTGATTCATTGATCAACTCCTTGGTGTTGGCCGAACAGTTGTCAACGTCCACGACGCCACGAAGGCGACGACCAGCAGCACGGCGCCGCTGCCGAAGGCGGCCGGAACACTCACCCGCTCGGCGATGAGCCCGACGGCCACCGGTCCGACCACGGCGCCGACATCGGTGCACATCGAGAAGACGGCGACGCCACTGCCGGTCC
The DNA here is from genome assembly GCF_040683055.1 of Polymorphospora sp. NPDC051019. Classification (NCBI taxonomy): domain Bacteria; kingdom Bacillati; phylum Actinomycetota; class Actinomycetes; order Micromonosporales; family Micromonosporaceae; genus Polymorphospora; species Polymorphospora sp. NPDC051019. The sequence continues at coordinate 415,530 of NZ_JBFBCH010000001.1, read as the reverse complement.
GGCCGGCGACGACGTCACCGATCAGCGCGGCCGGTGCGGCGTTGAGCAGCGCTGATCCCGCCGCGTACACACTGAGCAGGACGACGAGCCAGGCGTAGCTGTCCACGAACATCAGGGCTGTGATCGCCGCCGCCGCCACACCGGTGCCGGCGATCATGGCGAACCGGCGCCCGGCCCGATCGACGACCCGGCCGGCCGGCATGATCAGCAGCGCCTGAACGACGGCGGATATCGTGAACGCCCACCCGACCCACGCCACGTCGTATCGCCATGCCACGACCACCGTGGGGACCAGTGCGCTGCGTAGCCCGAACAAGACCCATCCCTGCGCCAACGCCGCGAGGCAGGCCACCACGTAGCGTCGATCCCGCAGCAGGACCGGTAGCCGGACCACGTCACGGCCGGGCTCCGCGCCGGCAGTTCGGCCGGTGCGGAGCACCGCCAGTGTCAGCCCCGCGGCGGCCAGCAACAGCACCGCGTACGCCACGAACGGCGCGGACAGGGCGATCAGCGCGAGGAGCCCGCCCAGTGCGGGTCCACAGATCCCGCCGAGCAGGAAGCCCGCCTCGAACACGGCGCTGGCCCGGCCCCGCTGGTCGGCCGGCGCGATCGCCAGGAGTGTCGCCAGCGCGGACACCGAGAACAGCACCGAGCCGACGCCGCCGAGGCCGCGGAACACGAGCAGTTGCCCGTAGGACGCGGCGAACGCCGTCAGGGCCGAGGAGACCGCACAGAGCAGCAGGCCGGCGACCAGGACCCGCCGCTCCCCGAAACGAACTCCGAGCCGGCCGCAGAACGGACTGGTGACCAGCCGCATCAACGCGAACAGGGCGACGAGCACTCCGATCTGGGTGGGTCCGGCCCCGAACGTCGCCGCGTAGACCGGAAGCACCGGGAGCACCAGTCCCAGGCCCAGCATGACGCAGCCACCGACGACACTGAGGACGTAGACCTCGCGGGGGAGACCCGGCTGGGCGGCGGCAACGGATGGGACGCTGCCAGTGCCGGCCCTCGTCACTGTCCGGTCACAGGATGATGCTGAGCTTCGCGTGCTCGTACAACGTCTCGTGGTCGAGCACCACGACCCGTCTCCGGACCCGGAACGACCCGCCCTCGACGACGAGCTCGAACCGGTATTTTCCGACGTAGGCGTCAGTGCGCCCGTGCCCGAACCGGTACACGATGACATTCGCCGCCACGTCGAGGTGCGTGCCCCGATCGGTCAGGATCTCCACGTTGCTGATCATCCGATTGGTCCGCGACCGGGGGTTCTCGCACCACACCTCACCGTTGAGGATCTGTTCGATCCGCTGGCGTAGCCGGGCGGCATCGTCGTCGATGAGCCCGAGCGCATCGGCCGTCTCGCCACGGACGTCGGTGGCCGGCACCGAGTAGCGGACGTCGTCGGTCAGCATCTCGTCGTACCACTCGCGCAGGCGCCACTCGTCGAGCAGCCGCGCCTCACGGAAAAGGAACTGGCTCACCCGGTGCCACAACCGCACCTGGGCCGCTTCGTCGACCGTCAGCTCGGTGGTCATCGGGGTTCTGCCCCTTGCATCTCGGCCCGGTGGGCGACCTCGAGGTGACCGTCGTCGCCGTGCATCAACCGGTCCCACTGCCGCCAGAACTCGCGGGCGGGAAGCTCGTCGGTCGTCTCCGGGACCTCCTTGTCCATACCGCGTGACAGATCCGAGTAGCGGACCGTGCGGTTGAGATAACCCCGCTGGCACGACTCGACGATCTCGATGTCGTCGGGGGTGGCGAAGCCGGCGGGGCCGAGGAACGTCAGGTAGTGACTCTTGCGGAGTTCCCGGATGTCCGGATCCTCGTCCTTGGGGGCCAGGGCGACCGAGGTGATGGCCATCTGGCCCGCGCCGACCGGGTCGATCTTGCGGATCGTGATCGCGATCGCGTCGATGATCATCAAGTTGGGGAAGATCAGCAGCGCACGATTGGTGCCGGTGATCCGTTCGGCGCGTTCGGCGCCGAACCGGTCGACGAACCGGGCGGCCGTCGCCTCGATCCGCGGCCGGACCTCGGCGCCGAACATCGGCGTCCAGTAGGCGAGCGGGCGGGCTGCCGCCGGTGGCAGCTCGTTGGCGCCATGGCCCAGTCCGAGGGCACGGCCGAAGCCACCTCGTCGTCGTGGCGGCACCGACCCCAGCGACTCCATGTAGCTGACGTAACGCTTGTGCAGGGCCCGGAAGTGGTAGATGTCGACGCTGTTCTCCATCATGAGCTTCCAGTTGGCCCGAGCCCCGTGGAGTTGCGCGCCTTGGATCACCTCCATCCCGACCTCGGACTGGTCGTCGATCAGGTCGAGGTATTCCGTCGCGCCCGCCAGGTATTCGGTCAGGGTGCGCGGCTGCTCCGGGTCGAAGGTGGCGAACACGAAACCGCGGTAACTGTCACTACGGTGCTGCGCCAGGCCGAAGTCCGCCTTGCGGAAGCCCGGCCCGTATCCGTCCGGGATCGGGACCCCGACCAGGTCGCCCTGGTTGGAGAACGTCCAGTCGTGGTACGGGCACCGGAACGATCTGGCCTGCCCGGCCGGCTGCGAGCAGATCAGGGCGCCGCGGTGGGTGCAGCTGTTCGCGAACACCCGGATCACCCCGTCGGACCCGCGTGCCATGACCACCGGGCGCCCGCCGACGTCGCGTGCCACGTAGGAGCCCGGCCCGGGCACCTCCGAATCGTGCCCGACGTACAACCAGCAGCGATCGAAGATCCGGGTCATCTCCTGTGCGGCCAGGTCGTCGTCGGTGTAGGCGCGGCGGTCCACCCGGAACGAGAGACGCTCGAGATCATCGATCACGATCGGGTCGCCCACCGGCCGCTGCAGTTCGATCGTCACTGCTCTCCCTTTCGCTGTAGCGTCTCGACCGTGCCGATGACCAGCTCGGCCGTGCGCGCCGCGGAATCGCCGCACTCCGGCTGCGCGGCGCGCAGCCGGGCCCGGTAGTCCCGGGCGGGATCGAGCAGATCGGTGACAGCGTCAGCGACCGCCTGCTCGGTGACGCCGGCCGGCTCCAACGCCGTTCCGAAGCCCGCGCTGGCCACGAAGTGGGCCTGGACGGGCTGATCCACAGCCAGCGGGATCACCAGCATCGGTGTCGCCGCCCGGATCGACTCCGCCACGGAGTTGTATCCGCCATGGGTGACGAACACGTCGGCGCGCTCGAGCACCTCACGTTGCGGCAGGTACGGGGCGGTGAGCACTTCGTCGGGCAGCGCGAGCTCTTCGGCGAGGTCTCCTACCGCGGCGATCACCTGCGCACCGGTCGCCGCCGCCCCGGCGATCACCGTGCGCAGCAGGTCCGGTCGCCGGTAGAAGATCGTGCCGAAGGAGACGTATACCACCGGGCGGTCGGGGTCGATCCGATCCAGGCCCGAGAAGGCGACCTCGTCGCCGCGGGTCCCCGCCGCACCCGGCAATCCGACCAGTTGCACACCGTCGTCGGTGACCCCGTCGTCCCCGACGAGAGCGGGAATCGTCGGCATCAGGTTGAGAATCGGTGAACGTGCCGAGTGGGTCCGGGTCGACCACAACACCCCGTGCCTGGTCAGATAGTCGCCGACCTGCTCGTCGTACGGCCAGCGGCCTCGTCGATGCTCGCTCGGGCATACGCCACCCAGGTTGGCCCAGATCATCCCGTACGGCACGCCGGACGCCTGTGCGCCGACCATCGCCGACGCCGTGACCGGCAGCGAATCGACGAGCACGAAGTCCGGCTCCGTCGCACGGATCGCATCGGCTGTCTGGTCCGCCACCGGCGACGACTGGAGCATCGGGCCGATCTTCGCCGGGTCGCCGCTCCACGGCGCCATCTCGACCTGCCCGACCGCATGGACCTGCGCCTTGCCCAAGGCCTGGCGACGCTGCTCGTCGAGCGCGCCACCGTCCGCGGACAACAGCAGCAGCGCGACCTCGCTGCCGGCGGTTTGGAGCGCATTGACCACCGGAACATACGGGTTCAGGTGACCATGCTGAGTCGTGGTGAGGAGGGCGACGCGCATCAGATCTCCGATCCATCGAAAAGAAGCCGACCAGGCCGAAGAACCTCGCCCCCGGACAGGCGAAAGCGCCCGGTAGGCGAAAGGGACCGTCGACGTCCGGGTACTGCTACGAGGCTTTACGTATTCCCCACCATCGCTGATGGACACATCGGTCGAGGCTGCTAGAAACAAGCTCGAAATAATCGACTCACCGTCGAGCAGGTCGGGTTCACCGCCTGCCCCCAGGCAGTTTCGTAAAGCCTGCCGGGATGTGCAATCGTTGTCAATGTCTCGCGCCTGTCAGCTACCACCACTCTGCTCGACACAACTTCGACCAGGCTCGGGACCGCCTCGCGAACAGCACTTCTCTGTGTCAAGACCTTGGCAGCAAAGAGATCTACGGCCGAACCGGGCAAGCGCCGGCGAGGAAGCAATGTGGACGCTCGCCCGAGGCTCGAGGCCGAGCGGTCGACAGGGCGTACGCCGAGAGCTGCAAGGTCAGGCCGTATCCAGGCCGTCAGGGATGGGGCAAGAGGAACGAACGTCGATCACCGATGGTCAATGAGCTGTCAGCTTTGGCGGCATCTTGTCCGTGTTAATCGACTATGCCCTCTCCTTGGCTGATGCAACACCAAGTGTCGACCGGGCCGCTTCTTCCGAAAGGTATGTGTGGGCGGAAAAGGGCGTTTGGGTGCCGGCTTCAAAGTGGTGGGAGACAATGCCCGACGTCCGGGTCCCGGACCGTGACGCCAAAGCGGTCCCGGTACGCTCCCTGCGGGACGACACTGCCACCGGCCCGCTCCAGCCGGGCCACCGGGGCCTCGTCGACGGGGGCGCCCAGGTAGAGCACGAGCGGATCCTCGCTGGTGGGTGCCGGCCTCGTCGTGAGGTTGGGGCCACCGACCAGTTCCAGATGCCACGCCGCGTGGCGCCACCCGAGGATGACGAGGTCGTGCTCCTCCGGACCGTTCGCGGCGATCCGGTGCGGCAGGTCGAGGCCGAGGCCGTGTACGTAGAAGCGCTCCGCGGCCGCGAGGTCGGTGCGCGGGCGGGCGATACGGACCGCCACCTCGTTGATCACCAGGTCTCCTTCCTCTGCTTCCTGCCGGAGCGGTAGGCGGTGGAGCGGTGCCGATTGCCCGTAGGTCAGGGGTTCTTGCGCCGGTGGATGTCCGCGCCCGGAGCGTGGATCAGGGCGATCCGCCGGATGTCCGGGGAGATTGCCAACGCTTGTCAGCTGGTCAGGCGCAGTGGCGAGCGGTCGCGCCACACGGCCGCGACCTCGTCGAGCGAGAGGCCGAGCACCTCGCTCAGGGCCGCGATCGTGCCGAACGCCGGCGACGGCAGCCGTCCCGTCTCGATCTTGCGCAGGGTTTCCGGTGAGATCCCGGCGGCGAGGGCGACCTCGTTGAGTCCGGCCGCGCCGCGCGCCCGGCGCAGCAGTGAGCCGAGCCGTCGGCCGGCTTCGATCTGCTCGGGTGTCAGCGGGTTGCGAACCACGACGTCACTGTACCTCTGCGGGTCGAAGGGGGCGGTTGCGTGCCGCGGGCGGACCATGGTTCGGTATTATAATACCGACAGGTCGCCAGAGGAGAGCTTCATGATCCATGTAAAGAGCCCGCAGGAGATCGAGCAGATGCGTCCGGCGGGACAGTTCGTCGCGCAGACCCTGGCCGACCTCCGCGGCCGGGCCGCCGTCGGGGTCAACCTGATGGACCTCGAACACCACGCCCGCAAGCTGATCCGCGAGCGGGGCGCGACCTCCTGCTACTGGGACTACGCCCCGTCCTTCGGCAACGGCCCGTTCCGGAACGTCGTCTGCCTGTCGGTGAACGACGCCGTACTGCACGGGCTGCCCAAGAAGTACACGCTGCGCGACGGTGACCTGCTCAGCATCGACTTCGCCGTCTCGGTCGACGGGTGGGTCGGCGACGCCGCCGTCAGCCTCGTCGTCGGCACCCCGGCCGACGAGGATCTACAGCTCATCCGGGCCACCGAGGAGGCCCTCGAGGCCGGCATCGCCGCCGCGCGGCCGGACAACCGGATCGGCGACGTCTCCGCCGCCGTCGCCGCGGTCGCGGCCCGCTACGGCTATCCGGTCAACAACGAGTTCGGCGGCCACGGCGTCGGCCGGACCATGCACGAGGGACCGCACGTCTCCAACACCGGCCGGGCCGGTCGCGGCTACCGGATCCGGCCCGGGCTGGTCTTCTCGATCGAGCCGTGGTTCGCCCGCACCACCGACCGCGTCGTGTACGACCCGGACGGCTGGACCATCCGGTCGGCGGACGGGTCGCGTACGGCCCACTCCGAACACACCATCGCGATCACCGAGGACGGGCCGGTCGTCCTGACCCGGCTCGCCGACGCGGCAGTGCCGGCACCCGAGGCGGCGGCATCCGAGGCGGCGGCCCGGGGATAGCCGCCGTCAGCCGTCCGGGGCGAGCAGCCGCCGGACCTCGCCCGCCGCCGGGTGGCCGGGCGCGACGTCGAGAAACCGCCGCAGGGTTTCCGGTGCCCGGTCCGGGCTGGTCTCCCGCTGGGCCAGGCCGAGCACGAGCAGCGCGTCGGGCAGGTCGGGTGTGCCGGCCAGCAGCCGCCGGGCCTCCTGCTCGGCGTCGGCCGGGGCGCCGGCGCGTACCAGGGTGAAGGCCAGCCGCAGCCGGACGTCCACGTCCGGCCGCGTCTCCAGCGCCTGCCGGTACATCCGCGCGGCGTCGGCGTACCGGCCCTGCTGCTCCAGGTCACGGGCCAGCAGCACGGCGACGGCGGCCGGGTCCGGTGGACCGCCGTCGCCGGCCGGCCGGCCGACCTGGGCCGCGCCGAACGCGACCGCGCCGACCATGGCGACCAGGCCGACGGCACCGAGCCGCCAGGCGGTCCGGCGACCCGGCCCGCCGGCCGGCCCGACCGGTACGCCGGTCCGGCGCCCGGCCGGTCGCAGGGTGCGTACGGCCGCGTAGCCGCTGCCCAGCAGCACCAGCGCCGGTACGGCCCACAGCAGCACTCCCGGCCCGCTCAGCGGCGGGTCGGCGAGCACGTCGTCGCCGTAACGTTCGGTGAACCAGTGCCGGATCTCGTCCGGGCTCCGTCCCTGCGCGAGCTGGTCGGCGACCACCTGCCGCATCGCGGCGGCGACCGGCGAACTGGAGTCGGCGACGGACTCGCCCTGGCACGACGGGCACCGCAGGCCGGCCGCGATCGACCGGGCCGGGTCGTCGCCGGCGGCAGCCGACCGGAACAGTGCCACGCCGGCCGCGACGGTCAGCAGCACCAGGACCGCGGCGCCGAGGGCGCGGCGCCGGTTCATCCGGTCAGCAGCGGCCCGACCCGCTGCTCCAGCCACTGCCGGGTCACCTCGCCCCGGCGCCGGTCGACGATCCGGCCGTCGCGGTCCACCACGAACGTCTCCGGTACGCCCCGGGCACCCCAGCCGACGGCGAGCGTGCCGTCGGGGTCCGGGAGCACCGTCATCGACTCGGCGCCGGTCTCCGCCAGCAGCGCCCGTACGGCCGCGGTGCCGTCCTTCACGTTGATCCCGACCAGTTGCACGCCCTGCGCCGACCAGCGCTGCGAGACGTCGACCAGCAGCGGCAGCTCGCGCCGGCACGGCCCGCACCACGAGGCGAAGACGTTGACCAGCACCACCCGGCCCCGGCCGTCGGCCAGGTCGAAATGGCCGCCGTCGAGGGTCGGGCCGGCCAGCGCGGGGGCGGGTGCGCCCGGGGCCGCGCCGGCCGCCGCGTCCGGTGCCGAGCCCGCCGCCCGGTGCAGCCCGACCGCGAGGACGATGCCGAGTACGGCGGTCATCAGCAGTGCCAGCACCGGCGCCGGCCGCCGGAGCAGGGACACCAGGGCCCGCCCGGTCACACCGGGGTCCGTTCGGCGGGGGCGGCGTCGACCGCCGTACGGCGATCCGGTGGCCGCCGGACGCCGGGCCGGCGGCGTACGGCACCGGCCATCGCCACCACGCCCGCGGCCGTGGTCAGCAGCCCGCCGGCCCAGAGCAGGCCGACGAGCGGGTTGACGGCGAGCCGCACGGTCGCGCTCGTGCTGTCGGCGGCGACCGCGATGAGCGTGACGTAGCTGTCCCGCAGCGGGTCGGACACCACCTCGGGGACGGTGACGGCGGTGTCCCGGCCCGGGTAGTAGCGCAGGGTCGGGCTGGCCGTGCGCTCGTGGCCGGCGGCCGTGACGAGCCGCAGGCGGGCGTCGACCGACATGACCCCGGGGTCGGCGTCGCGCCGGATCTCGACGAGCCGCACCGACGTGGCGCTGAGCCGCAGCGTCTCGCCGACCCGCAGCTCCCGTTCGACGCTGTCGCTGTAGGCGGCCGAGCCGGCCACCCCGAGCGCGACGACGGCGATGCCGGCGTGCGCGAGCAGCCCGCCGAGGCCGGCGGCCCGGGGCCGGCGGCGCACCCGTCGCGCGAACTGGCCGGCGAGCCCGGTGAGGACGAACGCGGCGGCGGCGAAGGCGGCCAGCGCGGGCAGGCCGGGCCGGCTGAGCGTGCCGGCGGCGGCGACGGTGGCCAGCGCCGCCCCGGCCGGCACCGCCAGCCGCCGGTACGCCCCGCGGCCGGCCGACCGCAGCACCGGCGCCACCCCCATCACCAGCAGCAGCACGACGGCCAGCGGTACGGCGGTGCGGTGGTAGTAGGCCGGCCCGACCGCTGTCCGTGGCCCGCCGAGCGCGTCGGAGAGCAGTGGGAAGACGGTGCCGATCAGCACCATCGCGGTGACGGTGAGCAGGATGACGGCGTTCGCCAGCAGCGCCGTGCCCGTCGACAGCGCGGCGGTGCGACCGCGCGCCGGCCGGGTGCCGCCGCGCAGTCCGAAGAGGACGGTCGGTACGACGACCGCGAGCAGGACGGCGCCGAGCAGCATCGGCCCGAGCGGGGAGTCGGTGAACGCGTGGACGCTGGCGACCGCGCCCGACCGGGTCAGGAACGTGCCGAGCAGGACGAGCGCGAAGCTGGCACAGGCAAGCAGCACGTTCCAGGTGGGGCGGGCGGCGGACCGCCCGAACGAGGTGTGCAGGAACGCGGTCGCGGTCAGCCACGGCAGCAGCGAGGCGTTCTCGACCGGGTCCCACACCCAGTAGCCGCCCCAGCCCAGCACGGTGTACGACCACCAGGCGCCGAGCCCGATGCCGGCGGTCAGCGCCGCCCAGGCGAACAGCGTCCACGGCCGGACGATCCGCGCCCAGTCGTGCGCCGTACGGCCGGTGATCAGCGCCGCGACCGCGAACCCGAACGGCACCACCAGGCCGATGTAGCCGGCGTAGAGCAGCGGCGGGTGCAGGCCCATCGCCGGGTGTTGTTGCAGCAGCGGGTTCGGGCCGGGACCGTCGGGCGGGACCGGGAACACCTCGCCGAAGGGGTTCGCCGCGAAGTGCGTCAACGCGAAGAAGAACGTGCCGGCCGCGCTGACCACCACCATCGCGTACGCGTGCAGCCGGGGCGGGTGGCGGTGGGCGTACCGGGACAGCCACCACGTGTATCCACAGTGGATGAGCAGCCACAGCAGCAGCGACCCCTCCAGGCCGGCCCACAGGCCGGTGACGGTGTAGTAGAGCGGCACGTCCCGGCCGCCGTTCTCGGCGACGAACCGCACGCTGAAGTCGTGCCGCAGCAGCGCCCACTCCAGCAGCGCGCAGCCGGCCACCGCGGCGGCCAGCGTCGCCGTGGTCGCGAACCGGGCCGGGCGGCTCGACCCGCCGAACAGCGCGGTGCGCAGCCAGAGCAGGGTGGACAGGGTGGCGGCGAGCATCCCGCCGGCGAGGACTGCGGTGCCGGCCTCAGCGAGCACCGCCGGCCCTCTCCGGCCCGGACGGCGGCGCGGGGGAGGGGCCGTACTCGTTGCCGTGCTGCACGACCACCCGGTCGGACTCGAACACCCCGCCGGCCGAGAGCCGGCCCTCGACGATCGCCCCCTGCCCCTCGCGGAACGTCTCCGGGGGCATGCCGCGCTGCGTCACCGTGATCTCGTGCCCGTCGCCGCCGAGCCGGAACGTGACCAGGTCGCCGTCGTGCCGCACCGACCCGGGCACGACCTCGCCGCCCAGCCGGGTCGGCCGCCGCCCCGCCGCCGGGTCGTCGAGCACCTCGCCCGGGGTGCGGTAGTAGGTGAGGGTGTCCTGCAACGCGCTGGTGACCAGCAGCCCGCCGGCGGCGAGGAGCACCGCCACGACGGCGATCCGGCCGACCCGCGGCCGGTTCATCCGGCGCCGACCGGCGTGCGGTCGGCCGCCGGCCGCGCGGCGAGCCGGCGTTCCAGCACGACCACCCGGTGGACCAGGACGCAGAACGCCCAGGCCGTGGCGGCGGCGACCGCCAGCAGCAGCGCCGCGCCCATCCGCGGGTCGATCGGCGGGCGTTCCGGGGCGAGCACCGTCGCCGGCTGGTGCAGCGAACGCCACCAGACCACGGAGAAGTGCACGACCGGCACCAGCAGGAAGCCGGCGATGCCGGCGTACGCCGCGGGCCGGGCGACCCGGTGGTCGGCGCCGTCCGGTCCACCGGCCCGCTCCGCGAGCAGGCGCCGCAGGGCGAGGTAACCGGCGTACGCCAGCAGCAGCAGTGCGGTGGTGACCAGCCGGGGATCCCACGCCCACCAGGTGCCCCACACCAGTTGGCCCCAGAGCGCGCCGGTGCCGATCGCGGCGGCCGTCAGCACCACGCCGATTTCGGCGGCGGACCGCGCGAACCGGTCCCACCGCAGGTCACCGCCGACCAGGTACGCCCCGCCGGCCAGCAGGACGACGGTGAACGCGGCGTACGCCACCCAGGCGGCCGGCACGTGCAGGTACATCAGCCGCTGTGCCGGTCCCTGCAACCCGTCGACGGGCGCCACCACGATCCCGGTCACCGCCGCGGCGGCGGAGAGTCCACAAGCGAGCCACACCGCCGTACGGCGGCCGGCCCGGCCGGTGTCCGACAGGAGGTTCATGCCGGGCCTTCCCATGATCTTCCCTGTCCGCGCCGCCGCCCCGGCACTGGTACCCGATGGATCCGTCGCCTCGTACCTTAGGGCGATTCATTAGGCCAAACCGTTTATCCGCCATATCGGGACGCAAAGTGGCGGTACTGGCTACTGTCCGTGCTGGTGGACACGACCGAGGCAGCACGCAGACCCCGAACCGGGCCGGACCGCCGGCGCCGGACGGGGCGGGCGGCAACGGTGGTGACCCTCGTCCCGCTCGCCGGCTGTGCGGGGCAGGCGCCCTCGGCACTCGATCCGGCGGGCGCCGGGGCGCAGCGCGTCGAGGGCCTGTGGTGGCTGCTGTTCTGGATCTCCGTGGTCGTCTTCGTCGAGGTCATGGCGCTGCTCGCCTGGGCGCTGATCTTCCGCCGGGGCGGCCGGACCCGGGTCCGGCACAGCCAGCCGCTGCGGTTCGTCACGATCGCCGGTGCCGGACTGCCGCTGGTGATCCTGGTCGCCGTGTACGGCGTCAGCCTGCGCGACCTCGCCGCACTGGGCACCGACCCCGGCCGCGACGCCCCGACGGTCGAGGTGACCGGGCACCAGTGGTGGTGGGAGGTGCGCTACGAGGGCGTCGCCGGCGCCACCGCCAACGAGATCCACATCCCGGTCGGCGAGCGGGTCCGGGTCCGGCTGCGCACCGCCGACGTACTGCACAGCTTCTGGGTCCCGCAGTTGATGCCGAAGACCGACCTGATCGCCGGCGAGACCCGCGAGACCTGGCTGCACGCCGACCGGGCCGGGCAGTACCGGGGGCAGTGCGCCGAGTACTGCGGGTTGCAGCACGCCCACATGGCCCTCATGGTCATCGCGGTGCCCCGGCCCGAGTTCGACGCCCGGCTGGCCCGGTTGGCGGCACCCGCCCGGGCGCCGAGCACCGACGCCGAACGGCGCGGGCAGCAGGCCTTCGTCCAGGGCACCTGCGCGGCCTGCCACACCGTACGCGGCACCGGCGCGCAGGGCCGGGTCGGTCCCGACCTGTCCGACGTCGGCTCCCGCTGGAGCATCGGCGCCGGCGCCGTCCCGAACGACGCCGGCCACCTCGGCGGCTGGATCGCCAACCCGCAGACGGTCAAGCCCGGCAACCAGATGCCGCCGCAACCGGTCGACGCCGCACGGCTGCCCGACCTCATCGCCTACCTGCGGTCCCTGGGCTGACCATGTCGATAGTGGACACACCGGCGCCGGGCGCCGACCGGGCGGACCTCGACCGCCTCGATGCGAACTGGGCCGAGCGGCCGTCGCTGCGGTCCTTCCTCACCACCGTCGACCACAAGCGGATCGGCCGCCGCTACCTGGTGACCGCCGCCGTGTTCTTCGCGCTGGCCGGCATCAGCGCCCTGCTGATGCGAACGCAACTCGCCAACCCCGGCGGCGACCTGCTGTCGCCGGAGCAGTACAACCAGCTCTTCACCATGCACGGCACGGCGATGATCTTCCTGTTCGCCACCCCGATGCTGTTCGGCTTCGGCAACTTCCTCGTCCCGCTGATGATCGGCTCGCGGGACATGGCCTTCCCCAGGCTGAACGCCTTCGGCTACTGGGTCTTCCTCTTCGCCGGCATCTTCATGTGGGCGAGCCTGCCGTTCGGCGCCGCCCCCAACGGCGGCTGGTTCGCGTACGTGCCGCTGACCGGCGGGCAGGCGACCCCCGGCCTGCACCTCGACGTCTACGCCCTCGGCCTGCTCTTCCTCGGCGTCTCGACCACCGCCGGCGCGATCAACTTCATCGTCACCGCGCTGAAGATGCGCGCCCCCGGCATGTCGCTCAACCGGCTGCCGCTGTTCGTCTGGGCGATCGTGGCCACCGCCTTCATGGTCATCTTCGCGCTGCCGGCGCTGAACCTCGACAACGCCATGCTCTTCCTCGACCGCCGCTTCGGCGCCGGCTTCTTCGACCCGGCCGCCGGCGGCAACGTGCTGCTCTGGCAGCACCTGTTCTGGATCTTCGGTCATCCGGACGTCTACATCATCGTCATGCCCGGCCTGGGCATCGTCTCCGCCGTCCTGCCCGCCTTCACCCGCCGTGGCGTGGTCGGCTACCCGCTGATCGTCCTCGCCATCGTCGCGATCGCGATCATCTCGTTCGGCGTCTGGGCGCACCACATGTTCGCCGTCGGGCTGCCCCAGGTGTCGTACGGCTTCTTCAGCGCCGCCAGCAGCATCATCACCATCCCGTCCGGCATCCAGATCTTCGCCTGGCTGGCCACCATGCTGCTCGGCCGGCTGGTGCTGCGGACCCCGCTGCTGTTCGTGATCGGGTTCATCATCACCTTCGTACTCGGCGGCGTCACCGGCGCCATGTTCGCGCTGACCGCCTTCGACCAGCAGGTCACCGACTCCTACTTCGTCGTGGCGCACTTCCACTACGTCCTCGTCGGCGGCGCGGTCTTCCCGATCCTCGCCGGCATCTACCACTGGCTACCGAAGATCACCGGCCGGATGTACGCCGAACGGCTCGGCCGCTGGGCGTTCTGGCTCGTCTTCGCCGGCATGCACATCACCTTCTTCCCCATGCACCTGTACGGGCTCTTCGGCATGCCGCGCCGCGTCTACACGTACCCGGCCGGCCTGGAGTGGGACGGCTGGAACCTGGTCAGCACCGTCGGGGCGTACGTGCTGGCGGTCGGGTTCCTGGTCGTCGTGGTCGGGGTGGTGCACGCGATACGGCGCGGCCGGCCGGCGCCACCCGACCCGTGGGGCGGCGACACCCTGGAGTGGTCGACCGACTCGCCGCCGCCGGCGTACAACTTCCCGGTGGTTCCCCGGGTGCACAGCCTGCACCCGACCTGGGACGCGCGCACCGCGGAGTCGACCGGGCCGGGCGCGACCGCGGACCGCGTCCTCAGCGAGGGCCGCCGCACCCCGCTCACCAGCGAACTGGACGGCCGGTACGAGCGCCCGGTGGAGATGCCGGAGGCGAGCGTGAAGCCGCTCGTCCTCGCCCTCGCCCTGCTCGCCCTCTTCGTCTCGCTGCTCTTCGCCTGGTATCCGGTCGCCGCCGCCGCGGTGGCCGTCGTCGCCGGCACCGTCGCCGCCTGGCTCTGGCCCGGCCGCCGCCCGGAGGCCCGCACATGACCCCGCCCGGTGGGATCACGGCGACGACCAGCCCGGAAGCGCTCAGCACCGAGCTGCCGGTCGGCCGCTCCACCGGCTGGTGGGGCATGGTGCTGTTCGTCACCACCGAGGCGACCCTGTTCGCCTGCCTGCTCGGCAGCTACTTCTACCTGCGCTTCCAGTACGGTCCACAATGGCCGCCGGGGGACATCCCCGACCCGGCGCTGCTGCGCCCGCTGGTGATGACCGCCGTACTGGTCCCCAGCAGCCTGCCGATGCTCTGGGCCGAACGCGGCCTGCGCCGCGGCCAGCTCTGGCGGGTACGCGCCGGACTGACCGCCAGCATGCTGCTCGGCCTGACGTTCCTGGCGTTGCAGGCCACCGAATACGCCGAACTGCTCACCGAGTTCACCCTCACCACCAACGCCTACGGGTCGCTGTTCTACGTGATCACCGGCTTCCACGGACTGCACGTCCTGATCGGCGCGACGATGATCGCCTGGGCGCTCACCACCACCCGCGGCGGCCTCGACGCCCGACGCGACGACCGGGTCCGCAACGTCGCCATCTACTGGCACTTCGTCGACATCGTCTGGCTCGGCATCCTGTTCACCATCTACCTCTCGCCCCGGCTGTGATGAGCGCGGCACCCGGTCACCGCGCCCGCCTCGCCGGCGGACTGCTCGCCTGGTACGGCGTCCTCGGCGGCGCGGTCGCCTGGGCGGTCCACCTGTTCGTCGGGTGGGGCGTCGACGAACTCACCTGCGCCGCCGGCATCCACCGCGTCGCCGGCCTCCCACCGCGCGCCGTCATCGGGCTGGCCGTCGTCGTGCCCGCCCTGGTCACCGTCGGCGCGTTGCTGGCCGCCGTACTGACCTGGCGCCGCACCGGCCGGCCGGCCCGGGCCGGCGGCGACCCGCGGTTCGCCCGCGCCCGGATGCTCGCCCTGCTCGGGATCTGGGGCAACCTGCTCTTCCTCGCCATCATCGTGCTCGGCGGGATCGCCGTGCTGGTGCTGCCGTCATGCCACTGACCGCCGCGGACCCCGCCCCCGCCGCCGTCGCCGGCGGCCTGCTGTCGACCCTGGTCGTCAGCCTCGTCTGCCTCGCCGTCGCCGGCTACGGCCGCGGCGTCCACGAACTGTGGTCCCGGCACGGCACCGGCCGGATCGTGCCGGTCCGGCGGGCCGCGGCCTTCGCCGGCGGCGCCCTGATCGTGCTCGCGATCGAGGGCGGGCTGCTCGACGACCTCGCCAACGGCTCGCTCGCCGGGCACATGACCCAGCACATGGTGCTGCTGCTGGTGGCCGGCCCGCTGCTCGCCGCCGGCGGCGCCGGCCTGCCGCTGAGCCTCGCCACCCCGCTGCGGCTGCGCCGCCGGCTCGCCCGGTGGCGGGCGGCCCCCGCCGTCCGGTCGCTGCGCCGCCCGGTGGTGTACGCGTCGCTGGCCGGCGCCGGGCAACTGCTGGTGCTGTGGGTCTGGCACCTGCCGGTCCCGTACGTCGCCGCCCTCGAACACCCCGTCCTGCACGGCGTCGAGCACCTGTGCTTCGTCTTCGCGGCCTGGCTGCTCTGGACACCGGTGGTCGGCCCGCCCCGGCACCGGCCGCCGGCCCCGGTCGGGACGCTGCTGCTCGTCACCACCATGCTGCCGGCCACCGCACTCGGCGCCGTGCTCACCTTCGCCACCCGACCGGTCTACCCGGCGACCGTGTACGGCGCCGACCCGCTGGCCGACCAGCAACTCGCCGGCCTGCTGATGTGGGTGCCGATGGACGTCGTCCTGCTGGTCGCGGCGCTGGCCGGACTGCTGCGCTGGCTCGCCCGCCCGGACGGCGACCCACCGGTGCCGGCCGACGACCGGGTCGCCGCGCCCGGGGCACCGACCGAAGGGGCAGTCCGTTGAACAACCGGATCCTGTGGCCGCTGCTGGCCGTACTGCCGATCGTCGCCGCCGTGCCCGGCTGCGGCCGTACGACGCCGCCACCGGTGTCCCGGCCGGACAGCGGCCACCCCGAACGGGGCGCCGAACTCATCGCCCGGTACGGCTGCGGCTCCTGCCACACCATCCCCGGCATCGACGGGGCGGACGGTCTCGTCGGACCGCCGCTGACCCGGTTCGGCGCCCGGTCGTACATCGCCGGCGAACTGCCGAACAGCGCCGAGAACCTGAAACGCTGGATCACCGACCCGCAGTCGGTCGAGCCGGGCACGGCCATGCCGAACCTCGGCGTCGACCCGATCGACGCCGAGGACATCGCCGCCTACCTGCACACCCTGGACTGAGCGATGGAGATGCCGCAGCGCGGGAACCGGCGCCGGGCCCTGGCCGTCGCGGCGGTGGCCCTGCTCGCCCTCGGCCCCGCCGCGATCACGCCCAGCACGACGGCTCCCGCCGCGATCACGCCGGCGCCCGCGGCGGTCCGGCCGGCCGCGATGGCTCCGGCGGCGGTCCCGCCGGGCGCCAGAGCGCCGGCACCGACCGGTACCCCGGCACCCGACGGCGCCGACCTCTACCTGCGCACCTGCGCCAGCTGCCACGGGGTGCAGGGGCAGGGCACCCAGCGCGGGCCGTCGCTGGTCGGCGTCGGCCCGGCCTCGGTCGACTTCCAGTTGGGCACCGGCCGGATGCCGCTGAAAGACGAGCGACAGCAGCCGACCCGGCACGAGCCGGTCTTCTCCGCCGCCGAGATCGCCGCCCTGGTCGACCACGTCGCCAGCTTCGGCGGCGGCGGGCCGCGGATCCCGGACCCCGCACCGGGCGACGTCGCCGCCGGCCGGCAGATCTTCGCCGCCAACTGCGCGCCGTGCCACTCCGCCACCGGCTCCGGCACCGACCTGACCAACGGACTGGTGGCACCACCGCTGTACGAGGCGACGGCGGTGCAGATCGCCGAGGCGGTCCGGGTCGGTCCCGGACCGATGCCCGCCTTCCCCGCCGAGGTGCTCACCGACCGGCAGGTCGACGACCTGACCAGCTACGTACGCCTGCTCCAGAGCGAGCGGCTCGACGTCGGCGGCAACCCGCTGGGCCGGCTCGGGCCGGCCGCCGAGGGCCTGGTCGCCTGGCTGATCGGGCTGAGCCTGCTGGTGCTCGCCGTCCGCTGGCTCGGCACGAGGGCCGACCGGTGACCGCCCGCCGGATCGGCGCCGCGTTCCTGGTCAGCACCCTGGGCGCGGTCGGCTTCGCGACGACGTACGCGCTCGGCGGGAACACCCGCTGGGAAGGCGTCAGCCTCGCCGTCGCCTTCACCGGGCTGGCCCTGGGGCTGGCGATCTGGGCCCGCCGGCTGATCCCGACCGGCGGCCACGTCGAGGAGCACGAGTCGTTCAGCCCGCCGCCGCAGGAGCGGGCCCTCGCCGCCGCCGCACTGACCACCCCGGACAGTCCGCCCCGCCGGCGCGGGCTGCTCGCCCTGCTCGGCCTCGCGGTCACCGCGATCGGCGCGGCCGCGCTCTTCCCGCTGCGCTCACTGCTGCCGTACGACCGGACCCGGCCGCAGCAGGCGCTGCGCGACACCCCGTGGGAGGCCGGCGTCCGGCTCGTCGACACCGACGGGCGGCCGCTGCGCCCCGCCGACGTACCGGCCGGCACCATCGTCGGCGTCTTCCCCGAGGGGCACGTCGACACCGGTGACGGGCCGGCGTTCGCCGTACGCCTCGACCCGCGCCGCTTCTCCCGGCCGCCGCCCGCCGGCGACCTCGACGGCCTGGTCGTCTACTCGATGCTGTGCACCCACGCCGGCTGCCCGGTCCGCCTCTACCTCAACGGCACCGGCCGGGTGCTGTGCCCCTGCCACCAGTCGTCGTTCGACCTGCTCGCCGCCGCCCGCCCGGTCAGTGGGCCGGCCGCCCGCGCGCTACCCGGCCTGCCCGTCGAGGTCGACCCGGACGGCTTCCTGCGCGCCACCGGCGACTTCACGTCCCCGCCCGGCGCCGGCTACTGGGGCCGGCCGTGATCGTCGGCCGGTTCGTGCGCGGGCTCGACGACCGGCTGCGGGTCTCACCGGTCGCCCGGCGGGCCCTGGCCAAGGTCTTTCCGGACCACTGGTCGTTCATGCTCGGCGAGATCGCCCTCTACGCGTTCGTCGCGCTGATCCTCACCGGCGTCTACCTGACGTTCTTCTTCGAGGCGAGCACCGCCGACCGGGTCTACGAGGGCGGCTACGCCCCGCTCGACGGCACCACCACCTCGGCCGCGTACGCGTCGACCGTGCGGCTGAGCTTCGACGTACGGGCCGGGCTGCTGGTCCGGCAGACCCACCACTGGGCGGCGCTGGTCTTCGTCGGCGCGATCGTGCTGCACCTGCTGCGCATCTTCTTCACCGGCGCGTTCCGCCGGCCCCGCGAGATCAACTGGCTGGTCGGCGTCACCATGCTCGCGCTCGCCCTGCTCAACGGCTTCACCGGCTACTCGCTGCCGGACGACCTGCTCTCCGGCACCGGACTGCGGATCATCTACTCGGTGGTCGAGTCGATCCCGGTCGTCGGCGCCTGGGCGGCGTTCCTCGCCTTCGGCGGCGAGTTCCCGTCCGACGAGATGATCCCGCGGATGTTCGTCAGCCACGTCCTGCTGGTCCCCGGCATCCTCGTCGCCCTGGTCTCGATCCACCTGGCGATCCTGGTGCGGCAGAAGCACAGCCAGTTCCCCGGCCCGGGCCGCACCGAGCACAACGTCGTCGGCTCCCGCTTCTGGCCCGGCTACACCCTGCGTACGCTCGCGCTCTTCGCCTGGGTGCTGGCGGTGCTGTTCGCGCTGGGCGGGCTCGCCCAGATCAACCCGGTCTGGCTGTACGGCCCGTTCGAACCGTCCCAGGCCACCTCGCCCGCCCAGCCCGACTGGTACGTCGCCTGGGCCGACGGCGCCCTGCGCCTCTTCCCGCCGGTGGAGTTCCGGATCTTCGGCCACCTCGTACCGGCGCCGTTCTTCCCCGGCGTCGTGCTCGGCGGCCTGACCTTCGCCGTCCTGTACGCCTGGCCGTTCCTGGAACGGCGGTTCAGCCGCGACGAACTGCCGCACCAGTTGCTCGACCCGCCCCGCCGGCACCCGGTACGGCTCGGCGTCGGCGTCGGCGCGATCGTCTTCTTCACGCTGCTGGTGCTCGCCGGCGCCGACGAGATCATCGCCCGGCTGCTGCGGGTGCCGCTGGCCGACGTGGTGACGGTGCTGCGGGTGTCGGTCCTCGTCCTGCCGGTGGTCGCGGGACTGGTCGCCTACCTGGTCACGCGGGCGCTGCGCGGTGGCGACGCGGCCGGGTTCGGCGACCTGACCCGGGCCGAACTGCGGCGGGCGGCCACCCGCCGCCGTACGGCGCCCGCGCCGCCGCCCGTGTCAGCGCCTGCCGAGAAGGCCACCGGGCGGGAGCCGGGGGAGCGGGTCGAGGTGTGGCCGGAGCGGGGTGTCTGGAGGTGGCGGTACCACGCGGCGGACGGCGGCGTCGTCCTGACCGGCAACCGCGCCGCCACGTCCGAGGCGGCGGCCACGACGGCCGCCCGGACCGCCTACCCCGGCGTGCGGACGGTACGGGTACCCGGACCGGGGCCGGTCGGTCGGTCCGCCCCGGTGCGGTCCGGGCTGCGCCGGTGGGGGAGACGCGTGGCGTGGGGCGCCCTGCTGGCGGCGGCGCTACGCCGCGGGCGCGGCGGACGGGGCCGCGACCGGCGCGGCTGAGCGCCCGGCACGACGCTAGGCCCGGACCACCCGGCGCCTCGCCGGCCGGACCGCCGCGACCAGCACGGCGGCGGTGACCACGGCGAGCGCCAGCGTGGCGACCCCCGAGACGAGCAGCGTGCCGGCGGCACCCAGCACGGCGGCGAGCGGACCGCCCACCGCGGCACCGGCCGGCATGACGGTCATCGTGATCGCGCCGCGGGCGGCCAGCAGCGCGGGCAGGTCGGCCGGGTCGGTGGCGTTCTGGAACAGGGCCAGGGTGAAGGCGGGGAACGGGCCGTAGGCGAGCCCGCCGAGGGCGAACAGCGCCAGGGTCGGCGCCGCCGCGTCGAGGAAGCCGAACGGGATCAGCGTGAGGCCCCACCCCGCGATGACGGCGACGACCAGCGGCCACTGTCGCGTCGTACGCAGCATCCCGCCCAGCAGCCCGCCGACGACGGCCCCGACCCCGAAGACCGCCCAGTACGCGCCGAGCAGGCCGGCGGACCCGTGCAGGTCGTGGGTGACGTAGAGCGGGAGCGCGACCTCGACCGGACCGTAGAGGAAGACGAACCCCGCGGTGACCGCCAGCAGGCCGGCGAGGTGCGGGCGCCGGGCGAGGAGCCGGAAACCGGTGGAAAGCCGTGGCCGCCCGGATGCCGCCGCCGTGTCGGGAAGGTTGATCCGCAGGACCTGGACGCCGAGGAAAGCCCACGTGAGAGCGTCCAGGCCGAGTACGACGGCGGCGTCCACGAATCCGACGAGTACGCCCGCCAGCGCCGGGCCGACGACGATGCTGACCTGCTGGGCGGTGCTCACCAGCGAGTTGGCGGGCAGCCGGCGGCCGGCGTCGAACAGCCGGCTGACGATGGTGTAGAGCCCGGCGTTCCCCCAGGCTCCGAGTACGGACGAGACGGCGAGCAGCCCGATGTAGCCGGCCACCCCGAGACCGCCGGCGAGGTGCAGGACCGCGACGGTGCCCAGGGCCACCGCGCGCAGGCTCGCGCTGAGGCTGACCAGCCGCCGGGCGTCCAGCCGACTGAGCCAGGGGGCGAGCAGGACCGCGCCGACCGCGGCCGGCAGCGCGTACGCCGCGACGGCCGCTCCGACGACCAGCCCCTCGGTGCCGGGCGGGGCGAGGGTGAGTGCCACCCAGACCAGCGCCACGACGGACAGGCCGTCACCGAGGAAGGAGACGAGGGCGGCCGTGGCGAGCCGCCGGAATCCGGGGTCGCTCAACACGGTGCGGTAGCCCTCGGGGAGGAGCCTGCCGGGTGCGGTCACCGGTGCACCTTCGTACCTGAACCCGGGTTGAGGTCAAGCGCGGTGTGCACGACACCGTCCACGCCGGACGAGCCGACCTGAGCCCGGGGTGTTCCGCGCGGACGTCGCCGTCGGGCGCGGATCCCGGGGCAGGTTGGTGTCGGGGTCCACAGCGAATTCGGCGTAACCACAGCGAATTCGCTGTGGGGCAAAACAGCGATACCCCGTCCCTACGGCGGCCGGCGGCCGGCGGGTGGCGGGTGGCCCGCCCGACCCGGCACGCCGGGCGGCCCGGAGACCGGACGAGCGACAGTAACATCAACATCCATCTCTGGCCCTGTCGCTCCGTCCGAAGGACCCCCTCCATGACGAGCAAGCCCGCCCGTACCCTCGCCGCCGCGTTCCTGGCCCTCGCCACCGCCGCCACGTCGGCGCTCGCCGCCGTGGCCGCCACCGCGGTCGTCGCCACCCCGGCCCACGCCGCCGGCCCGCAACCCCACTTCCAGCTCCCGTTCCCCTGCGGTGAGACCTGGCGGCTCGCCACCTACTACGGCCACGACGACTACGACATCGACATGACCTTCACCGGAGGCGGCAGCAGCGGCCGGCCGATCCTCGCCTCGTACGGCGGCACGGTCACCTTCGCCGGCTGGGGCAGCAGCGCCGGCTGGCACGTCGTGATCGACCACGGCGGCGGCTGGCAGACCCGCTACATGCACATGATCGAGCGGCCGCCGGTCGCCGCCGGCCAGTGGGTGGCGACCGGCCAGGGGATCGGCCGGGTCGGCAGCACCGGCAACTCGACCGGCCCGCACCTGCACTACGAGCAGATCCGCGACGGGGTCCGCAGCGAGGCGTGGTTCAACGGGGTCCCCTCCGGCATCACCTCCGACGGCAGCCCGCACACCGGACCGCTGTACGTCTCCGGCCCCGTCTCGGCGCCCCGCAACGTCACGAGCAACAACTGCGGCAGCACGGCCCGCCAGGTCTGGGAGGCGGCCAGCAACGCCGGCTGGCGGCCCCTGCCGGTCAGCGGCAGCGCCGGCTCGGTCACCGGGTCGGCGACCGCCGCCATCACCCTCGGCGGCACGAAGCTGATCTACACCGTCAACAACGGCAACGTCTACGAGGCGGCCAGCAACACCGGCTGGCGCAACCTGTGGACCGGCATCTCCGGCGTCAGCGGCAACGCCCTGGCCGCGATCACGGTCGACGGCGTCAAGTACGTCTACACCGTCGCCGGCGGAAACGTCTACGAGGCGTCCAGCGCCAACGGCTGGCGCAACCTGTGGACCGGGATCTCCGGCGTCAGCGGCAACGCGCTCGCCGCGATCAACGTGAACGGCGTCAAGTACGTCTACACGGTCGCCGGCGGGACGGTGCACGAGGCGTCCAGCGCGAACGGCTGGCGCAACCTGAACTCCGGGATCTCCGGCGTGAGCGCGAGCGCGCTGGCGGCGTTGAACGTGGGTGGGGTCAAGCACGTCTACACGGTCGTCGGCGGCATGGTGCACGAGGCGGCGAGCAACAACGGCTGGCGCAACCTCAACTCCGGGATCGGCGGGGTGAGCGGGAGCGCGCTGGCGGCGTTGAACGTGGGTGGGGTCAAGCACGTCTACACGGTCGTCGGCGGCATGGTGCACGAGGCGGCGAGCAACAACGGCTGGCG
>NZ_JBFBCH010000001.1:78251-392816 GCF_040683055.1 Polymorphospora sp. NPDC051019 | reverse complement strand
CGCAACCTCAACTCCGGCGTCGGCGGCTCGGCCGTCTCCGCGACCACCCTCGACGGGGTGAAGATCCTCTACACGATCTGACCGTGCCCGCCCGGCCGGCCCGGCACCGGGCCGGCCGTGGCACGGCTCCGGGGCCGGCCACGGCCGGCGGGACCGGCTACGCGGGAGGCTCGGCGGCGGCGGTGCTGGACCGGGCGGTCAGCGCCGGGGCGAGCAGCGTCGCGTCCGGCACGGCCGTGCCCGCGAGCTTGCGCATGAGCAGCGACACCGCGTTGCGGCCCACCTCCTCGGCCGGGATCGGCACCGACGCCAGGGCCGGGCGGGTGCGTTCGGCGACCTGGTCGGGGCAGATCGCGACCACCGACACGTCGCGGGGGACCCGCCGGTCGAGCATCGGCAGGACCGCCATCACGTGGTCGACCGCCGCCTCGTTGTGCACCACGATCCCGGTCAGTGCCGGGTCGCCGGCGAACAGGTCGACGAGCGCCTCCCGTACGGCGGGGTAGTGCTCCTCGCACGGTCGGGCAACGGCGGCGACGCCGTGGGCGGCGGCGGTCTCCAGGAAGCCGGCCCGGGTCCGGTGGGCGAAGCCGGTGTCGCGTTCGTAGACGACGCCGGGGGCGCCGAGCAGGGCGAGCCGGCGGTGGCCCAGCCGCACCAGGTGCTCGACGCACAGCGCGCCGGCCCGGTGGAAGTCGAGGTCGACGCAGGTGAGGCCGCGCGCGTCGGCGGGGAAGCCGATCAGGACGCTGGGCCGGCCCAGTTCGCGCAGCACCGGGACCCGGGGGTCGGTCATCTCCACGTCCATCACGATGACGCCGTCGACCATCGCGCTGGCGGCGATGCGGCGCAGCCCGGCCGGCCCCTCGTCGGCGGTCATCAGCAGCACGTCGTGATCGAATTCGCGGGCGCCGGTGACCACCGCCGTCACCAGTTGCATCAGCACCGGCAGGTGCATGCCGGTGCGCAGCGGCAGCACCAGCGCGATCACGTTGGCCCGCCGGCTGGCCAGCGCCCGGGCCCCGGCGTTCGGGTGGTAGCCGAGCGCGCTGATGCTGCTCAGCACCCGTTCCCGGGTGGTGGCGGAGATGGCCCGCTTGCCGGACAGGACGTAGGAGACGGTGCTGACGGCGACCCCGGCGTGCCGGGCCACGTCGGTGATGGTGACCAGGTCGGCGGGTTTGGGTGCCGTGGCGGCGGGATCTGACGAGGTCACTGTGCGCCCGTACCCTTTCCGGCCGGATCCGGGGCGCCCCCGGCGAACGCCAACGTGCTCACCGTAGCGCCCGGCGCGCCGAGGGTGAGGTAGAGGTCGTGGACACCGGCCGCCCCGGTCAGCGCGGCGGTGACCTCGGTCCAGCTGTGCCGGGTGGCGGTGGCGGGCACCTCGAACACCGCGGCGACGGGACCGGACAGCGGGTCACGCAGGCGC
This sequence comes from Polymorphospora sp. NPDC051019, assembly GCF_040683055.1. NCBI lineage: Bacteria > Bacillati > Actinomycetota > Actinomycetes > Micromonosporales > Micromonosporaceae > Polymorphospora > Polymorphospora sp. NPDC051019. The sequence goes on along the minus strand of NZ_JBFBCH010000001.1, from coordinate 391,384 downwards.
AGTTCGACGCGGGCGCCGCCGGCGGGGGCGGCGGCCCGCAGGGTGGCGGACCGGACCCCGGCCCCGATCTCGACGTCTTCGAAGGCCAGCCAGGCACCGGCGCGTACGGCGGTGGCCGCGTCGCCGTGCTCCGGCCCCTCGTCGGTGAGCACCGTCGCGTACTCGCCGTCCCGGCCGGCCGCCCGTACCGGCGCCGCCGCCGGGTCGCGGGGCGCGACGACGTCGCCGTGCACGGTCAGCGTGGCCGTCGCGGTGAGGTCGACGCAGGAGCGGCCGACGGCCACCGTGTGCCGGGCCGACTCGACGACCGGCCGGCCCGACGACACGTCGAAGAAGGCGAGGTCGGCGGCGCGCAGTGGCAGGCTGACGGTCACCCGCTCGCCGGGGGCGAGCCGGACCCGGCGGAAGCCGCGCAGTTGACGCAGCGGCTGCTTCACCCGGGACCGCCGCTGCCGGGTGTAGAACTGCACGACCTCCTCGCCGGGGCGGTCGCCGACGTTGACGACGTCGACGCTGATCTCGACCTGCCCGTCGGCGTCGACCGTGTCGGCGCTGAGCCGCAGGTCGCGGTGCGCGAACCGGGTGTAGCCGAGGCCGTGCCCGAACGGGTAGAGCGGGGTGCCGCGGAAGTAGAGGTAGGTCGCGTCCGAGCCGATGATGTCGTAGTCGAGCAGGTCGGGCAGGTCGGCGTCGGAGCGGTACCAGGTCTGCGGGAGGCGACCGGTCGGCTCGACCGGCTCCCCGTCCGGGGTGCCGCCGAGCAGTACGTCGGCCAGCGCCGACCCGTACTCCTGGCCGCCGTGCGCGGTCCACAGCACGGCCGGCAGGTGGTCGTGCGCCCAGCCGACCGCGTACGGGTAGCTGCTGGTCAACACGAGCACGGTGCGTGGGTTGGCGGCGTGGACCGCGCGCAGCAGCGCCTCCTGCGTCGGCGGGAGGGCGAGGTGGGCGCGGTCCTCGGTCTCCCGGCCGCCGACCATCGGATGGTTGCCGAGCACGACCACGGCCACGTCGGCGGCGCGGGCGGCCGCGACGGCCGCCTCGATCCCGTCGGTGACCAGGTCGACGACGAACGCGGTGGCCTCTTCCGGCGTCGCCGCGTCGGCCCGCAGCGCACCGTCGTCACCGGCGCGCACGTAACGGTCGCCGGCCACGTGGCGCAGCAGCGTGCCGGTTCCGCACCGGACCGGTTCGAACGTCTCGCGCACGATCCACTCACCGGGGCCGGGCCGGTCGTCGACCAGCGCACCGGTCTCGTCGGCGCGTACGTAACGGCCGCTGTCGACGGCCCGCAGCGTCACCGTGCCGGCACCCCAGTCGACCACGTCGAACTCGGTGCCGGTGGTGCCGTCGCCGACCCGCAGCGGCTCACCGGCCGGCCCGGCCTGCACCGGTCCGGCGGTCGTCGACAGCGTGATCCGGTCGACGCCCTCGGCGAACCGTACGGCGTCGGCGCCGAGGCGGTCGGCGAGCCCGGCGCGGGCGGTGACCGCGTACGGCAGGGTGCCGCTGTACCAGTCGGCCAGGACGGTGTCGCCGAGCGGTCCCAGTACCGCGACGGTCTGCTGTGGACGCAGTGGGAGCAGCCCGTCGGGGTTCTTCAGCAGTACGGTGCCCCGGCGGGCCGACTCGCGGGCGAGCCGCTGGTGGTCGGTGCAGTTGACGACGTCGGCGGTGGTGGCGGCGTACGGGTTGCCGGCCGGCGGGTCGAACTCGCCGAGCCGCATCCGGACCGCCAGGATGTGCCGGACGGCGGTGTCGACGTCGGCCTCGTCGATCAGCCCGCGCTCCAGCGCCTCGGTGATCCGCTCGACGGTCGGACCGCTGCGGTCGTCGTCCTCGGTGAAGCAGTCGATGCCGGCGCGCAGGGCGGCGCCGAAGCCGGTGACATGGTCGGGGTGGTATTTCTGGCTGGCGGCGATGTTGGTGACGGCGCCGGCGTCGCCGACGACGAGGATGTCGTCGGCCGTCCAGGTGCGCAGTTCACCGGCGATCAGCGGGCTGAGGTGGGCGGGCCGGCCGTTGACCAGGTTGTAGGAGGCCATCACGGCGACCGCCGCCCCGGCCGCGATCGGGGCCCGGAACGCGGGCAGTTCGTACTCGTGCAGCACCCGCGGCGGCAGGTCGCTGGAGGTGCGTTCGCGGTCGGTCTCGTTGTTGTAGCCGAGGAAGTGCTTCAGGGTCGGGGCGGTACGCAGGTAGACGGGGTGGTCGCCGCGCAGCCCGGCCGCGTAGGCGGTCCCGAGCAGGCCGGTCAGCCACGGGTCCTCGGCGTATCCCTCCTCGTTGCGGCCCCAGCGCGGGTCGCGTAGCGGGTTCACGACCGGGGCCCAGACGTTGAGGCCGACGGCGTCGGGGTCCTTGTGGTGGAAGGCGCGCACCTCCTCGCCGACCGCCGCGCCGACCCGGCGTACGAGGTCGGGGTCCCAGCTCGCGCCCAGGCCGACGGCCTGCGGGAAGGCGGTGGCCGGGCCGAGCCAGGCGACGCCGTGCAGGGCCTCGGTGCCGGTGCGGAACCCGCCGACGCCGAGCCGGGGGACGGGGGCCTGGTTCTGGTGCAGCAGGGCGATCTTCTCGGCACCGCTCAGCCGGGAGAGCAGGTCGGCCACCCGGTCCGGCGTCGGCAGGTCGGGGTCTCGGAAGGTGCCGGGTGCCGTGTCGTCCATGGTGGTGCTCTCCTCGGCCTGCGAACGTCGAACATTCGAAGCGCTTCGACAATGATCCGGAAAGTGCTCCGCCGAACACGCGGTTACACCCGTGTTTCGAACGGAGCACTCTGAGGCTGACACCGGGCGTCGGCCCAGTCAAGAGAACCGGGACGAATCCCGATGTCAGGGAACGGCGGGCAGGTGCCCGGCCTCCACCCGGTCGAGCGCCCGGGCCGCGCCACCCACCGCGGCGGCGCCCGCGCCCAGGGTGGACACCGCGACCCGGCACGCGTCCGGGGTGGACACCCGGGCCCGCACCTCGGCCTCGGCGGCGGGCAGCAGCCACGGCGCGAGCGGCACGAACGACCCGCCGAGCAGCACCACCCGCGGGTCGAGGAGGTCGGCCAGGGTGGCGACGGCGTGGCCGAGCCGGCGGCCCGCCTCGGCGAGCGCCGCGTTCACGGTCGCGTCGCCGGCCCCGGCCAGCGCGACGATCCGCTCGATCTCCGGGGCGTAGTCGACGACCGGGCCGTCCGCCCCGGTGTCCGGCAGCGCCCGGCGGACCAGGGCCGGCAGCCCGACGTACGCGTCCAGGCAGCCACGCCGGCCGCAGCCACACTCCGGGCCGGCCGGGTCGAGTTGCAGGTGGCCGATCTGCCCGGCCCGGCCGTGCCCGCCGCGCAGCGGCCGGCCGTCGACGATGATCCCGGCGCCGACGCCGACGCCGCCGAGCAGGTGGATCAGGTCGGGGATATCGGCGTAGCCGCCGTCGCGCTGCTCGGCCAGGGCGGCCAGGTTGGCGTCGTTGTCCACCGCCACGTCGTACGCGGGGCGGCGCAGTGCCTTGACGAGCTGGGCCCGCAGGTCCAGCTCGGGCCAGCCGACGTGGGGCGCGAAACGGACCGTGTCGTCGGCGGCCACCAGCCCGGGTACGGCGACGGTGAGACCGAGGATCTGCCGCCCCTGCCCGGTCACCTTCCCGACGACCCGACCGGCCAGCGCCGCGACCGCGGCCACCGCCTTGCCGGGCGGTCCGGTCAGGGGAGAGGCGCGCCGCCAGGACAGCAGCCGCTCGCCGGCCAGGTCGATGGCGACCGCGGTCATGTGGTCGGCGGCGACCTCGATGCCGACGGCGGCGTACGGCCGGCTCTCCAGGGTCAGCATCGTCGCGGGCCGGCCGATGCGGTTGGCCACCAGGCCGGTCTCGCGCAGCAGCCGGCGGTCGAGCAGGTCGGTGACGAGGCTGGACACCGTCGCCTTGTTCAGCCCGGTCGACGCGGCGATGTCCGCGCGGGAACAGGGTGCGTGTGCACGTACATAACGCAGGACGACGGTGAGGTTCGTCGTCCGTACGTCGGTCAAGTCGGCCGCCTGTGCGGCGCCCCGCGTCCCGATCACGTCAGCTCCGCCTTCCGCCCCGGCCCGGTCGGGGCACGTCCACTATGCCGCACCCGCACCTCCGGCAGGAAACCTCTCCCGCGGACGTCCGGGCCACGACACGCTCACTTGTGAGCCTCTTGACCGTCGACTATTTTGTTTGGCTACCAGCCAAACAAAGTCTAGCGGGAGTTCCTGCCCCGTCGACCCGTTTCGAGAGGAGCGCGCCGTGACGACACCCACGGGCGCCGCAACCAACCGCCGGACCTTCCTGAGCCTGCTCGGCCTGGGCGCCGCGGCCGTCGCGGGCGGGGGACTGCTCACCGGTTGCAGTGAGAAGTCCGCCGGCGGTGGCGCCACCCAGAACCTCGACCGGCTCGCCGGCCTGCTGCCCGAGCAGCGGGCCCTCACCCTCGACATCCCCAAGCCCGACATCGTCGGCACCCGGCCGGTGCCGGACGGCTACTCCCGGTTCCCGGCCAACCTCTTCGACGCCATCACCGACAAGCCCGGCACCAGCGGACAGCAGATCAGCGCGATGATGCCGGCCTGGGGCCCGGCACCGCCCAGCGGGGCCAACAACGCCTACCTCACCGCCGTCAACGCCGAACTCGGCACGCCGATCGACTTCAGCGTGCAGGACGGCAACACGTACGCCGAGAAGCTCGGCGCCCTCCTCGGCGCCCGGGACGTACCCGACCTGCTCTGCGTGCCCGGCTGGGAGATCAACAAGCTGCCCCGGTTCGCCGACGCCGTCGGCGCGCTGTTCGAGGACCTGACCCCCTACCTGCAGGGCGGCGCGGTCGGGGCGTACCCGATGCTGGCCACGTTCCCCACCGGCGCCTGGCGCCACGCGTGCTGGAACGAGCGGCTGATGGCGATCCCCAACCCGACCGACGGGCCGTTCCCCTGGATGCTCTTCCACCGCCGCGACCTGCTCACCCAGCTCGGCCTGGCGGCGCCGAAGACCATCGACGAACTCTTCGAGATCGGCAGGCAGGTCACCGATCCCGCCAAGGGCGTGTGGGCGTTCGACGACATCTTCCCGATGGTGCAGATGTTCCACAAGGTGCCCGGCAGCAAGGAGGGCTGGCGGCTGAAGTCCGACGGCACCCCGGAGTTCAAGTACGAGACCGCCGAGTACAGGCAGGCCGTCGAGTTCATGGCCAAGGTCTACCAGGCCGGCCTGGTCCACCCCGACATCGTCGCCAGCAAGGGTGCCGACGCCAAGCAGCTGCTGCAGAGCGGCAAGATCCTGTTCAAGCAGGACGGCACCGGCATGTGGCAGCCGATGCAGGCCGAGCAGCAGAAGGTCACCCCCGGCTTCGACATCCAGCCGGTGCCGCTGTTCTCCGCCACCGGCGGCGACCCGCTCGCCTGGGGCAACGACGAGCCGATCTCCTACACCTTCATCAAGAAGGGACTCGGCAAGGACCGCGTCGAGGAGTTGCTGCGGGTGGTCAACTGGTGCTCCGCGCCGTTCGGCACCAAGGAGTTCGACCTGCGCGAGTACGGCGTCGAGGGCGTCCACCACACCCGCAGCGCCGACGGGCCGGCCAAGACCGAACTCGGCTTCAAGGAGATCCAGAACCAGTACTTCTTCGTCAGCGGCCGCAGCCCGGTCATCCAGCCGACCCCGCAGACCCCGAACTTCGTACAGGACCTGCTCACCTACTCGAACACCACGGTGCGCCACCTGGAGAAGGACCCCTGGGAAGGCCTGAAGTTCGAGATGCCGGCGAAGTACAAGGCCGCGGCCGTACCCACCGAGGACAAGATCACCGACATCGTCCGGGGCCGCCGGCCGATCAGCGACCTCGACGCGGTCGTCAGCGAATGGCGGGCCGGCGGCGGTGACGAGGCCCGCGAGATGCTCGGTACGGCGCTGTCCGACGGCAAGTGAGCAACGACCAGGTCAGCCGGACGCCGGCGGCGGTGCCACCGCCGCCGGCCACCCGGCCGGCCGCCGAACCCGGCACCCCGCCGGCCGACGTCGCGCCGGCCGGCCGTAAGCGGTCGTCCCGCCGCCAGCCCCGCCTGCCGCTGCGGGCCCGGCTGCGGCGCGACTGGCCGCTGCTGGTCATGGTCGCCCCCGGCGCGCTGCTGCTGCTGGTCTTCCACTACCTGCCGGTCCTCGGCAACGTCGTCGCCTTCCAGGACTACAACCCCTACCTCGGTGACAGCTCCCTGGAGGCGCTGTTCCAAAGCCCGTTCATCGGGCTGGAGAACTTCGACGCGCTCTTCTCCGACCCGGCGTTCTGGGACGCGCTCTGGAACACCCTGACCATCACCGCGTTCCAGCTGGTGTTCTTCTTCCCGCTGCCGATCGCGCTGGCGATCGTGCTGCACAGCATCCTGTCCACCCGGCTGCGCATGTTCGTACAGACCGTGGTCTACCTGCCGCACTTCTTCAGCTGGGTGCTGGTCGTGACGTTCTTCGTCCAGATGCTCGGCGGCGCCGGCCTGCTCGCGCAGGAACTGCGCGAGGCCGGGCTCACCCCGCCGGAGATCATGACCAACCCGGACACGTTCATCGTGCTGGTCACCGCCGAGGTGGTCTGGAAGGACGTCGGCTGGGGCACCATCGTGTTCCTCGCCGCGCTGTCCACCATCGACCCCAACCTCTACGAGGCGTCCGCGGTCGACGGCGCCGGGCGCTGGCGCCGGCTCTGGCACATCACCCTGCCCGGCCTGCGGCCGGTCATCGTCCTGCTGCTGATCCTGCGGCTCGGCGACGCGCTCTCGGTCGGCTTCGAGCAGTTCATGCTGCAACGCGACGCGGTCGGCCGGCAGGCGGCCGAGGTCCTCGACACGTTCGTCTACCACCACTCGATCATCACCGGCGACTACGGCTTCGGCGCCGCCGCCGGCCTCTTCAAGGCCGTGGTCGGGCTGATCCTGATCCTGGCCGCCAACAAGTTCGCCCACGCGCTCGGCGAACGGGGGGTGTACTCGAAACAATGACCGCCACGCTGCCAACCGTGCCCCCGGCCACCCGGCCGCCACGCCGCCGCCGCAACGCCCGCCCCGCCTGGGAGGAGAAGCCCGGCGTCGTCGGGCAGACCGCCAAGGGCGGCGTCCTCGCCGTCGTGGTCCTCGCCGTCCTCGTCCCGATGTGGGTCGTCCTGGTCACCAGCGTCTCCTCGCAGGAGACCATCAACGCCGCCGGCGGCCTGGTCGTGGTGCCCCGCGAGATCGACCTGTCGGCCTACCGGACGATCTTCTCCGGCGGGCAGATCAGCCAGGCGCTGTGGATCAGCACGCTGGTCACCGGCGCCGGCACCGCGGTCAGCCTGGTGGTGACCGTGCTCGCCGCGTACGGGTTGGCCCGGCCCGGCACGGTCGGGCACCGCGGGCTGCTCTTCTACTTCCTGCTGACGTTCCTGGTCTACCCGGGGCTGGTGCCGAGCTACCTCGTCGTCACCGGCATCGGGCTCAAGGACAGCCTCTGGGCGCTGATCCTGCCGACCGCCCTGAACGTCTTCAACTTCGTCGTCATGCGGGCGTTCTTCCAGAACATCCCCGGTGAACTGCTCGACAGCGCCCGGGTCGACGGGGCGGGGGAGTTCCGCATCCTGTGGCGGATCGTGCTGCCGCTGTCGAAGGCGGTGATCGCGGTCGTCGGCCTGTTCTACGCCGTCGGGTACTGGAACGTCTGGTTCAACGCGCTGCTCTACATCGACGACAACGAGAAGTTCCCGATCCAGCGGGTGCTGCAGAGCTTCATCCTGGCCGGGCAGACACCGCAGACCTCCGGCGCCACGGTCGGCGTCAGCATGCCGCCGACCCTGGCCATCAAGATGGCCGTGGTGGTGGTGACGGTCGCGCCGATCGCCCTGGTCTACCCGTTCGTGCAGCGGCACTTCACCCGCGGCGTCATCATCGGCGCGATCAAGGGCTGAGCGGGTACGGACGGCGGCGCCGGACCGGCCGCGTGGCCCGCGAATCGGTGATCGCGGGCCACGCGGCTCTGCTCAGTGCCGCTCCGCCACCAGGGTGCCGTCGGTGACGGAGAGCCGCGCCGCGGCGCCGTCGACCACCACCCGCCCGGGCGCCGTCGCGCCGCTCACCGCCGGCAGCGCGATCCGGCGTACCCGCGCCGGGCCCTCGACCGTCACCGTCAGGGTGTCGCCGTCGCGGATCGCGGTCACCGTCGTGTCGCCGTCGACGTCGCTGATCACCGTACGGCTGTCCGCACCGCCCCAGCTCACCACGGTGATCTCGGTGAACGGGCCGTCCGGGATCGTCTCGGCGACGGCGACGGTCGGCACCAGGGCGCCGTACCGGACGAAGAGCGGGACGCGGTCGAGTTCGGCGCGGATCCGGTGGTGCCGGCCGCCGGTGACCACCTCGCCGGTGTCGAAGTCGATCCAGTCGCCGGCCGGCAGGTAGACGAACCGCTCGGGCTCCGGGGTGACGATCGGGGCGACCAGCAGGTCCGGGCCGAGCAGGTATTCCAGCTCGGCGGTCCAGGCCGCCGGGTCGTCCGGCGCGTCGACCAGCAGCGCCCGCATCATCGGCGCCCCGGTGCGGGCCGAGGTGACCGCCGCCGAGTACAGGTACGGCAGCAGCCGGTAGCGCAGCTTCAGCGCCTCGACGGCCAGCGCGGCGGCGTGGGCGGGGAAGTTCCACGGCAGCCGGCTGGTGGTGCCGTGGAAGCGGACCAGCGGCGACAGCGCCGCGAACTGCGCCCAGCGCACGTAGAGGTCGTCGGTCGGCGTACCGGTGAAACCGCCCGCGTCGTGCGACCAGAACGGCACCCCGGACAGGCCGTGCGACAGCCCGCCGCGCAGCGTGCTCGCCATCGCCGGGTACGTGGCGCTGGTGTCGCCGCCCCACTGGGCGGAGTGCCGCTGCCCGCCCAGGTACGACGAGCGGGCCCAGACCATGCCGTGCCCGGCGACCTCGCGGGTGACCTGCGCGGCGGCGTCGTTGAACAGCAGGGTGTAGACGTTGTGCAGTTCGGTGCCGGTCATCCCGTTGGCGGCGACCGCGTCGGCCGGCACCCCCTCGGCGAAGTCGGTCTTGAAGACCGCGACGCCCTGCTCGAGCAGCGGCCGCAGCAGCCCCTGGTACCAGGCGGTCGCCTCGGGGTTGGTGAAGTCGACGATGCCGCAGGCCGGGTACGACCCGTGCCACACGTCGGCGACGTAGGTCGAACCGTCGGGCCGCCGCAACAGGTAGCCGGCCGCCTCGGCGGTGGCGAACAGCGGGCTGAGGTGGCTCAGGTACGAGTTGATCCACAGGCAGACCCGGAAGCCCATCCCGGCCAGTTCGGCGAGCATGGCGTCCGGGTCCGGGAACGCCTGCCGGTCCCAGGCCAGGTCGGACCAGTGGCCGTCGGTCTGCCAGTAGCAGTCCAGGTGCAGCACGTCGCACGGGATGCCGTCGGCGCGCAGCCGCCGGGCCCGCTCCAGCGCCGCCTGCTGGCTGTCGGCGAAGAACCCCGACGACATCCAGGTGCCGAACGCCCACTTCGGCGGCAGCAGCGGCCGGCTGGTCAGCCCGTCGTAGCGGTCCAGGACCTCCGCCGGGGTCGGGCCGGCGATGACGTAGTAGTCGAGCAGGTCGTCCGGTACGAGGATCTGCACGCAACTGTGCGTCGACTGGCAGATGTCGAACTCCACCGGCATCCCGCTGTCGACCAGGATGCCGTAGCCGCGGTTGGACAGGTAGAGCGGGACGTTCTTGTAGGCCCGGTCGGACTCGGTGCCGAAGGCGTCGAAGTTCCACATCAGCGCGCGCTGGCCGCGCTTGTCCAGCGGGGTGAACTTCTCGCCGAGCCCGACGAACCGTTCGTCGGCCTGGGCGGTGAAGCTCTCGTGGTACGCCACGACGGCCCCGCCGGACAGCGACCGGCCGAACGGCAGGGTACGCAGCCGTCCGCTGATGTCGCGCTCGCCGCCGTTCTGCTCGACGAGCGGCCGGCCGGTCCGGTCGAGGAACCGCAGCCGCCACGGGTCGAGGGTCACCTCGGCGACGACCCCGCCGGCGTCGACCAGGACGCGGCCGTCGCCACCGCGTACGTCGGCGGCGTAGCTGCCCGGGGTGACCAGGGTCGCGACGCGGGCGGAGCGGGAGCGGGCCTGCGGGTCGTCGCTGAGGCGGACCCGGACGACGCCCTCGCCGGCGGCGTCGAGCCGGACCAGCAGGGTGCCGCCGTCGGAGGTGGTGGCCTTGACCACCGCTCCGGTGGCGTCGAGCGACACCACCTCCGCGCGGGTCACGGCGGAGAGTCCCTGCTCGCCGGGCGGCCGTACCGGCAACTCGGGCGGGTCGGCCACGAAGACCTCGTGGGGGACCAGGGGCGGGCGGTACGGCATGCGTGCTCCTCAGTTGTTGCAGCGGTTCTAGCTGCACATAGTTTTTCTTGAAGCACAACTAAGTGTCAACGGCGCGTAAGGGCACCGATACTCCCGCCGGCAACGTGAGGTCCATCGCTGGCGCGCCGTCGAATCCCCTTGCAGGCGGCGCTGGCGCGCCCTCGAATCCCCTTCCAGGCGGCGCTGGCGCGCCCTCGAATCTCAATCCCGGCGGGGCGCCGACGACCAGGCGCGCCCCGCCCGCCGACCACAGCACCGCCTCGACCGTGCCGGGCGCCCAGCGCAACTCCCGTACGGTCACCGCGCCCCGCACGGCCAGCCCGGTCACCCGCCCGCGCGGCCAGGCGGCGGGCAGCGCCGGCAGCAGGTCGAGCCGCCCGTGCGCGCCGCGCACCAGCATCGCCGCGACGACCGCCGGCAGCCCACCGGCGATGTCCACGTTGAACAGCGCGTCCCGGTTGTGGGTCGGCACCAGGCTCGGCCGCCAGTAGAGCCGGGCCATCCGCTCCACGCACGCGTACGCCTCGTCGGCCAGGCCGAGGGCGGCGGCGGCCAGGCCGAGCTGGGTGAGCCCGTACGCCATCTCGTCGGAGTCCGCGCCCGCCCACCAGGCCAGCCGGCGGCGGACGGCCTCCACCGCGCCGGCCCGCAGCACCGGATCGCCGGTGATCGCCGGGTCGGGTTCGTACCACAGTGGCCAGAGGTGCGAGGCGTGCCGGTGCGCCGGCCGGTCGGTGAGATCCGGATGGCACCACTCGGCGAGCGCGCCGTCGGCGACCCGGTACGGCGGCAGCGCGGTGAGCAGTTCCCGCCAGCGTGACGCGTCCGGGTCGTCGACGCCCAACTCGGCGGCGACCGCGAGCAGGTTGGTGAGCAGGTCGCGGGTCACCGCCACATCCATCGTCGCGTCGACGCACGCCTGCGAGCCGGTGCTGGCCGGGGCGTTCTCCGGCGAGTACGACGGCGTGAACCGCGCCGTGCCGTCGCGTACCGGCACGAAGTCCAGGTAGAAGGCGGCCGTCTCGCGCAGGAACGGCCACGCCCGGCGGGCCAGGAAGTCCCGGTCGCCGGTGTAGCGCCAGTGGTCGACGTACAGCCGGGCCAGCCAGGCCGCCCCGGCGGTCCAGAACGTCTGGCACCACACCGGCCCGAAGTGGTTCTGCCGGCCGTGCGTCGACAGGTGCACCGGGGTGAGCAGGCCATCGGCGCCGTAGAGTCGCCGGGCGTTGCGGCGCAGGTCGTCGCGGACCGCGTCGAGCAGGTCGAACAGCGGCAGCATCAGTTCCGGGGTGCCGGTGGGCAGCAGCGCGGCGACCGCCGCCGGCAGGTTCCCGTCGAGGGTGTAGCCGCTGGACCACGCCGGTGTCCAGGTGCCGCTCCAGACCCCCTGGAGGGTGGGCGGCAGCGTGCCGCTGCTGCTGACGATCAGGTAGCGGCCGGCGTCGAACAGCCGCTCGACCAGGGCCGGCCCGACCGGGGCGGCGAGCAGGTCCTCGGTCGGCGCGGCCCGGTCGGCCGGGTCGGCGGCCAGGTCCAGGCACACCCGGCCCATCAACTCGCCGTGCTCGGCGGTGTGCGCGGCCAGCAGCGCGTCGAAGTCCACCGCCGGGTCGGGGTCCGGGTCGGGGTCGCCGGGCAGCAGCGTACGGACGACGAGCACGGCGTCGGACCGCAGCACCGGCCCGTCGACGTCGGCCCCGGACACCCGGCAGCGGACCCGGTAGCCGGTCAGCGCGCCGGGCCAGGTGGCGTGCGGGAAGCGGGCGGCCAGCTCCAGCCCGTCGACGGTGGTCTCGACCGGGCGCGGCGGTACGCCGTCCACCGGGGCCAGCGTCACCTGGCCGGCGAAGCCGCCGGTCGCCGACAGCCGCACCACGACCGCGTCCGCCGGCCGGGACACGAAAACCTCCACCCGTACGTCGCCGGCGGCGTCGCGCCACTCCTGGGTGACCAGGCCGGTCGCGGTGTCGACCGTACGCCGGTGGTCGCGCACCGGGCCGGGGCGGTGCGTCGTCACGGTCAGCGTCGCGGCACCGACCAGCGGGTCGATCCAGACCGTCTCGGCGTACGCCGGCTCGTCGTCGGCGGCGAGCCGGCACACCCGCGCGGCGGCCTCGGCGTAGTGGCCGGTGTCGAGCAGGTCGCGCAGCCGGGGCAGGATCCGGGCGGTGTCCGGCGGGTCGAGCGGCGGGTGCAGCGGCAGGAACAGCCGCTCGTGGGAGACGGTCAGCCGCAGGCCGCTCTCCGGCCGGCCCCAGCACAGGGCGCCCTGCCGGCCGTTGCCGGTGGCCGTCGCGTGTTCCCAGGTGTCGGCCGGCGCCCGCGACGCCGATCCGTTGACAGGTGCCCGCACCGGCTCTACTTTGGCTGGATTCCAAACAAACCACAACGGTGCGGGAGCGCGATGTTCTTCGGGGGCGACTACAACCCCGAGCAGTGGCCGGAAGACGTGTGGGCACAGGACGTCGAGCTGATGCGCCGGGCCCGCGTCACCATGGTCACCGTCGGGGTCTTCTCCTGGTCCCGGCTGGAGCCGGCACCCGGCCGCTACGACTTCGGCTGGCTCGACCGGGTCCTCGACCGGCTCGCCGACGGCGGGATCCGGGTCGCCCTGGCCACCCCGACCGCCTCGCCGCCACCCTGGTTCAGCCTCGCCCACCCCGAGGCGCTGCCGGTCGACGCCGCCGGCACCCGGCTCAGCCACGGCAGCCGCGACACCTACTGCGCCAGCGCGCCGGCGTACCGGACCGCCGCCCGCGGCATCGCCGCCGCCCTCGCCGGCCGCTACCGCGACCACCCCGCGCTCGCCCTGTGGCACGTGCACAACGAATACGCCACCACCTGCCACTGCGACCTCACCGCCGAGGCGTTCCGCCGCTGGCTGCGGCACCGCTACGGCGACCTCGACACGCTCAACGACGCGTGGACCACCGCCTTCTGGAGCCAGCACTACACCGACTGGGCCCAGATCCGGCCACCCCGCGCCACCCAGTACCTGCCGAACCCCACCCAGGTGCTCGACTTCCGCCGGTTCACCTCCGACGAGTTGCTCGCCGCGTACGTCGAACAGCGCGACCTGCTGCGTGCCGCGACCCCCGGCGTGCCGGTCACCACCAACTACGTGCTCGGCGGGTGGGTGCCGGTCGACCACGCCCGGTGGGCGGCCGAGGTCGACCTGGTCGCCATCGACCACTATCCGGCCGACGCCGGCCCCGCCGCGGAGGAGGAGGCGGCGTTCGCCGCCGACCTGGCCCGCGGCTGGGCCCGCCGGAGCCCGGGCCGGCCGGACTGGCTGCTGATGGAGACGGCGCCGAACCTCATCTACACCGGTGACCGGATGCACACCAAGGAGCCCGGCCGGATGGCCCGCCACAGCCTCGCCGCCATCGCCCGCGGCTCGCGTGGCGCGATGTTCTTCCAGTGGCGGGCCCCGCGCGGCGGCGCCGAACTCTTCCACTCCGCACTGGTCCCGCACGCCGGCCCGGACAGCCGGGTCTACCGCGAGGCGGTCGGGCTCGGCGGGCAGCTCGACCGGATCGCCGAGGTCGCGGCCGGCGCCGTCGAGGCCCGGGTGGCCGTGGTGTACGACCAGCCGTCCGCCTGGGCGCTACAGGCCCAGGGGCTGCCGTCGACCCGGCTCGACCACCTCGACGACGCGCGGCGGGCACACCGGGCCCTGTGGCACCGGGGCATCACCGCCGACGTCGTGGGGGCACTCGACGACCTCTCCGGCTACGCCGTCGTGGTGCTGCCCGGCCACTACCTGATGGCCGACCGGCAGGCCGCCGCGCTGCGGTCCTTCGTCGAGGCGGGCGGGCACCTCGTCGTGACGTACCTCAGCGGGGTGGCCGACGAGCACGCCCGGGTCCGCACCGGCGGCTACCCGGGTGCGCTGCGCGACCTGCTCGGCGTACGGGTCGAGGAGTTCCACCCGCTGGCCCCGGACACCTCGGTGCGGCTGTCCGACGGCACGACCGGCGACCTGTGGAGCGAGACCGTGCACGCCACCGGGGCGCGGGTCGTCGCCTTCTACACCGGCGGAGTCCTGGCCGGTCGTCCGGCCGTCACCCGGCACCCCGTCGGCGCGGGCGTGGCCTGGTACGTCTCCACCCGCCTCGCCGCGGACGCGTACGCCGACCTGCTGGGCGCGGTGGCGGCCGAGGCCGGCGTCGAACCCGTACGGCCCGACCTGCCGCCCGGGGTGGAGGCGGTGACCCGCCGCGCCGGTGACCGCTCGTGGCTTTTCGTGCTCAACCACACCGCGACCGCGCACGAGGTGTCCGCGACCGGCGTCGACCTGCTGACCGGCGGCACCGCCGACGGCACCGTACGGGTGCCGGCCGGCGGCGCGGTCGTGGTGCGTGCCGGCTGACCCGGCGGCGGGCTCAGGCGTGCGCCTCGTGCAGCCCGTGCGCGGACGACGGGCTGGCCTGCCCGAGGCTTTGGGCGAGCAGGGCGTCGTAGTCGACGGCGATCCCGCGCAACAGCGTCTCGACGGCGTCCTCGATGTCGGTGCCCGTCAACGGTGCGTGGCCGAAGAGGGTCCGGTAGTGCACCAGCGACGCCAGCAGGTCGACGGCCAGGTCGAGGCTGAGGTCGGGGCGCAGGTCGCCGCGGGCGACGGCGGCGCGCAGCGTCTGCCGTACGGCCTGCCGCGGCGGTTCGAACAGGGTGGCCATGAAGGCGTCCCGCAGATCGTCGTGCCCGGCGCAGTCGGCCAGCAGCGGCGCGAGGACGTTGGGGCGCAGCCGCTGGAACGCGTCGACGAAGAGGCTGATCGACTCGTGCAGGTCGCAGAGCGTGCACTCGGTGTCGACCGGTTCGATCCCGCCGAGCTGGCGGGCGAGCGCGGCGAGGACCAGCTCCTGCTGCGACGACCAGCGCCGGTAGAGCGCGGGTTTCGTCGTGCCGGCCCGGGCGGCGACCTCGCCCATGGTCAGGTGCTTGTAGCCGACCTCGCCGAGCAGGGCCGTGGTCGAGTCGAGGATGGCGGCGTCGATGTGGGTGTCGCGGGGGCGCCCGGTGCGGGCCCGGGCACCGGATCGGTCGGCCATGGCCGAACCTTACCAGCGCCATTACATTGCGGCCCGTAATGCAGTGGGTGCGGGGCCGCGGGCGGACGGCGCCGGCGGTACTGTCTGCCTGGACGGCCGCGCTCCGCGCGGGTCCGAAAACGGGGGGACGGCCGCGCTCCGCGCGGGTCCGGGAGGGGGACGGGCCGTGGTGTCGTGGGCCGCCGTGCTGGGAATGGCGCTGGTCGCCCTGGGGATGGTGCTCACCCCGGGGCCGAACATGATCTATCTCGTCTCGCGGAGCATCAGCCAGGGCCGCCGGGCCGGACTGATCTCGCTGGGCGGCACCATCGTCGGCTTCGTCGTCTACATGACGATGGCCAACCTCGGCCTCGCCGCGGTCTTCGTCCTCGTGCCCTGGCTCTACACCGGCCTCAAGGTGGCCGGCGCGGCCTACCTGCTCTACCTGGCCTGGAAGGCACTGCGGCCGGGCGGGGCCTCCATGTTCGAGACCCGGGAGCTGGCCGGTGACCCGCCCGCGAAGCTGTTCCGGATGGGGCTGCTGACCAACCTGCTCAACCCCAAGGCCGCCATCATGTACATGGCGCTCATCCCGCAGTTCATCGACCCGGCCGCGGGCAACGTGATGCTGCAGGGGTTCCTGCTCGGGAGTGTGCAGATCACGGTCAGCCTGGTCGTCAACGCCATGTTCGTGATCGTCGCCGGGAGCATCGCGGCCTTCCTCGCCACCCGCCCCTCCTGGAACAAGTTCCAGCGGTGGGTGACCGGCACCCTGCTCGGTGCGATCGGCGTGAAACTCGCCATCGACGCGCCGGCCCGCGCGAGCGCCTAGCCACCGCCCCCGCCCCCGGAAACGCTGCGCGCGGTCCGCCCCCCTGCCAGACTCGGGCGGTGAGCGCAGCGCCGACCCTCCGCCGGTCACGGTGGCTCCTGCCGGTGGCTCCGGGCTCACGGGTGACCAGGCTCGAACTCTTCTACGACCTCATCTTCGTCTTCGCCTTCCTGAACGTGACGGGCCTGGTCTCGCGGAACCTCGACCCGTTCGGCCTGCTGGCCGGGGCCGTCGTGCTCGCCCTGCTCTGGTGGTGCTGGACCGGATTCGTCGCGCTCGGCAACGCGGTGCGCGCCGACCACGGCATACTGCCGCTGATCGGGTTCGCCACCATGGCCGCCGTCTTCGTGCTGGCGCTGTCCATGCCGCAGGCGTTCGTCGACCGCCCCGGTGACCTGTCCGGCCCGGTGGTGTTCGCCGCCTGCTACCTGGTCGTACGGGCGCTGACGGTCGGGTCGCTCTGGTACGTCTTCAGCGCGACCGACCAGCCGCGCCGGCGGCTGTGGCTGCTGACCCTGCCGGCGGTCGTGGCGGCCGGGCTGATCGGGCTCGCCGCGTTCACCCCGCTGTGGCTCGACGACGGCCAACTCGCGGCCCGGGTCCGGCTCGGGCTGTGGCTGACCGCCCTGGTCGTGGAGTACGGCGCCGGCATCCTGCTGCCGTACACCGCGTGGTCGGTCGTCTCCGCCGGGCACTTCGCGGAGCGGCACGGGTTGATCGTGCTCATCGGGCTCGGCGAGTCGGTGCTGGGCCTGGGGATCGGCCCGGGCCGGTTCGCCGAGCTGACCCTGACCGTGCCGGTGATCATCGCCGGCGTGCTGGGCATCGGCCTGATCTCCGCACTGTGGTGGCTGCAGTTCGACACCCTCGCACTCGGGATCGAGCAGGCCCTGCACGGCACCCGGGACCGGGTCCGCATCCCGCTCGCCCGCGACGTCTACACCTACCTGCACCTGGCGATCATCATCGGGATCATGTTCACGGCCCTCGGGCTCAAGGTCGTCCTCGAGGTGGTCGCCGCGCCGGGGAACCACCTTTCCAGCGGTGCGGTCGGCACCCTCTACGGCGGGGTGGTCCTCTTCCTGCTGGCCGGCGTCGCCGCCACGCTGCGCACGTTCCGCCGGGTGCGGTACTCGACCCTCGTCGCGGTGGCGGTGATCGCCGGGCTCGCCGTGGTGGCCGTACGGATGCCGGTCCTCGTCGCGCTCGGCCTGCTCGTCGCGGCGTGCGTGGCGCTGGCGCTGGTACAGCGGCTGACCGGGGTGACCGAGCGTAACCGGATCCGGGAGTTGGCGCTGCACGAGGAGGAGGCGTCGGAGGCCGAGATCAGCCGGTGGCGCGGCGGCCACCTCTAGGACCGATCCCGCCTACCGCTGCCCGGCGACCGCCTCGCGGATCATCACCCGGGCCTCGTTGCGGCCCACCCCGGTGGCCCGGAGCAGGTCGTTGCAGGCGGTCCGGAGCTGCGAGACCGCGACCGTACCGGAGAAGCCGATATCCTCCCGGCAGGCCCGCCCGGCCTCCCGCGCCGCTCGCAGCACCCGCTCGCGGGCCCGGTGCGGTTCCCGCTCGTCGAGGAACTCCCGGTGCAGCAGCCGGACCGCCTCGCCGAAGTGCTCGACCGCCGCCGGCAGGTTGGGTGGCACCGGTTCGTTGTCCCGCAGCGCGGTGCCGATCCGGCGGACCAGGCCGCGACTGTTTCGGAAC
Source organism: Polymorphospora sp. NPDC051019 (assembly GCF_040683055.1). Classification (NCBI taxonomy): domain Bacteria; kingdom Bacillati; phylum Actinomycetota; class Actinomycetes; order Micromonosporales; family Micromonosporaceae; genus Polymorphospora; species Polymorphospora sp. NPDC051019. The sequence continues at coordinate 373,464 of NZ_JBFBCH010000001.1, read as the reverse complement.
GCCCGGTCCATGTGCTCGGCGCCGCGCCGGTACGCGGCCAGCGTCCGGCGGCGGCGCCAGCGCACCGGGGAGTACCGGACCACCTCGTCCGCCGCGGTGACGACCTCGCCGAGCCGGCCGAGTTCCTGCTCGGCGTCCCGCATCCGCTTCAGGACCCGTTCGGCCCGTTTCGCGTCGCCGAGGGCGAGCGCCTCCGCCGAGTGGGTCATCTCCCGGGCGAACAGGTCCAGTGCCGGGCTGGCGACGCGCCGTACGGTCCGCAACGGGTTGAGCGGGACGATCAGGAGCACCACCAGCAGCCCGACCGCGCCACCGACGAGCGCGTTGATGGTGCGGGGGACCTCCAGGTCGGCCACCGTAGGGGTGAGCGTCGCGATCAGCACCGCCGTACCACCGGCCTGGGTCATCAACGCCCCCGTGCCCCGGACCACCGCCGCCGCCGTGACGGCCAGGAAGACGATGCTCCCGGTCTGCCACGCCCCCGTGCCGACCAGGAGGATGAGCAGGTCACCGACGGCGATGCCGAGCACCACGCCGGCGATCAGCTCGACCGTGCGGCGGGTCCGGTTGCCGAGCGCGGCGGCGATCGTACCGACGGCGGCGGCCGGCGCGAACGTCGGTTCCGGGTTGCCGAGCACCTGCGCGGCCACCACCCAGGACAGCGCGGCGGCCACCCCGGCCTGGACCGCCACGATCAGATACGTCTGCAGGCGCCGGTAGCTGTCCCGGCCCGTACCTTTGACCCGGGCCCGGAGCCGGGCCCGCACGCCGTCGCCGGTCCGCCGGCCGGACGAGTCGGAAGTCGGCATGAGCGCGGTTACCCGCTGCCGCCGTCCGCCGAACGTCGGGGGCTCAGGCCGGATAGGCCAGGGTGGTGGCCAGCCCCAGCGCACCCGGCAGCCGGGTGTCCTGGCGCAGGAACTGGACGACCACCGGGACCGGTGACCGCATCAGGCAGCCGTACGGCCGGTCGAGGCGGATCGCCTCCGGGTCGATCAGGTCGTTGAGCCGGACGTGCCGGATCCGCCGGGCGCCCACCGGGATCAGGTACGGCCCGACCGGCTCGGCGTCCTCGTAGTAGACGTCCACGCGCACCTCGGCCGTCTCGTCGGTGGCGTTGAGGACGCAGAGCTGGTCGAAGCCGGTGAACTCCGGCTCGGCCCCGTGCGCGGGGAACGGGATGCGTCCGCCCGGGATCACCCAGACCCGCCGTCCGATGTCCGGCATCACGCCTCTCCCAGCAGCCGGGCCAGGTCGGGCGTGAGGAACACCCCGTCCGGGTCGAGCCGGCGGCGGGCCGCCTGGAAGTCGTCCCAGCGCGGGTAGAGCGGTCGCAGCTCGCCGGCGGCCAGCCAGTGCTTCTTGCCCCAGTGCGGGCGCCCGCCGTACTGCCGGAACACCGCCTCCATGTCCCGGAAGTACTCCTCGTAGGGCAGCGAGCTGTTCTGCAGGCAGGCGATGGTGGTGGTCGCCCGGCCGTGGGCGTTGCTCAGCGCGATGTCGTCGGCGGCGATGGTGCGTACCAGGACCCGCCACGCCGCCACCCGGCGGTGGCGTTCCCGGATCCGCCGCCGGACCTCGCCGAAGCAGGCGGGGAACGCCTCCGACGGCAGCATGTACTCGATCTCCTCGAAGCGCAGCTCCCGGTGCCGCGGAATGGTGCGGTGGGTCGGCCCGACCTCAACCTCGGCGGGCTGCCCGCCCGGACCCGGCTCGCGGCCCGCCGCCCACGGTTGGATGTCCGGCTCCCGGTCCCGCCGGTTCATCGTCCGGATCTGGGTCTGGTCGCTGCGCGGATACCAGTAGAAGTCCATGTTGCGGTTGGTGTGCTGGAGTTCGGCCAGGTGGTCGAGCGTCCAGTCGACGTGGGCGCACCACGCCCGCCGGCGCAGCTCGTAGCGCGGCTGCACGTGCAGGGTGATCCGGGTGACCACCCCCAGCGCGCCCAGCGACAGCCGGGCGGCGGCGAACAGTTCCGGGTTGTCCCGGGCCGAGATGTCCAGGATCTCGCCGCCGCCGCTGACCAGCCGTACGCCGGCCACCTGGGTGGACAGGTTGCCGAAGCCGAGCCCGGTGCCGTGCGTGCCGGTGGCGGTCGCCCCGGCGATCGACTGGTAGTCGACGTCGCCGAGGTTGTCCATCGCGAGGCCGGCGTCGTACAGCCCCTCGCCGAGCGCCTTCAGCTTGGTGCCCGCCCACACCGTCGCCCGGCCGGCCGCCGGGTCGTTCCCGATCACGCCCGCCATCCGGTCCAGGCTGAGCAGGGTCCCGTCGGTACGCACCAGCGGGCTCGACGAGTGCCCCGAGCCGATCGGGCGGATCTTCGTCCGGTCCTCGCGGGCGCGCCGGACCAGATCCCGCACCGCCTCCTCGTCGGCCGGCTCGGCGTACCCGCCCGGCGTGAAGGCCAGACTGCCGGACCAGTTGACGAACTGACGTGCCACCGTCGGCGTCTACCCACGGTGCCGGTGGCTAGTCCCGGCGTCGGGTGGACGGGTTTGCCGGCGGCGCTGGCGGGAAGTCGCCGCGCGTCCGGCCGGGTGCCGGACCTGACTTCGGCCGGCGGGAGGCGACGTGCAGGAGATCGTTGGCGAGAGCCTGGCCCGGCGGCTGGTCGACTGGGGTGTCGACACCGTGTTCGGCCTGCCGGGCGACGGCATCAACGGCCTGATGGAGGGGTTCCGCCGGCAGCAGGACAAGCTGCGGTTCGTCCTGGTGCACCACGAGGAGGCGGCGGCGTTCATGGCGACCGGTTACGCGAAGGCGACCGGCCGCCTCGGCGTCTGTGTCGCCACCTCCGGGCCGGGCGCCATCCACCTGCTCAACGGCCTGTACGACGCCAAGCTCGACCACGTCCCGGTGCTGGCGATCACCGGCATGCAGGAGTCGTCGGTGCTCGGCTCGCGCTACCAGCAGGAGGTGCACACCGAACTGCTGTACCAGGACGTGGCGGTGTACAACCTGATGGTCACCAACCCGCAGCAGATGCCGGGCGTCGTCGACCTCGCGATCCGCAACGCGCTGGCCAAGCGCACCGTCGCGCACCTGACGTTTCCCAACGACGTCCAGGTCGCCCCGGCGGTCGAGGACCCGTACCGGCACGTCAGCCCGGGCAAGCCGGCGATGAGCCAGTCGACCCTGTCCCGGCCGCCGATGCCGGCCGCCGAGCCCGACCTGGCCCGCGCCGCCGAGGTGCTCAACGCCGGCCGCAAGGTCGCGATGCTGGTCGGCATCGGCGCCCGCGACGCCCGCGACGAGGTGCTCGCCGTCGCCGAGGCGCTGGCCAGCCCGATCGTGAAGACGCTGTCCGGCAAGCAGGTGGTGCCCGACGACCACCCGCTGACCACCGGTGGTCTCGGCCTGCTCGGCACCCGGCCCAGCGAGGAACTGATGGAGGAGTGCGACACCCTGCTGATGGTCGGCACCTCCTTCCCGTACGCGAAGTACCTGCCCGCCCCCGGCCAGGCCCGGACGGTGCAGATCGACGTCGACGCCAGCCTGATCGGCATGCGGGTGCCGGTGGAGGCACCCGTCAACGCCGACGCCCGGCTCGCCCTGAAGCAGTTGCTGCCGAAGCTGCGCGACCGCCCCGACCGCTCGTTCCTCAGCCGCTACCAGGCGGAACGGGACGCCTGGCGGTCGGACATGGAGTCGCTGGAGAACCCGGACCGGCACCCGATCGCCCCGCAGTACCTGATCGGCTGCCTCGACGCGGCCGCCGCCGACGACGCGGTCCTCACCTGCGACTCCGGCACGATCGCCACCTGGGCGGCCCGGCACTGGACGATCCGCGGCGGCCGGGAGTTCTACCTGTCGGGCAACCTCGCGACGATGGCGCCGGGGCTGCCGTACGCGGTGGCCATCCAGCACGCCCACCCGGGGCGGCAGGTGATCGCCTTCGTCGGCGACGGCGGTTTCGCGATGCTGATGGCGGAGTTCCTGACCGCCGTACGGCACGAGCTGCCGATCAAGGTCGTGATCAACAACAACAACTCGTACGGGCAGATCCTCTGGGAGCAGATCATCCTCGGCTACCCGGAGTACGCCGTACGGCACCGGCAGCCGGAGGCCGACTTCGGCGCCTGGGCCCGCGCCTGCGGCGGGTACGGCGCCAAGGTGACCGAGGCCGGGGCGCTGCCCGACGCGATCCGGGCCGCGCTGGCGCATCCGGGGCCGGCACTGGTCGACTGCGACGTCAACCCCAACGAGCCGCCGATGCCCGGCAAGGTCCGCTACGACCAGGCCAAGCACTTCACCCAGGCGTTCCTGCGCGGCCAGCCGCACAAGGCCGCCACCGTGGCAACGGTCGTCCGCGACAAGATCAACGAGCTGCGGTCGTGACCGGCCGGCGGTGGCCCGCCGCGACCGGCGGTCCCATGGCCCGCGTCGGCGGGGGAGTCGTCCCCCGGCTCAGCCTGCTCACCCGGATGTGCTGGGGTGGCACCCTGCTGCTCGCGCCCCGTCCGGTCCTGCGCCGGCTCGGCCGGCCGAGCCCGCTGGCCGTGGCCACCCTGCGGGTGCTCGGCGCCCGGCACCTGGTCCAGGCGGCGCTGCTCGCCCGGCGCCCGGCGCCCGCCGCGTTCGGGGTCGGCGCCGGCGTCGACGGGCTGCACGCCCTGACCACGGTCGCGCTCGCGGCCGTCGACCGGCCGCAGCGCCGGATCGCGCTCAACGACGGCGCGGTCGCCGTCGTCCTGATGATGCTGGACCTGTGGACCGCCGGCGGGCCGGTGGCGAAAGAGGGTAGGTGAGCCCGGCATGAACGCAGCGGCCGGAAGCGACGGCACGGGACGCGGCCCCGGGCGGGTGGTGGTGGTCACCGGGGCCAGCGGGGGAGTCGGGCGGGCCACGGCCCGGATGCTCGCCGGACCGGGTACGGCGATCGCCCTGCTGGCCCGCGGCGAGAGCGGGCTGCGGGCCGTCGCCGACGAGGTGGCGGCGGCCGGCGGGCGGGCGCTGCCCATCGAGACCGACATGGCCGACTTCGCGCAGGTCGAGGCGGCCGGCCGGCGCATCGCCGCCGAACTCGGTCCGATCGACGTGTGGATCAACAACGCGTTCAGCGCCGTCTTCGCCCCGTTCCTCCAGATCAGCCCGGACGAGTTCCGCCGCGCCACCGAGGTCACCTATCTCGGGTACGTACACGGCACCCGGGTCGCGCTCGACCACATGGCCCCGCTCGGCCGGGGCGCGATCGTCCAGGTCGGCTCGGCGCTGGCCTACCGGTCGATCCCGCTCCAGTCGGCGTACTGCGGGGCCAAGCACGCCGTCGCCGGCTTCACCGAGTCGCTGCGCTGCGAACTGCTGCACGACCGCAGCAACGTCAAGGTGACGATGGTGCACCTGCCGGCGGTGAACACCCCACAGTTCGACTGGCTGCTGTCGCGGCTGCCCCGGCCCGCCCAGCCGGTGCCGCCGATCTACCAGCCCGAGGTCGCGGCCCGGGCGATCGTCGCCGCCGCCGCCCGGCCGAACCGCCGCGAGTACTGGGTCGGCGCCCCGACCGTGCTCACCATCCTCGCCAACCGCCTCGTACCCGGACTGCTCGACCACTACCTGGCCCGTACCGGCTACCGGGCACAGCAGACCGACCGCCCCTCCGACCCGGACCGGCCGACGAACCTGTGGCGGCCGGCGGACGGTCCCGGCCAGCCCGACCAGGGCGCCCACGGTGCCTTCGACGACCGTTCCCACCCGCACAGCCCGCAGGCCTGGCTCTCCCGGCACCGGCGGCTGGCCCTCGCGCTCGGCGGGGTGGGGGCCGTCCTGGGCGCGTACGCCTGGCGCCGCCGCTGAGCCACGGCCCGGTGCCGGCCGCCGGCCGGCCGGCCGCGGCTAGCATCGCCGGGATGTCGATGCCCGCGCGATCCGTCCGGCTGCTCATGCTCGCCGCCGCCGCCCTCGTCCTGGTCGTCGCCCTCGGCATCCGCGCCCTGAGCGACGGTGCCCTGGAGCAGCACTCGGGCACCGCCCTCTACGCGTCGATGGTCTACGCCGGCGTGCTGTTCCTGTGGCCGCGCCTGGGTCCGCTGCCGGCCGGCGCGGTCGCGGTCGGCTTCTGCTGGCTCGTCGAGTTCTTCCAGTTGACCGGGATCCCGGCCGCCCTGTCGGCCCGCAGCCTGCTGGCCCGGCTGGCGCTGGGCGTGCAGTTCGATCCGACCGACCTGGCGTGGTATCCGGTCGGGGTGGTGCCCCTGGCCGCGCTGCACTGGTTGCTGCGGGCCCGGTCCCGGGCCGCGCGCGGGGCGACCGCCGGCCGGGCGGGCTAGCCGGTCCGTCGTCACTCCTTGCCAGGAAGCCGTCCACGGAGCGCTCCTGAAGGGCCGTTCAGCCAGACGGCCCTGAATGAAGCTCGTTACATTCAGCTCCGCTCCAGGGTGCCGGAACGGTGTCGCCAGTAGCATCCGGGCATGACGGTGCCGCCCGAGGACATGCGCCTCGCTGCCGACTTCCCGGCCGCCACCCTGGAAGAGTGGCGACTGCTGGCCCACTCGGTGGCGCGCAAGGCCGGACTGGCCGACGAGGACAGCGAACCCGGGACGGTCGAGGACCTGCTGTCGACCACCACGTACGACGGCGTCCGGATCGCCCCGCTCTACACCGCCGACACCGGAACGGTGCCGACCGGACTGCCCGGGATGTTCCCGTACACCCGCGACAGTCGCACCGCAGGCGCCGCCGCCACCGGCTGGGACGTCCGCCAGCGGCACGCCGACCCCGATCCGAAGGCGACGAACGCCGCCGTCCTCGCCGACCTGGAGAACGGGGCCACCTCGCTCTGGCTGGTGCTCGGCGACAGCGGCATCCCGCTCGACGGGCTCCCGGCCGCGCTCGACGGCGTACACCTGGACCTGGCCGGCGTGGTCCTCGACGCGGGAGGGCAGTCCCTCGCCGCCACCGAGGCCTGGTTCGACCTGCTCGACGCCCGCGGTGTCCCGGCCGGGGAGGTCGCCGGCAACCTCGGCCTCGACCCGCTCGGGCTGCGCGCCGCGACCGGTACGCCCACCGAGCTGCCGCTGACCTCGGTGGCCGGAGCCGCCGCGCGGTGCGCCGCCGACTTCCCGCGGCTGCGGGCCGTCACCGTCGACGCCACCGGCTACCACGACGCCGGCGGCAGCGACGCCGAGGAACTCGGCTGCGCGGTGGCGACCGGGCTGGCCTACCTGCGCACCCTCACCGACGGCGGGCTCGGCCTCGCCGAAGCCTTCGACCAGCTCGAGTTCCGCTACGCCGCCACCGCCGACCAGTTCGGCACCATCGCCAAGCTGCGCGCCGCGCGGCGGCTGTGGGCCCGGGTCGCCCAGGTGTGCGGCCTGCCGGCCGCCGGCGGGCAGCGGCAGCACGCCGTCACCTCGGCGGCGATGATGACCGCCCGCGACCCGTGGGTGAACATGCTGCGCACCACCGTCGCCTGCTTCGCCGCCGGGGTCGGCGGCGCCGGCGCGGTGACCGTCCAGCCGTTCGACCTCTCCCTCGGCCTGCCGGACGCGCTGGCCCGGCGGGTCGCCCGCAACATCCAGTCGCTGCTGCTCGACGAGGCCAACGTCGGCCGGGTCGTCGACCCCGCCGGCGGCTCCTGGTACGTCGAACGGCGTACCGAGGAACTTGCCCGCGCCGCCTGGGACTGGTTCACCGAGATCGAGCGGGCCGGCGGCATGGCGGCCGCGCTCGACAGCGGCCTGGTCGCCGACCGGCTGGCCGCGACCTGGCGGCGACGCGCCGACAACCTCGCCCACCGGCGCGACCCGATCACCGGCGTCAGCGAGTTCCCCAACCTGGACGAACAGCTCCCGGTGCGCGAGCCGGCACCGTCACCACCGTCCGGCGGGCTGCCCCGGCACCGCTACGCCGAACAGTTCGAGCGGCTGCGCGACCGGGCCGACGCCCACCGTACGGCCACCGGCGACCGGCCCACCGTCTTCCTCGCCGCGCTCGGGCCACCGGCCGTCCACAGCGCCCGGACCGGCTTCGCCGCCAACCTGCTCGCCGCCGGTGGCATCGCCACGGTGACCGGCACCGGCGACGATCCCGCCACGCTCGCCGCCGAGTTCACCGCGAGCGGCGCCACCGTGGCCTGCCTCTGCTCCAGCGACAAGCTCTACGCCGAGTCGGCCGGACCGGTCGCCGCCGCGCTCACCGCCGCCGGCGCCCTACGGGTGTGGCTCGCCGGCCGTCCCAAAGACTACCCCGGCGTCACCGGCCACCTGTACGCCGGCTGCGACGCCGTCGAGGTCCTGACCGAACTGCTGCGCGACCTGGAGGTGGCCGGATGATCCCCGACTTCTCGACGGTGGAACTCGGCGGGCCGCCCACCACCGACGGCGACCTCGACGCCTGGCGGGCCGCGGCCGGCGCCGACCAGCTCGTCTGGCACACCCCGGAAGGGATCGACGTCCGGCCGCTCTACACCGCCGACGACCTCGCCGGCCTCGACTTCCTGCGCACCTACCCCGGCATCACGCCCTACCTGCGCGGGCCCTACCCGACGATGTACGCCACCCAGCCGTGGACGATCCGCCAGTACGCCGGCTTCTCCACCGCCGAGGAGTCCAACGCCTTCTACCGGCGCAACCTCGCCGGCGGGCAGAAGGGCCTGTCGGTCGCCTTCGACCTGCCCACCCACCGCGGCTACGACTCCGACCACCCGCGGGTCGCCGGCGACGTCGGCATGGCCGGTGTCGCCATCGACTCCATCTACGACATGCGCCAGCTCTTCGACGGCATCCCGCTGGACCGGATGAGCGTGTCGATGACGATGAACGGCGCCGTGCTGCCCGTCCTGGCGCTCTACGTCGTCGCCGCCGAGGAGCAGGGGGTCGCGCCGGAACGGTTGTCCGGCACGATCCAGAACGACATCCTCAAGGAGTTCATGGTCCGCAACACCTACATCTACCCGCCGGCACCGTCGATGCGGATCATCTCCGACATCTTCGCGTACACCTCGCAGCGGATGCCGCGCTACAACTCGATCTCCATCTCCGGATACCACATCCAGGAGGCCGGCGCGACCGCCGACCTGGAGCTGGCGTACACGCTCGCCGACGGGGTGGAGTACCTGCGGGCCGGCCGCGAGGCCGGCCTCGACATCGACGCGTTCGCCCCCCGGCTGTCGTTCTTCTGGGCGATCGGCATGAACTTCTTCATGGAGGTCGCCAAGCTGCGCGCCGCCCGGCTGCTGTGGGCCCGGCTGGTCCGCGAGTTCGGGCCGAAGAACCCCAAGTCGCTGAGCCTGCGTACGCACTGCCAGACCTCGGGCTGGTCGCTGACCGCCCAGGACGTCTTCAACAACGTCGGCCGCACCTGCGTCGAGGCGATGGCCGCCACCCAGGGCCACACCCAGTCGCTGCACACCAACGCCCTCGACGAGGCGCTCGCCCTGCCGACCGACTTCTCCGCCCGGATCGCCCGCAACACCCAGCTCCTGCTGCAGCAGGAGTCCGGCACCACCGGTGTCATCGACCCGTGGGGCGGCAGCGCGTACGTCGAACGGCTCACCCACGACCTCGCCCGCCGGGCCTGGGAACACATCAGCGAGGTGGAGGCGGCCGGCGGCATGGCCCGCGCCATCGACGAGGGCATCCCGAAGCTGCGCGTCGAGGAGGCCGCCGCCCGCACCCAGGCCCGCATCGACTCCGGCCGGCAGCCGGTGATCGGGGTCAACCGCTACCGGCCCGACGGCGACGACGCGATCGACGTGCTCAAGGTCGACAACAGCGCCGTACGCGCCCGGCAGCTCGACAAGCTGCGCCGGCTGCGCGCCGAGCGCGACGAGGACACCTGCCTCGCCGCCCTGGACGCGCTGACCAGGGGCGCGGGCGCCGCGATCGCCGGCACGCGCGGGCCGGGACTGGACCAGAACCTGCTCGCCCTGGCGATCGACGCCGCCCGCGCCAAGGCCACCGTCGGCGAGATCTCCGACGCGCTGGAGAAGGTGTACGGCCGGCACGCCGCCCAGATCCGTACCATTTCCGGGGTGTACCGCAACGAGGCCGGCGGGGCCGGGAACATCGAGGCGGCCCGGGCGGCCACCGCCGCGTTCGGCGACGCCGAAGGGCGCCAGCCCCGGATCCTGGTCGCCAAGATGGGCCAGGACGGCCACGACCGCGGCCAGAAGGTCGTCGCCACCGCCTTCGCCGACCTCGGCTTCGACGTCGACGTCGGGCCGCTGTTCTCCACCCCGGCCGAGGTCGCCCGGCAGGCCGTCGAGGCCGACGTCCACGTCGTCGGCGTCAACTCGCTGGCCGCCGGCCACCTGACCCTGGTGCCGGCGCTGCGCGACGAACTCGCCGCCCTCGGCCGCGACGACATCATGATCATCGTCGGCGGGGTGGTCCCGCCCCAGGACTTCGACGCGCTCCGGGCGGCCGGCGCCGCGGCGATCTTTCCGCCGGGGACCGTCATCGCCGACGCCGCGCTCGACCTGCTCACCGAACTCGGCCGCCGGCTCGGCCACCCCGAACCCGCCGCATGACGTCCCGCCCGATCGACGTCCAGGCGTACGCCGACGGGGTCCTCGCCGGATCGGCCGCCTGGATCGCCCGCGCGATCACCCTGGTCGAGTCCCGCCGCGCCGACCACCAGCCGCTGGCCCAGCGGCTGCTGATCGCGCTGACCCCGCACGCCGGCAAGGCCCGCCGGGTCGGCGTGACCGGGGTGCCCGGCGTCGGCAAGTCCACGTTCATCGACGCGCTCGGCAGCGAACTGACCGCCGCCGGACACCGGGTTGCGGTGCTCGCCGTCGACCCGTCCTCGACCCGGACCGGCGGCAGCATCCTCGGCGACAAGACCCGGATGGCCCGCCTCGCCGTCGACCCGAACGCCTTCGTCCGGCCGTCACCGACCGCCGGCACCCTCGGCGGGGTGGCCAAGGCGACCCGCGAGGCGATGGTGGTCGTCGAGGCGGCCGGCTACGACGTCGTACTCGTCGAGACCGTCGGCGTCGGCCAGTCCGAGACCACGGTCGCCGACATGGTCGACTCGTTCCTGCTGCTCACCCTCGCCCGCACCGGCGACCAACTCCAGGGCATCAAGAAGGGCGTCCTGGAACTGGCCGACGTCGTCGCGGTCAACAAGGCCGACGGCCCACACGCCGACGACGCCCGCAAGGCCGCCCGCGAACTGTCCGGCGCGCTCCGCCTCCTCCGGGTCGCCGAGGGCACCTGGCGGCCGCCCGTGGTGACGTGCAGCGCCCGCGAGGGCACCGGACTCACCGGCGTGTGGGAGCACCTGGTCCGCCACCAGGACACCCTGGCCGAATCCGGGGAACTCGCCCGGCGCCGCCGCCGCCAGCAGGTCGACTGGATGTGGGCGATGGCCCGGGGCGCGCTGATGGACCGGCTGCGCGGCCACCCCGAGGTCGTCGCCCTCGCCCCGGCGCTCGAACGCGAGGTGCTCGACGGCACCCTCACCCCGGCCCTGGCCGCCGAGCGACTGCTGGCCGCCTTCACCGGCCGGTCCTGAGACCGCCGCTCAACCGCCCCGCAGCGCGTCGCTGACCGCCGGGTCCGGGGGCGAGTCGACCGCCGGCGGCCGGCGCCGTACCGCGTCCCACGCCGCCTTCCCGCTGGCGAGGTAGTCGCGTACCGTCTTCCCGGCGATCAGGCTGGTCGGGCAGTCGGCGCAGCGTGCGGTCACCCCGTCGGCGTCGACGCCGAGGTGCCGGCACAGGGTGACCGCCCGCGGCAGGTGCCACGACTGGGTCACGATCAGGGCCCGGGTGATGCCGTACACGTCGCGGGCCCGGGCACAACTGTCGTAGGTGTCCAGGCCGGACGGGTCGGCCACGATCCGCTCCGGGGCGACCCCGAGCGTCCCGCTCAGGTACGACGTCATCGCCGCCGGCTCGTCGCCGGACACCCCGCCACCGTCGCCGGACACGAGGACGACGCGGGCCCGTCCGGCGTGCACCAGGGCGGCGGCGGTCTGCAGGCGGCCGGCGAGCCGTGGCGACGGCTGGCCGTCGGTCGCCACCTCGGTGCCCAGGACGATGACGACGTCCGCGGCCGGCGCGTCCGCCTCGTCGTACACGTGGCCGTTGGCGGAGACGGTGGTCCACAGCCAGGGGACGCTGGCGAGGATCGCCGCTACGACGGCGACGAGGGCCAGCCGTAGGAGGAGGCGACGCCAGCGGACCGGGCGGTGCGACCGACCGGCCGACCCGGTCACCGACGACGCCCGACAAGAACCGCGTAACGCATCCCGATGCCCTTCCTGCCCATTGCCGGCCATGCTAGCGGTGACCGGGACCACCGAACCGGTGTCGGGGTACCCTCCCGGACATGGGCCGGGGCGAGCTGTTTCCGATCATCAATGTCGACGCGGTGGCACCGGTCAGATCGTTCTACGAGAAGGTCTTCGGCGCCGAGGTGGACTACCGGTTCCCCGAGGACGGCGAGCCGGTTTACCTGACGCTGCGGGTCGGCCCGTCGACGCTCGGGATCGGGCTTGGCACCGGCCCGGCGATGTACGGCGAGACCCCGCTGCCCGCGACCGGCCACGCGGTCGATCTCTGCCTCTACGTGGCCGACCTCGACGCGGCGATCGCCGCCGCACCGGACGCCGGCGGCGCGGTGGCATGCACTTCAGCGGCGGTGCGTGGTGATCGTTAGCTGTTCTGCTGTTGTCCGTACGGCGTGTCGAACTGCTGGGCAGCAGATGATCACAGGTGCCCTGACGGGCCGCGGGCCGTGGAATCTCAGAGCAGGGTCGGGACGGTGCCGTCGTCGGTCGGGTCGACGCGTACGCCGGGCACGCCGTCGAGCCAGCCGGCGGTGATCCCGGCGAGCCGGATCGGGTCGTACGGCTCGCGGCCCAGCCCGATCGCGTAGCGGCGCCGGGCCGGGCCGGCCTCGTACGGTCGTGGCCAGGCGTGGACGTCCACGGTTCCGTCCCGCTCGATCGCGGTCAGCAGGGCGCGTACCCGGCCCCGGAACCGGCCGACCGTCACCTCGAACGCCTCGCCGGCCACCGCCGACACGGTGACGACCGCCCAGCTCGCGTGCCGCCGGTGTGGCGGGGTCGGCGGGTGCCCTTCCCAGGCCCGGTACAGCTCCTCGGTCAGCAGGTCGCGCAGGCCGGGGCCGACCTGGTCGGTGCAGCTACGGACCGGGGAGGACGGGGTCAGGACCGTCACGGCGGCGTCCGCCGGCGGCACGGTGCCGCCGTCGAGGGTGACCGGCCGGCGCCAGTCCCACGCGGCCCAGGTGCCGAAGAAGTGCTGGAGGAGTTCGTCGCCTCGCAGGTCACCGGCGTCGAGTACGGTCCGGGCGGCGAGCACGGTCCAGGCGAGGCCGGGCAGCCCGCCGAACGGGGCGGAGTCGAGCCCGCCCGCCCTCGCCCACGCCTTGACCGTCCGGGCGAGGTCCGGGAAGCGCGCGTCGGTGCCGACGGCCCGCCGGACCGCCTCGGCGTCGGACACCGCGCTGAGTGCGGTGGCCGCTGCCTCGCCCAGTTCGGCCCGGCGGTCGACCGCTTCGGCGGGCGGTACCCGACCGGTGCCGACCACGACGAGGTCCACATCGAGCCCGTCGACGTGGGCCCGCAGGCCGGGCACCCGGGCCCCGACGACGGGGCGCACCGACGACGCGTGCGGGAGGGCGGCTGCCAGCCGTGCCCGCAGGTCCGTGAGGTCGGGACTGCCCGGCAGCGCGGCGACGAGGTCCAGGTCCGCGCCGGGCAGCGCGCATCCGAGGCGGCGTGAGCCGGCGACATGCACGGCACCGTCGCGCAGCGCCTCCCGGATCGCGGTGACCAGACGGTGCCCGCTGCCCGTGGCGGGCGACGGTGCGGTGGGCTCCGGCAGCCAGCGGACCGCACCGGTGCCGAGCGTGACGACGGCCCGTGGGCGCATCGGCTCGTCGCCGCGGCGGGAGAGCAGCACCAGTTCGCCGACCTGTGCCGGCATCGGTCCGAGGCGGGCGGTGCAGGCGGCCGCGACCCGGTTCGGATCGCGGCCGCGACCGAGCGTGAGATGCGGGGTGTATCCGTCGGCCCGGCCCCGGCAGCGCGGGAACCGTCGCACCAGCGCCTCGTGGAGGGCGGCCCACGGCGCCGGACCGGCGGCGGCCGGGTCCAGCCATACGGTGGCGTCGTCGCGGTGCGCGAAGGTCCGCACCCCGGCCAGCCGTACCGGGAACGGTGGCGTCGCCGCGGCGACGGCCGACAGCAGTGGTGCGGCCTGCTCGAAGGCCGGCTCCGGCACGAATCCGAAGAGCACGTTGACGTGCGGTGGCCAGCGGTCGACCTGCGGATCGTGGTCGGCCCGGATCGGTTGGATCGCCGGCCACAGCTCGTCGGGTGGGAGCCAGGCCAGCGCCGTACGGGCGGTCGGCGGCAGGTCCAGCACGTCACCGTCGACCGGCGCGCACTCCGCGGCCAGGTCGACCGATACTCCGAAGTGGTCGGACGCGAAGAGCCCGTCGGCCGGGGTGTCGCCGACGAGGGTGGCGGCGACCGCCCGGAGGCCGCCGGCGCCCAGCAGGACGCGGTCCAGTCTCGACGCGCGTCCGCTCAGCGACGACACGGCGGCCAGCGGGTTCACCGCCGGGTCGAAGGTCACCGTACGGTCGGCGGGTCCGTGCACATCGGTCCAGGTGTCGCGCAGCCGGAGCGTACGCTGCGGGGTGTCGCCACCGTCGTTGAAGTCGCCGGCCAGGATCACCTGACCCTCTACAGCGGACAGCGCTTCGGCGAGGCTGGCGAGCTCGACGTCGCGACGCCCCGAACCGTCCTGCGCCCGGTCGCTGCTCAGGTGCGCGGCAGCCACGACGACCGGCCCGTCACCACAGTCGACGGTGATCGCGCACACCGTCTTGTGTGGACCGAGCTGATGCCGGCCGGCCTCGCGCACCGGCAGCCGGCTGAGCAGCAGCACGCCGCCGTCGTCGATGTCGCCGCCGGCCGGGTCGGTGCCGAGGGTGTAGCCGGCGCGTACCCAGTCGGCGCCGAGAAGCCGGGTCAGCAGGTCGCGCTCCACCTCCTGCAGCGCGATGACGTCGGCGTCGGCGCGCTCCAGCGCGGCGATCAGCAGCGGGCGCCGGCGCGCCGTGTCGATCCGGTCGCTGTCGTAGCGGTCCCACAGCGTGTTCCAGGTCAGGACCCGCAGCCGGGCGGCCGGCGCCGCGGGCTGCTCCGGTGCCGGCGCCCAGCCGTCGACCGGGTGCCACGCGTGCGGGGTGGTCGCGGCGAAGTGCGGCGCGCGGAGCCGGCGTGGCGCCCGGATCCGGCCGGCCGCCGAGGCGTCGATCCGGTCCAGGCCGGTCGCGCGGTCCCAGACGACCTCGCCGTCGGCCTCGACGAAGAGCACGCGGTGCCATGGGATGTCACCGCCGGGCACGAAGGCCGGCAGGGGGATCCGCTTGGGCTCCCGGCCGCGCGCGTTGACGCCGATGACGAACCGGGCCGGGTCGAACCGGGGATCCCACCGCGCGCGGTGGTAGATCTCCTCGCTCGTACGCATCGACCCTCCTCGACCCGCAGGGCGTCCGTGGCGGTCCGTCGCCGGGCCCGGGACACCGCCCGAGGGTAGGGGTGGCCGTGGTCCGGAGCCACCGAATAGCGATGCGGCCGTCACTTCCGTGTTACGACCGTGTGTCGCCCCTCGGAGGATGGCTGGCTGTCGCGGACCCGCTCACACTGCGTCTACCAGGGGCTTTGTCTTCGAAGGTGTCCTCGCGGGACCCCTTGACGGCCATTCTTGTTACGGCTACGTTTCCGTCTACCGTACACCGTCGACGATAAATCGCCGGACTTCACCGAGTCCGGACGACCCTCCGGAAGGTTGTCGCATGGTCAAGTCAGCCGAACCCGCCTCGTCCGTCGCCGCGCTCCGGGTGCCGCAGAAGGTCGTGCTGAGCGAGTCGACGTACGACGTCCTGCGGGCGGCGATCCTCGACGGCACACTGCCACCCGGCACCCGGATCGTGGAGGAGGCGCTGGCCCGGCAACTCGGCGTCAGCCGGGCCCCGCTACGCGAGGCGATCTGGCTGCTCAAGCGGGACGGCCTGCTCGTCGAGGAGTCGGCGCGCACCACCCGCGTCGTCCAGTTGACCGAGGACGACGTACACGAACTGCACATGATCCGCACGGTCCTGGAGACGCTGGCCTACCAGCAGGCGTCCCCACGCCTGCGGCCGTCCGACGTGGCCGGCCTCGAGGACCTGATCGACCAGATGCACGACGCGTCGGTGGCCGGCGACGCCCGCCGCATCGCCGAACTCGACTACCGCTTCCACCGCGCCCTGTGCGAACCGTGCGGGCTGCCCCGGGTCATGAAGGCCTGGGACGAGCAGCACGTGCTCTTCCGGATGTGGCTGAACATGGTCGGCCCGACGCTCGGCGTGCAGGACATCGCGGAACCGCACCGGGTCCTGCTCGACGTGGTCCTCGCCGGCGACGCCGAGGCCATCTCCGAGCAGGTCATCGACCACGTCTACCTGGTCGGCGGCGTGATGTCCGCCCAGCGCCGCCGCTGGGCGGCCCAACAGCCCCGGCTCTGCTTCCCGCAGTCCGCCGGCGACGCCTGACCGGACCAGACCCGACACCGGCCCGGACCCACTGCCGGCCCGGACCCACTGCCGGCCCGGACCCGACACCGCGCCGCCCGACACCGGCGCCGACAGACCCGACACCGGACCCGACAGACCCGACACCGGACCCACCGCGTACGGCCCCAGGCCGGCGACCCGGACCGTGCCGGGCGCCGGACCGTACCCGAAAAAAGATGCGAGGCCCGATGAGAACAGTCAACCTGACGCTGCCGCTCTACCCGTTCATGCCGGTCGGCAACGTGTGGGCCTGGGACTCCCCGTTCCAGCTCACGCCGGTGACCACCCACGAGCGGCAGGGCGTGGCGACCCACCAGATGAGCTTCCACAGCGAGGCCGGCACCCGGCTCATGCTCGGCGCCTGCTACGACGACGACGCGCCCCGCATCCACGAACTCGACTACGGCACGCTGGTCAACCGCGAGACCGTCGTCATCGACATCCCGAAGCAGGCGGGCGAGGAGATCGAGCCCGACGACATCGACCGCGCCGTGGCCAAGGACCCCGACTACCGCGACGGCGACGCCGTGCTGCTGCGCACCGGGTGGGGCGACGACGAGCGCTACCGCGCCATCGGCGACGAGTACGCCACCACCAGTCCGCACTTCTCGCTGGCCGGCGCCAAGCGGCTCGCCGAGGTGATGACCGAGCGCGGCAGCGACCTGATGCTCACCGACTGCGCCTACATCGGCAACCTCGGCGAGGGCTTCATGTTCCCCGAGTGGGCGTCGCGCAAGCCGTGGGACCGCCCGCCGTTCCCCTCCCAGCAGGCGCGCATCTACATGCGGCACTACACGCCGGCGCGCGGCGCCGGTGGTGGCGCACCGGACTGGGGGTCGTCGGTGGTCCTGCACCTCGCGATGTCCCCGGTCGCGGCCGTCGCCAACTGCGGCGCGCTGCGCGGCAAGCGGGTACGGGTCACCGTCCTGCCCCTCTTCCTCGCCGGAGCCGAAGGGGCTCCGTGCACCGTACTGGCCGTCGACGGCGACGAGGCGGGAGACGCCCGATGACCCTGCGAACCATCAACCTGACCCGCCCGATCACCACCGAGTCGCCGGCCGGCAGCCTCTTTCCGTGGGAGGCGCCGTACCGGACCGAGGAGATCGCGACGCTGACGTACAACGGCGCGAACCTCTTCCACATCACGATGGGCAGCGGCTCCGCCACCCGGCTGCTCGGGCCGGCGCTCGGCTCGCCGACGGGTGCCACCACCGACCGGTTGCCGCCGGAGCGGCTGGTCAACCGGGCGGCGGTCGTCGTCGACTGCCCGGCCGGGCCGGGCGGCGAGATCTCCGCCGACCAGGTCACCGCGGCCCTGGCCGGCGCCGACCTGCGTACCGGTGACGCGGTCGTCCTCGTCACCGGCTGGGGCGACGACCCGGCCCGGTTCACCACCGAGGAGTTCTACCTCGACAGCCCGTACCTGAGCGTCGAGGCGGCGCGGGCGCTCGCCGAGGCGCTCGACCGCAACTCCTCGGACCTGCTGCTGACCGACTGCGTCTACCTCGACCGGCCCGGCGGCGAGCACGCCCGGACCGAGTGGACCGAGCTGCGGCCCTGGCTGCGGCCCGCGTTCCCGTCGGACGCCGCGAAGACCTACATCGCCCACTACCGGCCGGAGAAGGTACGGCAGGACTGGGCCGCCACGCTGGCCCTGACCGCGTCCACCTGGACCGTCGCCGGCCTCGTCGGATGCGGTGCCCTCACGGGGCGCCGGGTCCGGCTCACCCTCGCCCCGCTGCCCGTCCAGGGCGTCGGCGAGGTCCCCTGCACCGTGGTCGCCCAGGTCTCGACCGACGCCGGTGCCCCCGCAGAACCGGTCTTCTCGTCAGGAGATCAGACATGAAACGCTCGATAGCAAGGAACGTGGCCATAGCCCTGGCCGCGACCCTGGCCCTCACCGCCTGCGGCGGGGGCGGCGGCGGAAACCAGGGCCCGGAATACACCGGTGACACCTTCGACTGGAAGCGCTACGACGGTCAGTCGATCAAGGTCTACGTGGCCGACACCGGCCAGGTGGAGAGCCTGCGCGCCGGACTCGCCGAGTTCACCGAACTCACCGGCATCACCGTCGAGATCGAGGGTTCCGACGTCACCAGCTACCGGCAGAATTTGCCGGTCCGGCTCACCTCGCGGGCCTCGGACTTCGACGTCATGGCGACCTTCCCCGAGGTCGACGGCCTCCAGTTCGCCAAGAACGGCTGGTACACCGACCTCGGCCCGTACCTTTCGAACCCGGGGGTGACCGACCCGGAGTACGACTTCGAGGACTTCGGCGCCGGCATCCGCGAGGCGATGACGGTCGAGGAGCAGACCGTCACCGTCCTGTGGGAGATGCAGACCGACCTGGTCTACTACCGCAAGGACCTGCTGGCGAAGGCCGGGCTGCCGGTGCCGACCACGTTCGCCGAGTGGGAGGCGGCCGCCGCGGCGGTGCACGACCCGGGCAACCGGACGTACGGCTTCGCGCTGCGCGGCATCCCGTACCAGACCACCACCCCGTTCTCGTCCTTCCTGTACGCGCACTGCGGCGAGTGGGTCACCGACGGCAAGGCGGCGATCAACACCCCCGAGGCGCTCAAGGCGTACGAGGTCTACGGCCAACTCGGCAGCAAGTACGGCCCGCCCGGCATCTCCGGCTTCGACTGGCCCGTACCGTCGCAGCAGTTCGCGCAGGGCAACGTCTTCGCGTTCCTGGACGTGAACCTGTTCGTCAAGGACCTGGAGGACCCGACCAAGTCCCGGGTGGCCGGCAACGTCGGCTACACCACCGTCCCGCGCGCCGACTGCGACGCGGCACCGTTCATCGGCGGCTGGGGCTACGGCATCAACCCCTTCTCTGAGAAGGGGGACGCCGCCTGGTACTTCATCCAGTGGGCCACCAGCAAGCAGATGAACCTCGACCTGAAGCTCACCGGCTGGCCCAGCCCGCGCGGTTCGGCGTGGGAGTCGCCGGAGTTCAAGCAGGCGGACAAGACGCCCGAGTTCACCCAGGTCGTACTCACCAGCACCGAGACGGCCCGGGCCCGGATGAACCCGCCGGTGACCCCCGGTGTCGAGGCCCGCGAGATCGCCGGCCTGGTCGCCAACAAGGGCCTGGAGGGCCAGACCGGCGGCGAACTGAAGCGGACGGCGGACCAGCAGAACGACAAGCTGCAGGGCCTGCTCGACGCGATGCGTTAGTCACCCGCCGCGGCCGGAGGCGCGAGCCTCCGGCCGCGGACCCCGCAAGGGAGGACCTGGTCCCGATGGCCCAGCTCACCGAAAGCCCACCGCGGCCCCCGCGCAAGGCCCAGGCGCCGCAGCCGCCTCCACGCCGCAGGCTGCTCGACGTCCTGGACCGCTACGACCGCTACATCCTGCCGGCGCCGGCCCTGATCGTCGTCGTGGCGATGCTGGCGTTCCCGATCGGCTACACCATCTATCTCAGCTTCCACGAGTGGTCCGGCGGGCTGCGCCCACCGGAGTTCGTCGGCCTGGACAACCTGACCCGGTCGCTGACCGACGGCCAGTTCTGGGGAAGCATCTGGCGGACCGTCTACTTCGTCACGCTCTCGGTCGGCCTGCAGGTCATTCTCGGTGTCGGGGCGGCGCTGCTGTTCCACCAGCGGTTCCCCGGCCGGGGGATGGCCCGTACCTTCTTCATGTTCCCGATGATCGCGACGCCGGCCGCCGTCGCCCTCGTCTGGAAGATGATGTTCGACCCGACCATCGGCATCCTCAACTACATCGTGCAGTCCGTCGGTGGGCCGACCCTGCTGTGGATCAGCGACGCCAACCTCGTCATCCCGGCACTGGCCATCGTGGACACGTGGATGTGGACGCCGCTGGTGATGCTGATCGTGCTGGCCGGGCTGGCCGCCCTGCCGCAGGAACCGTTCGAGGCGGCCAAGGTCGACGGCGCCGGGCCGATCCGCACCTTCGTCAGCGTCACGCTGCCGCTGCTGAGCCCGGTCATCCTCGTCGCCGCCCTCTTCCGGCTCATCGACGCCATCAAGACGTTCGACATCATCAAAGTCATCACCGACGGCGGTCCCGGCACCGCGTCGGAGACCCTCAACCTGTACGCCTTCAAGCAGGGCCTGTCGTACCTGCACTTCGGGTACGGGTCGATGCTGCTGGTCTGGCTGACCCTGCTGGTCTTCGTCGTCGCGATCGTCTTCACCCGCCTCCGGGCCCGTACCGACCAGGGGTGAACCGATGTCCCAGACCCTGACCCCGCACCGACCGACCGCGAAGCCGGCGGCCCGGCCGGCGGCCAAACCCCGGCGCCGGGGCTCGATCCTCGGCCGGATCGGGCTCGCCGTCGCCGTCACCGTCGCGCTCGCCCCGGCCCTGTTCGTGTTCTTCTGGATGCTGACCTCGTCGTTCAAGCAGCAGGTCGACATCTACACGATCCCGCCGAAGTGGTTCGACTTCACGCCCACCCTGGACAACTACCGGGAGGCACTGACCCGCACCCCGTTCGGCCGCTACATGACGAACAGCCTGGTCGTCGCCGCCTGCTCCAGCCTGCTCGGGCTGGCGATCGGGGTGCCGGCGGCGTACAGCATCGCCCGCTACCGGCAGACGAAGCTGTCGCTGTCGCTGCTGACCGCCCGGCTGCTGCCCGGCGTCGCCTACCTGGTGCCGTTCTTCGTCGCGTTCACCGCGCTGCGGATGGTCGGCACCTACCCGGCGCTGATCCTGTCGCACGTCATCATCACGTTCCCGCTCACCGTCTTCATCATGGTGAACTTCTTCGCCGCCCTGCCCGAGGAGGTCTACGACGCGGCGCAGGTCGACGGGTGCGGGAAGCTGGAGACGTTCTGGCGGATCGCCGTACCGCTGACCCGGCCCGGCATGCTCACCGCCGGAATCCTCGCGTTCATCTTCTCCTGGAACGACTTCAAGATGGCGCTCATCCTCTCCGACGGCGACAGCCGCACCCTGCCGGTCGCCGTCTTCAACTTCGTCCACGAGGCGTCCCTGGACTGGGGGCCGATGATGGCCTACGCCTCGATCATCATGCTGCCCGTCTTCGTCCTCACCCTCGCCGCGCAGCGGCACATCGTCACCGGAATGACCATGGGCAGCGTCAAGTGACCAACACCTCGGGAGGCACCATGACCAGCACCGTACCCAGCGTCGTCAGCCGCGCCGCCGGCAACGGCCGGGTGATCGCCGCGAGCATCAAGCCGGGCGCCCAGCTGACCGACTCGATCGAGCAGGTCTGCCGCGACCATGGCGTGCACACCGCCGTCATCCTCTCGGTGATCGGCACCATCCAGGAGGTCTACCTGCGCAACCCGCGCGACATCACCACCCTGCCGATCCACCGCGAGCACGAGTTCGCCGACGAGATCGACACCGTCGTGCTCCAGCGCCCGATGGAGATCCTGTCCATCCAGGGCAACGTCACCACCCTCGACGGCAAGCTCTGGGCGCACTGCCACGCCCTGTTCTCCGAGGCCGGCGGCAACGTACGCGGCGGGCACGTCTTCCGGGCCACCATCTGGAGCCAGGGCGAGGTCTTCCTCCAGGAACTGACCGACATCCGCATCGACCGCGAGTACGACCGGGAGGTCACCGGCCTGCCGCAGATCCGCCTGCACGGCTGCGACGCCGGACCCGCCGATGGCCGGTGACCCCTGCCTGCTCGGCGTCGACATCGGCACGTCGAGCAGCAAGGGCGTGCTCACCGACCCGGCCGGCACGGTGCTGGCCACCGCGACCCGCCCGCACGGCGTGTCGCGGCCCCGGCCGGGCCGGGTCGAGCACGATCCGGAGGCGGTCTGGTGGGCCGACTTCGTCGCCGTCGTGGCGGACCTGCTCGCGGCGGCGCCCGGACCGGTCGCCGCCGTGGCGGTCAGCGGCATCGGCCCGTGTGTCCTGCCGGCGACCGCCGGCGGGCGGCCGCTGCGCCCGGCGATCCTGTACGGCGTCGACACCCGGGCCACCGCCGAGATCGCCGAGCTGACCGACCTGATCGGCGCCGACGAGATCGTCCGGCGCGGCGGCAACCGGCTGACCAGCCAGGCCGTCGGCCCCAAACTGGCCTGGATCCGGCGGCACGAGCCCGACGTCTGGTCGCGTACCCGCCGGTTCTTCATGGCCAGCTCGTTCCTGGTCCACCGGCTCACCGGCGAGTACGTCCTCGACCACCACTCGGCGAGCCAGAGCGACCCGCTCTACGACCTGCACGCGCAGGCGTGGCTCGACGACCTGGCCACGGAGATCGCGCCCGGGCTGGAACTGCCCCGGCCGCTGTGGCCGGCCGAGACCGCCGGCACGGTGACCGCCGCCGCGGCCGCCGCCACCGGCCTGCCCGCAGGCATCCCGGTCACCGCCGGCACCGTCGACGCCTGGGCCGAGTCGGTCAGCGTCGGCGCTACCCGGCCCGGCGACCTGATGCTGATGTACGGCACCACGATGTTCCTCACCCGGGTGGTGCCCGCGCCGGTGGTCCACCCGAAAATGTGGGCGACGACCGGCGTCTTCCCGGGCAGCTTCTGCGTCGCCGGCGGGATGGCCACCTCCGGCGCGGTGGTCGAGTGGCTGCGCGGGCTGACCGGCGGCACCGACTACGAACGGCTGACCGCCGAGGCCGCCGCCGTGCCCGCCGGCGCCGACGGGCTGGTGGTGCTGCCGTACTTCGCCGGGGAACGCACCCCGCTGTTCGACGAGCGGGCGCGCGGTGTCGTCGCCGGGCTGACCCTCGACCACGGGCGCGGGCACCTCTACCGGGCGGTGCTGGAGGGGACCGCGTACGCGGTGCGGCACCATCTGGACGAGATGGCCGGTTCGCTGGCGCCGCCGGACCGGGTCATCGCGGTCGGCGGCGGCGCCCGGTTGCTGTGGACCCGGATCGTCTCCGACGTCACCGGCCGGCCGCAGCTCGTCCCCGAGCAGACGATCGGGGCCAGCTACGGCGACGCGTACCTCGCCGGGCTCGCGGTCGGGCTGGTCGGCCGCGACGAGGACTGGACCCGGTGGGCCGGCCGGGTCGAACCCGATCCGGCCACCGCCGACACCTACCGGCGCGGCTACACGGCCTACCGCGACCTGTATCCGGCGACCCGGGACATCGTCCACACGCTGGGGTGAACGGCCGGCCGGCGTCAGGCGGCGCCGGGCCGGCGGCCGGGCTGCCAGAGCACTTCCGGCGCCCCCTCGGCGGCGGCCCGGGCGAGGATGAACAGCAGGTCGGAGAGGCGGTTGAGATACCGGGTCACCTCCGGGTTCACGTCGGGCACGGCCAGCGCCCGGCGCTCCGCGCGCCGGCAGACGGTCCGGCACACGTGCAGCCGCGCCGACAGCGGCGTGCCGCCGGGCAGCACGAACGACCGCAGCGCGGGCAGATCGGCGTTGACCCGGTCGCAGATCTCCTCCAGCCATGCGACGTACGACCCGTCGACCCGGGGTCCGTCGTCCGGCGCCGGCCCGGCCGCCGGCCCGCCGCCGGGGCGGCTGACGTCGGCGCCGATGTCGAACAGGTCGTTCTGGACCTGGCGCAGCCAGCCGGCGTACCCGTCGGGGAGGTCACCGGGCGTGGCGACGGCGACGCCGACGGCGGCGGTCAGTTCGTCGACGGCCCCGCCGGCCTCGACCCGTGGGTCGGTCTTCGGCACCCGGGTCAGGTCGGCGAGGTGGGTCCGGCCGTCGTCGCCGGTACGGGTGTAGATGCGGGTGAGATGTACGGACATGGCCATCGTCTCCAGGGTGTCGAGCAGGTCGTCGGTGGTCGGGGCCCGGTCGTGTTCGAGCTGGTCGATCACGTCGTCGAGCCGGCCGTGCAGCCGCCGGGTGTGCGCGAGCTGCTCCCTGATCCGCTCCCGGTGCAGCCGGGCGGTGGTGAGCAGCGAGTCCGGGTCGTCGGCGGCGAGCACCGCCTCGATCTCGGGCAGCGGCAGGCCGAGCCCGCGTAGCGCCAGCACCCGGTAGAGGCGGGTGACGTCGTCCCCCGTGTAGCGCCGGTGCCCGCTGCCGGTGCGTCCCGAGCACGGCACCAGCCCGGTCCGGTCGTAGTGGTGCAGGGTACGGACGGTGACGCCGGCGGCGCGGGCGAGCGCACCGACCGACCACAGGCGTTCCGGTCGGCTCATGCGCCGAAAGTTACGACATGACGCAACGTCAGGTTCAACGGTGGAATCGGACATGCCGCTACGTCAGGTTCGACGGCGGTACGGCCGCCGACACGTACGTTCGTACGCATCGACGGTCCGGGCGGCGCGGACCGGGCCGCCTAGGCTGACCGGCATGGGGACACGACGGGTGGATCCGGAACGCCGGGACCGCATCATCGACGCCGCGCTCGCCCTGATCGCCGAGGAGGGGGTCGCCGGCATCTCGCACCGCAAGGTCGCCCGGCGGGCCGACGTCCCGCTCGGCTCGATGACCTACCACTTCGAGGGGATGGGCGAACTGCTCCGCGAGGCGTTCACCCGGTTCGCCGGCACGGTCAGCGCCCGCTTCGAGGAACGGCTGGCCACGGCCCGCGACGCCGACGAGGCGCGGGCGGCCGTCGCCGACTTCGTCCACCACGACGACCCGGGCAACCCCCGCGAACTGGTGCTGACCCACGAGCTGTACACCCTCGCCGCCCGCGAGCCCGCCTACCGGGAGCTGACCCGGGCCTGGATGGGACGCAGCCGCGAGATCCTGGAACGCCACTTCGACCCGGCGACGGCCCGGCAGTTGGACGCGCTCGTCGAGGGGCTGACGATCCACCGGGCGCTGGACACCACCCCGGCCGACCGCGCGCTGACCGTCGACGCCATCGCGCGGATCACGGCCGCACCCGTGGCGCGGCGGCCGGACGGGCCGGAGCCGGCGGGGCTGGAGGCGCTCCGGACCCGGATGCTCTCCGGCCGGATGTACGACGACACCGCGCGGGAACTGGTCGAGGCCCGGCGGCGGACGGTGCTGCTGACCGACGAGTACAACGCCAGCTTCGGCCGGCCGCCGGCCGACCGCGAACGGATCCTGCGCCGGCTGCTGGCCGCCGTCGGCCGCGACTGCCACTTCGAGCCGACGTTCCGCTGCGAGTTCGGGTTCAACATCCGTATCGGCGACAACTTCTACGCCAACTTCGACTGCGTCCTGCTGGATGGCGGCGGCATCACCATCGGCGACGACGTGCTGTTCGGGCCACGGGTCGGCGTCTACACCTCCAATCACGCGATCGACGCGGCCGAACGGGCCGCCGGCGCCTGCTACGCCAAGCCGGTCGTGATCGGCGACCGGGTGTGGATCGGCGGCGACGTCACGGTCAACCAGGGCGTGATCATCGGGGCCGGCTCGATCGTCGGCTCCGGCAGCGTGGTCACGAAGTCCGTCCCGGCCGGTGTGGTCGCCGCCGGCAACCCGGCCCGGGTGCTCCGCGAGATCACCGACGCGGACCGGACCGGTTTCCGGCCCTGACCGGCCGGCCAACTGTGTACGATCGTACGCATGACTGACGGTCGGTCCATGCGGGAGCGGATGCTCGCCGGCGATCTCTACCTCGCCGACGACCCCGAGCTGGCGGAACTCCTCCACCGCGCGGCCGGGCTGATGGACGCGTACAACGCGAACCCGCTGCCGGCGGCCGACGAGCGGCGCCGGCTGCTGACCGAGCTGCTGGGCGAGATCGGCGAGGGAACCGAGATCCGGCCACCGCTGCGGGTCGACTACGGCGGGCAGATCCGCATCGGAGCCCGCTGCTTCGCCAACTTCGGACTGGTCGCGCTCGACGTCGCCGCGATCACCATCGGTGACGACGTCCAGATCGGGGCGAACGTCCAGCTCCTGACGCCCACCCACCCGATCGAGCCGGTGCTCCGCCGGCAGAAGTGGGAGGCCGCCAAGCCGATCACCATCGGCGACAACGTCTGGCTCGGCAGCGGGGCCATCGTGCTGCCCGGCGTGACGATCGGCGAGAACACGGTGGTCGGTGCGGGCGCGGTCGTCACCCGGGACCTGCCCGCCAACGTCGTCGCGGTCGGCAACCCGGCGCGGGTCGTACGGGAGATCGACCCGGACGCCCCGGTCACCGACCCCCGCTCGGGCTGAAGCGGGAGGCGGTCACCGGTAGCCGGTGACGTCGGCGGGCTTCCCGGCGTCCTGGACCTCGACGACGTACCGCCAGCAGTCGGGCCGGGAGCCGTCGAGGTCGGTGAAGCCGTACTCGGCGGCGAGCCCTCCGCTCGACAGCGAATGGCCGTTCCACCGGGCCCGGTCGGGGTCGGTGGCGAGGGCGGCGACGGCGCGGCCGACGAACCGGGGCGTCTCCGAGATGGCGAAGTGCGGTTCCCGGTCGAGGGCGTCCCGCCAGTTCTCCTCGGCGACGCCGAACATGTCGAGCATGATCTCCGACCGCATCCAGCCGGGGGTCAGCGCGACGGCGGTGGCGCCGTACGGGGCGAGGTCCTTGGCGTGTGCCCAGCCGAGCCGGCCGACGGCGGTCTTGGCGAGGTCGTAGAACGGCGACAGCCGGTAGTTGGCGGCGTTGTACTCGGCGGTGCCGTCGGTCATCTCGACGAGCAGGCCGCCGGGCCGCTCGATGAGCAGCGGCAGCGCGTGGTGCGCGGTGATCAGGTGGGTGTCGATCGCGAGCCGCAGCTGGCGCAGCCCCTTGTCGAGATCGTGCTTCCAGACCGGGGTGTTCCACTCCGTCAGGTATTCGCCGCCCCAGATGTCGTTGACCAGGACGTCGAGCCGGCCGGACTCGGTGCGGATCCGGTCGACCAGCGCGGCGACCTCGGCCGGGACGAGGTGGTCGACCCGGACCGGGATGCCGACCCCGCCCGCCTCGTCGACCAGGGCGGCGGTCTCCTCGATCGTCTCCGCGCGGCCGTACTCCGACCGTTGGGCGGCGGTGGTGCGCCCGGTCACGTACACCCGCGCGCCGACCGCGCCCAGTTCGACGGCGATGCCGCGCCCGGCCCCGCGGGTGCCGCCCGCCACCAGGGCGACGATCTGAGAGTCGGTCATGTGGTGCCTCCCCACTGTTTCATAAACGACCGTTTGTTTATATACTGGCGTCATGCCACGCCGCAAATCAGTCCCCGACGAGCGGGTCCTGGACGACGTCCTCGGCCTCATCGAACGCGATGGCGGGGCGCCGTCGTTCGCGACCGTCGCGGCCACGTCCGGGCTTTCCCCCGCCACCCTCGTCCAGCGCTTCGGGACGAAGGAGGCCATGGTCACGGCCGCGCTCGGCCGGGCCTGGGACCGCCTGGAGGCGCGGACCGAGGGGGCCGTCGCCGCCATGGCACCCGGCCCGGCCGGGGCCGTCGACCTGCTGGTCGAACTCAGCGAGGACTACGACACCGATCGCTACGTGGACGGCCTCGTGCTGCTGCGCGAAGACCTCCGCCGGCCGGAGACCAGGGCCCGCGGGCTCGCCTGGCTGCACCGCCTGGCGGCCGTCGTCGACGCGGCCGTCGCCGGCCACACCGGTGCGGACCAGGGGGTCGGGCGGCTGCTGGTGTCGTTGTGGCAGGGCGAACTCGCCTGGTGGGGATTTGCCGGGCAGGGGCGGGCCGGCGAACACGTACGGCCCCGGCTCGAACAGCTCCTGCGATCCGTCCTGTCGCCGCCGGAGCCCGGGGCGGACCGCCGGTAGCCCGTCGCGCACGTTCGGCGGGCCACCGGCGGCGCGGGGTCACCGGCCCAGCTCCGGCCCGAACAGCTCCGATGTGGACAACGGCAGGTGGGTTTCGAACGGCAGGTACGGCAGGGTCGCCCGGTCGGCGTCGACGTCGTACCGCGGTTGGTAGCCCAGGCGCAGGTAGAGCGCCTCGGCCTCCGGCTGGCGGGGGCCGGTGGTGAGCCAGATCCGGCGGTAGCCGCGACGGACCGCCTCCGCCTCCAGCTCGCGCATCACCTGGCGGGCCAGGCCCTGGCGGCGGTGTCCCGAGTCGGTCCACACCCGCTTGATCTCGGCGGTCTCGCGGTCGTGCCGGCGGAAGGCGCCACCGGCCACGGCCGTGCCGTCCGCCGTGACCAGCAGCAGGAACGCGCCGTGCGGCGGGGCGAAGTCGCCGGCCGGGTACCGCGTCATCTCCTCGTTGGGGCCGTACCGGCTGCGGTATTCGTGGGTCAGCTCGTCGAGCAGCGGCCGGGCCGCCGGGTCGTTCGGGCTGGTGTAGCGGATGGTCAGTCCCCGGGCCGGCACGTCAGCTCCGCGGCAGCCCGGGCGGATTGATCTCGGCGGCCGGGATCGCCTCGCCGCCGAGCCCCCACCGGGCCAGCACCCGCGCGTACGTGCCGTCCTGGATGACCGCGTCGAGGGCGGCGTCCAGCGCCTCGACGAACCCGTTGCCCTTCTGCGTCATCGCCGCGATCTGGGCCGGCACCTCGCCGCCGCCGGGAACGATGCCCACGACCTTGGTCCTTCCGCTGACGGCCGCGTGGTAGGCGACCGACGGGTTCGGCCCGAAGAACGCGTCGATCCGGCCGGACAGCAGGGCGAGCTGGTAGTCGGCCGAGTTCTGGTAGTAGGTGATCTTCACCGGGGCGAGGCCGGCGGCCCTGTTCTGCTCGTCCCAGCGCAACAGGACCTCCTCCTGGTTGGTGCCGGAGCCGACCGAGACGTTCAGCCCGGCGATGTCGGCCGGCTTCTCGATCCGGTCGATGCCGCCGTCGACACGGACCTCCCAGCCCAGCGAGTCGACCCGGTAGGTGGCGAAGTCGTAGAGGTCCTTGCGTTCCTCGGTGACCGTGATGTTGGAGAAGCCGACCTCGTTCTGCCCGGAGCGCACCGCCAGGAAGATGTTGTCCCAGGAGGTGGGGCGAAGGTCCAGTTCCAGCCCCAGTACGTCGGCGACGAGTTGGGCGATGTCCGGCTCGACCCCGATCAGGGTGCGGTCGTCGTCGGCCCGGAAGAACAGCGGCGGGGTCTGCCCGGCGCTGATCCCGACGCTGAGTTTGCCGTCCGCCGCGATGGCCGCGGGCACCTTGGCCGCGACGGCGTCGACCTTCGTGCCGCGTACCCGGTTCTGTTCGGGACTGGTGTTGATCACGGTCGAGCCGGGCCGGTCCCCGGCGGTGGCCACCGGCTCGTCGTCCGGGGTGCCGCAGGCGGCGAGCGCCAGCAGGGTGGCCAGGGCCAGCGTGCCGGCCAGGGACCGGCGTGGTCGGGTGCGGGGCATGCGGACTCCTTGGAGGGGGATCGGTGGGTCACAGGACCTTCGCCAGGAACGAGCGGGTCCGTTCGTGCTTCGGTCGGTCGAGCACCTCGTCGGGCGGGCCCTGTTCGACGATCACGCCGCCGTCCATGAAGACGACGGTGTCGGCGACCTCGCGGGCGAAGCCGATCTCGTGCGTGACGACGACCATCGTGGTGCCGGCCCGGGCCAGGTCCTTCATCACTTCCAGGACCTCGCCGACCAGTTCCGGGTCCAGGGCCGAGGTCGGCTCGTCGAAGAGCAGCACCTTCGGGCGCAGGGCGAGGGCGCGGGCGATCGCGACCCGCTGCTGCTGCCCGCCGGACAGCCGGCGCGGGTAGGCGTCGGCCCGGTCGGCCAGGCCGACCCGGTCGAGCAGTTCGGCGGCGAGTTCGCGCACCTCCCGCCGGGGCCGGCCCTGCGCCGCCACCGGTGCCTCGGCGACGTTCTCCAACGCGGTCAGGTGCGGGAAGAGGTTGAAGTTCTGGAAGACGAACCCGATGTGGGTGCGCTGGCGCAGGATCTCCCGTTCCTTCAGTTCCCGCAGCCGGTTGCCGGTACGGCGGTATCCGATCAGTTCGCCGTCGATGCGTACCGAGCCGCGGTTGACCTTCTCGAGGTGATTCACGCAGCGAAGCAGCGTGGACTTGCCGGATCCGGACGGGCCGAGGACGACGACGACCTCGCCGGCCCGGACCCGTAGGTCGATTCCGCGCAGCACCTCCAGCGGGCCGAAGCTCTTGTGGATGCCGCGCAGTTCGACCATCGGCCGTGGCGGGGCGCTCACCGCTCACCCGCCAGGTCCGCCGCGAACTGCTCACGGCCGGCGCGGCGTTGCCGCCGGGCCGCCGCGACGGTGCCGGCGAACCGGCGGACCCGCTGCAGCGGCGTGGGTGGGAGCGTCCGTACCGCGCCGCGGGCGTAGTGCCGCTCGACGTGGTACTGCACGATCGACAGGACGGTGGTCAGCAGGAGATACCAGATCGCCGCGACCAGCAGCAGCGCGATGACCCGGCCGTTGCGGGCGTAGATCACCTGCACCTGGTAGAAGAGTTCCGGGATGGCCATGATGTAGACGACCGAGGTCCCCTTGACCATGCCGATGATCTCGTTGCCGGCGTTGGGCACGATGCTCCGCATCGCCTGTGGCAGCAGGATCCGCCGGACCTGACGGCCGCGGGGGATGCCGAGCGCGGCGGCAGCCTCCAGTTGCCCCTGGTCGACCGAGAGGAACCCGGACCGGACGATCTCGGCCGCGTAGGCCGCCTGGTGCAGGGCCAGCCCCAGGGTCGCGGCGGTCATCGGCCCGATCAGGTCCATGGTGCCGACGGCGAAGAACGACGGGCCGAACGGGATCCCGAACGAGATCTGGTCGTACAGCAGTGCCAGGTTGAACCAGAAGAGGAGTTGCAGGATCAGCGGTACGGAGCGGAACAGCCACACGTAGCCCCAGGCGACGGTGGTCAGCAGCGGGCTCGCGGACAGCCGCATCAGGGCGATCACGGTGCCGAGCAGGAATCCGAGCACGATGCCGAGCACGGTCAGTCGCAGGGTCACCCCCACCGACCGCAGGACCGTCTCGTAGAAGAGGTACTGGCCGACGAAGTGCCAGTCCCAGGCCGGATTCGTGACGAGTGCGTTGCCGGCCATGGCGATCAGCACCAGCGTCACGGCGGTCGCCGCCCAGCGCCACGGGTGGCGGGCCGGCACCACCTTCAGCGGCTTCTCCCCGGGCTGTGCCTCGGGTGGCCCTGGCCGGTCGATCGCGGGTGCGGGGGCGGTCATCGTGGCCTCCAGGAAGGCCCCGGGCCGGCCGGTGGTCGGGCGGCACGAGACGGCGCGATGCGGCGCCGGACCCGTCGGGGCAGGGGAGAGGTGGTGGGTGGGCGGCGCTTGCGCCGGTGGCTCAGGCGCGGCGTCGGCGGACTGCCCTGTCGCCGACGGTCAGCGCGGACACCGCCCGCCGGCGTATCGCACGAGGTCGATGACGAGCCGGGCGACGAGAAACTCTGCCGCGCGCTTCATGGGCTCGATGTTTGTCAATCACGTGGGCCGTGTCAATGGGTGTCTCAGATTTGGTATCCGGACTGCTGGACTATGTTGATGACAGTGCTGGCCAGGATGAATACTGCCCTATATTCCATGGGGTGAGTGGGAGATGGAACTGTTACGGCGATTGCTGGAATGGGAACATCGTTAAATGCGCAGGTCGGGGTGATTGTCGGCGCGGAAATGCGCTGTCCGGGGCGCCCGGGCTACCGCTCGACGCGTCCGAGCCAGGTGGTCAGCAGCGCCTCCAGGTGGGCCGCCTCCTGCGGGGTGAGGGCGTCGAGCAGGCGGCGCTCGTTGCGCATGTGCTCGGTGAACGCCTGGTCGATCAGCCGCCGGCCGGCCGGGGTCAGTGCGACCACCCGGCCACGGCCGTCACTGCCGCTGCGGCGCCGGGTGACCAGGCCGTCGCGTTCGAGCCGGTCGATGCGCTTGGTCATCGCCCCGGTGGTGACCATCGTGAACCGGGCGAGTTCGCCGGGGGCCCGCTCGTACGGTTCGCCGGCCCGGCGCAGGGCGGCGAGCACGTCGAATTCGCCCTCGCCGAGGCCGTGCCGGTGGTAGACGACGCAGAGTTCCTCGGTCAGGTGGGCGGCGAGCCGGTGCAGGCGTCCGATGACACCCTGCGGCGCCACGTCGACGTCGGGCCGCTCCCGGGCCCACTCCCGCTGGATCCGGGCGACGTGGTCGAGGCGCTGCTCACTCATGGTCGCAGTGTACCTTCCATGGAAGCTACATTGCTTCCATGGAAGGTAATTTCCGGTGGAGCCTGGTGACCGCGATCGCGCCGGTGGCCTGGGGCACGACCTACTACGTCACCCACCAGTTCCTGCCCGCCGACCAGCCGCTCTACGGGGCGGTGATCCGGGCCCTGCCGGCCGGCCTGCTGCTGCTCGCCGTACGCCGGAAGCTGCCGAGCGGCTCGTGGTGGTGGCGGTCCGCGGTGCTCGGCACGCTGAACATGGGTGCCTTCTTCGCCCTGGTGTACCTGGCCGCACAGGTGTTGCCGACCAGCGTCGCGTCGACCGTCATGGCCACCTCGCCGGTCGCCATGATGATGATCGCCTGGGCGTTGCTCGCCGAACGCCCGCACCTGCTCGCCCTGGCCGGCGCCGGAATGGGGATCGCGGGCGTCGGTCTCATGCTGTTCGCCGGTACGTCGACCGTCGACCCCGTCGGCGTACTGGCCTCGGTGGCGGCGATGGTGATGTCGTCGTTCGGCTACGTCCTGGCCAAGCGGTGGGGCGGTCAGGTCGACGTGCTGGCGTCGACCTCGTGGCAACTCGTGGCCGGCGGCGCCGTCCTGCTGCCGGTCGCGGTCGCCGTGGAGGGGGCGCCGCCGGACCTCGACGTCGCGGCGGTCCTCGCCTTCGGATACGTGACGGTGGTCGCCACCGCGCTCGCCTTCGTCGCCTGGTTCGCCGGCCTGCGGCACCTCAGCGCCGCCGCGGTGGGGCTGATCGGCCTGCTGAACCCGGTGACCGGGGTGCTGCTCGGCACCCTGCTCGCCGCCGAGACGCTCACCGTGCGGCAGGCCGGCGGCATCGCGCTCGTGCTGGTCGGGATCATCCTCGGGCAGCCGGCGGTGGCGGCCCGGCTGACCGGCCGGCCGGGGCGTGGCCGGCGGGTCGGTCCCGGGACCCCGGCGCCCGGCGGGCGGCGCCGCCGGTCGGCACCGACAGCGTGACCCTTCGCAAGGTCGATCGGATCGGCCGAACGGACATTGGAATGCGCTTTCTTGTGGATGGTCAAGACCGGTCCCGGCAAACAGATACTTGTCGAAACATCCGGGCCGTGCGTCGCGGTGCACCGACCACAGTCGACGGTCCATTCAAGATCGGCGGTATCGATGATCGAGGGTACGGTTCTGCCGACCGGCCCGACCACGCACGGGTGGACCGCTGTCGACTTCGCCGCCACCCCGACCGCCTCCGCGCCGATCACCTGGGGACAGCGGGCGCTCTGGATGGCCATCCTGCGCAAGCCCGACTACCAGCCGAAGATCAACCTGCGTCGGGTGGTGGCCGTGCCCCGCCGTGCCCCGGCGGACGTGCTGCGGGCCGTCGGCGCCCTGCTCACCCGGCACAGCTCGCTGCGCACCCGGCTGCGTACGGTCGACGGCGAGCTGCGCCAGGTCGTCGCCGACCGGGGCAGCCAACCGGTGCTGCTGGTGCCCGCCGACACCACCGCCGACGGCGTCCCGACCGACATCCGCGCCGCCGACGGCGTCCGGGCCGACACTCGCGCCGCCGACGTCACCCGGGTCGCCGACGAGACCGCCGCCACACTGGCGTCGACCGCGTTCGACCATGCCGAGGAGCTGCCGCAGCGGATCGCGCTGATCCTGGTCGCCGGGCGGGTCCGCCAGGTCGTGATCGTCTTCAGTCACACCACGGTGGACTTCCGGGCCGCCGAACTGGTCCTGCGCGACCTGCGGCTGCTGCTGCTACGCGGATCGATCGACACCCCGGCCGGGTTGCAGTCGGTCGACGTCGCCCACCGCGAGCACGACACCGCACACCGCCGGCGCGGCGAGCGGGCGGTCACGCACTGGGTGGCCGGCTACGGCCGCCTGCCACGGGAGACCCTGCCCCCGGTCGGCCCGCCGCACTCGCCCCGGTTCCGGCGCGGCGTGCTGGTCTCGGCGGCCGCCGACACCGCCGTACGGATGATCGCCAACCGGCACCAGGTCACCAGCTCGACGGTCATCCTCGCCGCCACCTCGCTGGTCCTGGCGAAGTGGTCCGGCAACGACGTCGTGGGCGTCTACACCATGGTCAGCAACCGTTCGCTGCCCGGCTACGACGAGGCGATCGCCAAACTCAACCAGCTCGGCATGGTCGTCGTCGACCTGGCCGACCGGCCCGCCTTCGCCGACCTGCTGCCCCGGGTCTGGTCCGCGGCGATGAACGCCTACCGGTCGGCGTACTACGACCCGGCCGACATGCGCACCGCGTTCGAGGCGGCCGGCTACCCGTACGCCACCGGCATCAACGCGCACTGCTACCTCAACGACATCCGGCTCACCACCGACGCCGACCTCTTCGGCCACGACACCACCCCGGCCCGGGTCCGCGCCGCGCTGGCCGGGTCGTCGTTCGACTGGACCGAGTCGTTCGACGCGTTCACCTGGCGGACCCGGATCGAGATCGTCGACCGGCCGGGCGGCCTCGGCCTCGCGCTGACCGCCGACACCACCCACCTGCCGCCCGACCGGGCCGAGCGCTTCCTGCGCGACCTGGACCGGCTGCTGGTCGAGGCTGCCTTCCACGACGTGCCGTGGCCATGGCTCTAGCGCCGGCCACCACCCGACCGCGACCGGCACCCACCGCGGCGGTCACCCCGGCCCGTCCCGGCCGGACACCCACCGGCCAGAAGTCACCCGAGGAGTGTGGCGAACGATGATCGAGCTGCCGCTGTCGCCAGCGCAGGAACGACTGTGGTTCCTCGACCGGTTCGATCCGGGCCAGCCCAACAACGTCGCCTTCGCCCGCCGCCTGCACGGCCCGCTCGACCCGGACCTGCTCGCCCGGGCCCTGGCCGTGGTCACCACCCGGCACGAGGCGCTGCGGGCCACGTTCGTCGAACGCGACGGCGCCCCGGTGCAGCTGATCGCCGACCCCGGCGAGTTCGACCTCGAACGCGTCGACCTGTCCGCCGAGCCCGAGCAACTGCGCGAGGACCGTGCCCGCGAGATCGGCTGGGACTACTTCGACACCCGGTTCGACCTGGCCGCCGGGCCGCTGATCCGGGCCGCGCTGCTCAGGTTCGCCGCCGACGACCACCTGCTGGTCATCGTCGTCCACCACGTCGTCTTCGACGGCGCCTCCCAGGCGATCCTGATCGCCGACCTCGGCATCGCCTACGGCGCCCTGCTCACCGGCACCGAGCCGGCGTTCACCCCGCTGCCGGTCGGCTGGGGCGACTACGTACGCGAGCAGGCCGACCAGCCGCCCGGCAAGACCGAACAGGACCTCGCCTACTGGCGCGAGCGGCTCGCCGACGCACCCGCCCTGACCCTGCCGACCGACCTGCCCCGGCCGCTGTTCAAGACCCCGCGCACCGAACGGGTGCACCACCGGATCGCCGGCGACCTGGCCGGTCAGGTGCAGCGGCTGGCCCGCAGCCAGCGCTGCACCCCGTACATGGTGCTGCTCACCGCCTGGCAGCTGCTGCTCGGCCGGCACGCCGGACAGACCGACGTCAGCGTCGGCTCGGCCAGCGCCGGCCGGTCCCGCACCGAACTCGAACCGCTCGTCGGCTGCTTCGTGCACACCCTGGTCATGCGCGGCGACCTGTCCGGCGACCCCACCGTCGCCGAACTGCTGCGCCGCACCCGCACCACCGCCCTGGAGGCGTACGCGCACCAGCAGATCCTCTTCGAACGGCTGGTCGGCGAACTCGACGTGGCCCGCGACGTCAGCCGCACGCCGCTGTTCGAGACGATGTTCATCCTGCACACCCAGGACAGTCCGGAGATGGACATCCTGCCCGGGATCAAGGGCGCGCCGTTCTCGATCGGCATCACCCAGGTCCTGTTCGACCTGGTGCTCGACGCCTGGATCGGCCCGCAAATGCTGGCCCTGTCGCTGCGCTACGACACCGGCCTGTTCACCCCGGACACCGTGCGCGCCTTCCTGCAACGCTACGAGGTGCTGCTCCGGGCCATGATCGCCACCCCGGACGCGCGGCTGTCCGAACTGCCGATGGACGACGTCGCCGGGCAACGCCAGGTCCTCGCCTGGGGCCAGGGGCCACGCCGCCGCTACAGCGGCACCGTACCGGGCCTGTTCGCCGCCCGGGCGGCCGCGCACCCGGACGCGCCGGCCGTCGACGACCAGACGTACGGCGACCTCGACGCCCGGGCCAACCGGATCGCCCGGCACCTGGCCGGGCTCGGCGCCGGGCCGGGCACCGTCGTCGGCATCTGCCTGGACCGCGGCCCCGACCTGGTCGCCACCCTGCTGGCCGTCTGGCGCTGTGGCGCCGCCTACCTGCCGCTCGACCCGAACCTGCCGGCCGCCCGGCTGTCCTGGCTGCGTGCCGACGCCGGCGCCACCCACCTGGTCACCCGGCGCGGCGTGGCTCCCGACCACGACCCCGCCGGGTACGCCCACGTCGTCGACCTCGCCGACGACCCGGCCGCGGACGAGCCGGCCGACGCCGTCGAACCCCGGTACGATCCGCAGGCGCTGGCCTACGTCCTGCACACCTCCGGCTCCACCGGCCGGCCCAAGGGCGTCGAGGTGTCGCACGCCGCGCTGACCAACCTGCTGCTGTCGATGCGCGACACGCTCGGCAGCGGTCCGTCCGACGTGTGGCTCGGGATCACCTCGCTGTCGTTCGACATCAGCGGCCTGGAGCTCTACCTGCCGCTGGTCACCGGTGCCCGGCTGGTCCTCGTGCCCGAGGACAGCCTCCGGGACGGCGTCGCCGTCGTCCGGATCGCCCACGACAACGCGGTCACCCACGTGCAGGCCACCCCGTCCGGCTGGCGGATGCTGCTCGACGCCGGCTTCAACACGCCGACGGTGACCGCGCTGACCGGCGGCGAGGCGCTGCCACCCCGGCTCGCCCGCGAGCTGCGGCCCCGGGTGCGCCGCCTGGTCAACGTGTACGGCCCGACCGAGACGACGATCTGGTCCACGGCCGGCGAGATCGCCGACGCCGCCTCGGAGATCACCCTCGGTGGCCCGCTCGCCAACACCCAGCTCTACGTCGTCGACGCGGCACTGCGGCCGGTGCCGGTCGGCGTACCCGGCGAACTGCTGATCGGCGGCGCCGGTGTCGCGCTCGGCTACCGGGGCCGGCCGGAACTGACCGCGCAACGGTTCGTCCCGGACCCGTACGGGCCACCCGGCGCCCGCCTCTACCGCACCGGTGACCGGGTCCGCTGGCTGCGCGGCGGCAGGCTGGAGTTCCTCGGCCGGGTCGACCACCAGGTGAAGATCCGCGGCCACCGCATCGAACTCGGCGAGATCGAGACCCGGCTCAGCGGACACCCCGACGTGCACCTGGCCGCCGTCGTCACCGCGGGGGAGGGGCACGACGCCCGGCTGGTCGGCTACGTCACCGCCGCCCCCGGCGCCGAGCCGTCCAGCCGGCAGCTGCGCGCCCACCTGGCCGAGGAGCTGCCCGCCTACATGGTTCCCGGCCAGGTCGTCGTGCTCGACGCCATGCCGCTGAACACCGCCGGCAAGATCGACCGCCGCAACCTGCCCGCCGCCGAGGCCGGCGACCTCGAGGTACGCGAGTACGTCGCACCCCGTACCGAACTGGAGGAGATGGTCACCGCCACCTGGGGCGAGGTGCTCGGCCGCGAGCAGGTCGGCGTCCTCGACGACTTCTTCGACATCGGCGGCCACTCGCTGCTGGCGACCCGGGTCGTCGCCCGGCTCGGCGCCGCCCTCGGCCTGGAGGTGCCGATCCGGGTGCTGTTCCTGCACTCCACCGCCGAGACGTTCGCCGCCGCCGTCGAGGAACTGCTCGTCGCCGACGTCGAACAGCTCTCCGACGACGAGGTCGAAAGCCTGCTCGACGGCGGGGTGGCCCGGTGACCGTCACCGCACCCCGGCCGGGCGGCCTGTCCGAGCAACGCCGGGCCCTGATCGCCCAGCGGCTGCGCCGGGCGGCGGCGGCCACCGCCACAGCGCCGGCGGCGATCCCGCGCCGGCCGGACGGGGACCCGCCCGCCGTCTCGTTCGGGCAGGAGCGGCTCTGGTTCATGGAGCAGCTCAACCCGGACACGACCGCGTACGTGATGCGGGCCGCCATCCGGCTCCAGGGCCGGCTGCACCTCGACGCCCTGCGGGCCGCCCTCGGCGACCTCGCCGACCGCCACGAGAGCCTGCGTACCAGCTTCCCAATCTCGGACACCGGCCTGCCGACCGTCCACATCGCACCGACCGTGGAGATCCCGTTCCGGTTCGTGCCGCACGACCCGGCCGCCGGACCCGACGTGCTCGGCTGGGCCCGGATCCTGACCACCCGGGACGCCGGCCCGTTCGACCTCACCCGGGCCCCGCTGCTGCGGGCCATGGTCGTCGAGATCGGCCCCGACGACCACGTGCTGCACATCGCCATGCACCACGCGATCAGCGACGGCTGGTCGCGTCCGGTCCTGCTCGGCGACTGGGCCGCCCTCTACGCCGCCCGGCTCGGCCGGTCCCCGGCGCCACCACCGCTACCCATCGGCTACGCCGACTACGCCGCCTGGCAGCGCGAACGCCTGGACGGCCCGGCCGGCGAGGCGGACCTCGCCTACTGGCGGCGGACGCTGTCCGGCGTACCGCCGCTGGACCTGCCGACCGACCGGCCCCGCCCGCCGGAGATGGGCATCGACGGCGCCGGCCTCAAGGTCCGCTTCCCGGACGAGTTGATCGAGGCGCTGCGCCACCTCGGCCGCGAACACCAGGCGACCCTGTTCATGACCCTGCTCGCCGGCCTGCACACCCTCCTGCACCGGGCCACCGGGCAGCGCGACTTCGCGGTCGGCTCACCGGTCGCCGGCCGGATCCGCCCCGAGCTGGAGAACCTGGTCGGGCTCTTCGTCAACATGCTGTCGCTGCGGGCCGGCATCGGCGCCACGACGACCTTCGCCGACCTGCTCGACCAGACCCGCGACCGGGTCCTGGAGGCCCTCAGCCACCAGGAACTGCCGTTCGAACGGCTGGTCCAGGACCTCAACGTCGAACGCGACACCAGCCGGTCCCCGATCTTCCAGGTCCTCTTCGGCATGCACAACTCCGAGGGGCCGGCCGGCACCTGGCCGGACGGCCTCACCGCGCTGCGCTACGGCCTGCAGATCACCAGCACCAAGCACGACCTCTCGCTCTACGTCGACGAACGCTACGACGGCATGTGGGCCGTCTTCGGCTACCGCACCGACCTGTTCGACGAATCCACGATCGCCCGGCTCGCCGCCCAGTACGTACGGCTGCTCACCCACGCCACCCGCGACCCCGAGGCGCTACTGTCCGAACTGGACCTGATGAGCGCCGAGCGGCGGTCGGCCGTGCTCGCCCTCGGCACCCCGCCGCCCGTACCCGCCGCCGCCGGCACCCTCGCCGACGTCGTCAGCCCGCACGTCACCGCGACCCCCGACGCCCCGGCGATCGTCGCCGCCGGCACGACCACCAGCTACCGCGACCTCGACGCCGCCGCCAACCGGCTCGCCAACTGGCTGCGCGGCCGGGGCGTCGGGCGCGGCGCGCTCGTCGGCGTCTGCCTCGAACAGTCCGCCGAACTGGCCTCGGCGCTGCTCGGCGTGCTGCGTGCCGGTGCCGCCTACGTACCGCTCGACGCCGAACTGCCGCCGGCCCGCCTCGCCGCCATGGTCGACGACGCCCGGCCCGCCCTGGTCCTCACCACCGCCGAACTCACCGACCTGTTCGGCGCCGCACCCACCGTCGCCCTCGACCGGGTACGCGACGAGATCGCCGCCCGGCCGGCGACCCACCCCGGACCGGTCGCCGGCCCCGGCGACCTCGCATACGTCATCTACACCTCCGGCTCCACCGGCCGGCCCAAGGGCGTCGGCGTCGCCCACCGGCAGGTCCGCAACTACCTCGCCGACGTCGCCGAACGCTTCGCAGCCGTACCCGGCGCCAACTGGGCCC
Source organism: Polymorphospora sp. NPDC051019 (assembly GCF_040683055.1). Classification (NCBI taxonomy): domain Bacteria; kingdom Bacillati; phylum Actinomycetota; class Actinomycetes; order Micromonosporales; family Micromonosporaceae; genus Polymorphospora; species Polymorphospora sp. NPDC051019. The sequence continues at coordinate 333,123 of NZ_JBFBCH010000001.1, read as the reverse complement.
TGCCACAGTCGCTGTCGTTCGACTTCGCCGTCACCGTCTTCTACCTCGGCCTGGCGACCGGCGGCGCCGTCCACCTCGTGCCGCGCCGCTGCACCGGCGACGAACTCGCCACCTACCTGCGGGAACACCGCGTCGACTACCTGAAGATGACCCCGTCGCACCTCGCCGCCCTCGCCGTCGAGGTGCCGCCGGCCGACCTGGTCCCGGCCCGCGCGCTGATCCTCGGCGGCGAGGCGTCCCGGCTCGACTGGGCCGCCTCCCTCGCCACCGGCGGCGCCCGGGTCGTCAACCACTACGGCCCGACCGAGGCCACCGTCGGCGTCACCACCTACCCCGTTCCCGCCGGCGCCGACGGGACCGGTGCCACCCCGATCGGCACCCCGCTGCCACACGCCCGGGTCTACGTCCTCGACGACCGCCTGCGCCCCGTCCCGGTCGGCGCCACCGGCGAGATCCACCTCGGCGGTGACCGGCTCGCCCGCGGCTACCTCAACCAGCCCGGGCTGACCGCCACCCGGTTCGTCGCCGACCCGTACGCCGCCGGGCCCGGCGCCCGCATGTACGCCACCGGCGACCTCGGCCGCTGGCGCCCCGACGGCCAGCTCGAATTCCTCGGCCGCCGCGACGGGCAGGTCAAGGTGCGCGGCTACCGGGTCGAACTCGGCGACGTCGAAGCCGCCCTGACCGGCTGCCCCGGCGTCGGCGCCGCCGTCGCGACGCTGCGCGACGACCGGCTCGTCGGCTACCTCCAGCGCGAACCCGACCGGCCCGACACCGACCCCGCCACCCTGCGCCGGCTGCTCGCCGAGACCCTGCCGGAATACATGATCCCCAACCTGTTCGTCTGGCTGGACCGGTTGCCGCTGCAGGAACACGGCAAGGTCGACCGGAAGGCCCTGCCCGAGCCGGCCGCCGCCGTCTCCACCGTCGAACACGTCGAGCCGGACGGGCCGGTCGAGACCGCGATCGCCGAGATCTGGGCCGAGGTCCTGCGCGTCGAACGGGTCGGCGCCCTCGACGACTTCTTCGACCTCGGCGGCCACTCCCTGCTCGCCACCCAGGTCGTCGCCCGGCTGCGCCGCACGCTGACCACCGACCGGCCGATCAGCGTCATGGACGTCTTCCGCTGCCGCACCGTACGCGCCCTCGCCGCCCTCGCCACCGGCGAGGACACCTCGACGACCGGCCGGCTGCTGCACGAACTGACCCGCCGCCCCACCGGCCCCCGGCTGCGCTCCTACGTCTGCGTCCCGTACGGCGGCGCCAACGCCGTCGTCTACCAGCCGCTCGCCGACGCGCTGCCCGACGGGCACAGCCTCTACGCCGTCGCCGTACCCGGCCACGACATCGGGCTCGCCGAGGAGATCGAACCGGTCACCGTCACCGCGCAGAAGTGCGTCGACGAGATCCTGGCCACCGTCACCGGACCACTCGTCGTCTACGGCCACTGCGGCCCCGGCGGCGCCCTCGCCGTCGAGATCGCCCGCCGGCTGGAGGAGGCCGGCCGCGAACTCGACGCCGTCTACCTCGGTGGCATCTTCCCGTTCGCCCGGCCGGTCGGCGGCCTCACCGGCTGGCTGTCCAGGCTACGGCTGCGGGAACGGTTCCGCGGCGACCGGGTCTACGCCAACTGGTTGCAGGGCATGGGCGCCGACCTCGGCGCCCTCGACGAGGAACAGCGCCGGTTCCTGATCCGGGCCATGCGGCACGACGCCGAGGCCGCCGAGGACTACTTCACCGACCTGCTGCACAAGCGGGTGACCCCGCTGCGGGCACCGATCATCTCGGTGGTCGGCGACCGCGACCCCGGCACCGAATACCACGAGGAACGCTTCCGCGAGTGGCACTTCCTCTCCGGCACGACCGCCCTGGTCGTGCTCGCCGAGGCCGGGCACTACTTCGCCAAGTTCCGGGCCGGCGAACTCGCCCGCATCCTCACCGGCGTCGACCGGGAGCTGGCCGCCGGTCCGGCCGGCACCGTCGAGCGGCCCGCGCCGGCCGGACCCGCGCCGGCCGCCTCCTGGGAACTGGCCGACGTCTCCCGCACCGCCGCCGCACCGGCCGACACCGGACGGCAGCCCGGAATGCGCCGCTTCCTCACCGTCGCCACCGGCCAGATCGTCTCGGCCACCGGCTCGGCGCTCACCGGCTTCGCCGTACCACTGTGGACATACCTGGAGACCGGCTCGCTGATCCGGTTCGCACTGTTCGCCGTACTCGGTCAGGTGCCCGGCATCCTCGTCGCCCCGATCGCCGGCGCGATCATCGACCGCAGCGACCGCCGGCTGGCCATGCTCGCCGGCGACATCGCCGCGCTCGCGGCCATCGCCACCTTCGCCGCCCTCTACTGGACCGACAACCTGGTGCCCTGGCACATCTACGCCTTCGTCGGCTGGCTGTCGGTCGCATTGACCTTCCAGCGCCTGGCCTACCTGTCGGCCGTACCGCAGCTCGTCCCCAAGCGATACCTCGGCCACGCCAACGGCATGGTGCAACTCGCCGGCGGCGTCGCGCAGTTCCTCGTGCCGCTGGTCGCCGTCGGCCTCATCGCCAGCATCGGGCTCGGGGGCATCCTGCTGATCGACCTGGTCAGCTACGCGTTCGTGACCACCGTGCTGCTCATCGTCCGGTTCCCGAGCACGATGGCCCGACGGCGCCGGGAGAGCCTGCTCGCCGAGATCACCGGCGGGCTGCGCTACACCGTACGGCACCGCAACTTCCGCGCCATGGTGCTCTTCTTCGCCGCCTTCAACCTCTTCCTCGCCCCGATGTTCCTGCTGCTGTCGCCGCTCGTGCTCGCCTTCGCCCCGCTGGAGTCGGTGGCCCGCGTCTCGCTCGCCGGTGGCGCCGGCGCCCTGCTCGGCGGCGGCATCATGGCGATCTGGGGCGGCCCGAGTCACCGCCGGATGCGCGGCATGCTCCTGATGACGTTCGTCTTCGCCGGAGCCGGTCTGCTCACCGGCCTGCGACCCAGCATCGCCATGGTCGCCGCCGGCGCACTGGGCATGTCACTGTCGCTGTCGGTGATCAACGGCATCTGGCTGACCATCATCCAGACCAAGGTGCCGCAGCGCCTGCACGCCCGGGTCATCGCCCTCAACATGGTCATCGCGCTGTCCACGATGCCGCTCGGCCAGGCCGTGCTCGCCCCGGGCCTCGTCCCGATCTTCGAGCCGCTGCTCGCCGACGGCGGTCCGCTCGCCGGCACCGCCGGCCTGGTCCTCGGCGTCGGGGAGGGGCGGGGCACCGGCCTGCTGTACGTCGTACTCGGGATCTGCGTCGCCGTCGTCGTCGCGGTGTCGTTGCGGATCCGCAGCCTGGCCCGCTTCGACGACGAGGTCGCCGACGCGACACCGGACGACCTGGTCGGCCTGCAGACCTTCGCCGAGCGGACCGCCGCCGACGCGGGCGGCGAGCCGGTGACGGCGGCCGAGTCGCGCCAGCCGGTCAAGGTATGACCGACTCCCGGGCCGGTAGCGGGCCCTGACGTTGCAGCGTTCGCGGGAGGTGGGTGTCGAAGTCGGTGGTCTCCGACAGTGCGGTGAGGGTGACCCCGCGGCGGCGGCGTAGCTCGTGCAGCCGTGGTCCGACCGCGGCCAGCGCGGCATCGAATTCGTGGCTCATCCGGCTCGTCACGGGCGGGCCGGGGTGGAGACTGCCGCGGCGGCGGCGGGGGTACCACTGTTGGTCTCCACAGCGAATTCGGCGTATGCACAGCGAATTCGCTGTGGAGCGGAACACCGACCGGTGCCCGTCACCAAGCTGACGGTGTCACGCCTGCGGCCCGGGGGCTGCTGACGGCCACGGAACCCACGGCAACGCGTCCCGCCACCCTGGCCGGTCGGAAGCCCAGTCGGCGAGGATCCGCGCGACCGGCTCCACGCCTATGACGTCGGGCCGCCTGGGTACCTGCGCCTGGAAGTGCCGGTCCGCGCCGCCCTCCCGGTACTCCACCTGGTAGCTGAGGTCGTCGTTGAGATAGACCTGCATGTAGTGGTGTCCGGCCGGTTCCCGGTCGAGCCGCTCGACGATGACGAACCGCTGTCTCAGGTTCATGTCGGCCAGCAGGTCGTGCAGAGCGACCTCCGACGGGTCGTCGAAGACCTGCTCCGACGCATCGATCGCGCGTACGGTCGGCATCGTCACCACCCGAATCTAGCCGCCGCGCAACCATGGCACCCGGCGGCCGGGTTCATGGACGACGTCGAGAAGGAACGGCGGCGCTGGACGTAGCCGGCAACTGCCGGGGCGGGCGCCGGCGCAGGATCTGGGCGGCGTTGTTCGCGGCCCGGCGGGCGGCCGTGGTCAGTCGTGGCCGCAAAAAGTGGTCCGGGAAGCCGGCGATCTCGATGACGGCGACCGGCCGGCCGGCCGGACCGAGCACCGGCACGGCGACCACCTCCAGCCCGGCCGGCCCGCCACCCGCGTCCGGGCCAGGGTCGGCGGCCGGGCCGCGACCACCCGACCCCACCGGGTCCGGCGCACCGGCCAGCAGGAGTTGGCCACCGACGCTGTCCGGGGCGGGGGACCGGTCGGGGTAGCCGCGCATGACGGCGGCATACCTCCGGGTGAACAGCCGTTCGACGGCGACCGCCTCGTCGCCGCGCAGGACGAGCAGCCGGACGACCTGGTCGGTGTCGTAGGCCAGTTCGATCAGGTACGGCATCAGGACCCGACGCAGCTCCTGCTCGTCGGCGGTGACGGTGGTGACCAGGCGGAGCAGCCGGGGCCCGGCCAGGTAGCGGGTGCCGTGCCGCCGGACGACGTCGAGGCGCTGGAGCGTACGCAGGAGCCGGTAGGTGGTGGTCTTCGGCAGACCCGCCCGGTGGACCAGGTTCGCCAGCGTGTGCGGCGTGCCGCCGGTGGCGACGAGTTCCATCAGGGTGACGAGGCGTTCGGCGACCTCGGTGCGGGCGTCGGCGGGTGGGGTGGGCAGGCTGGACATGACCGCTCCAGACCTATCGGTCGGGTACGTCGGGTGGCTGGTCGCGAAGCCGGTCCAACTCTGCCCGAGACGCCGTTCACCTGCCAAAACGCCGGTTCCGGCAGCCGGAACCGGCGGCTGTCGCGATCCCGACCGGGCCGGCGTCCGCCGTCGGCGCGGGAAGTTCCTCCACCGGTACGCACGACGGCGGGGGAAGAGGGCCGCTGGGGTAGCATCTCCTGTCGAAAATCGCCGCCGGAGAAGGATTCGATGAGTACCCAGACCGAGACTCTTGAGTTTCAAGCTGAGGCACGCCAGCTCCTGCACCTGATGGTCCATTCGATCTATTCGAACAAGGACACCTTCCTGCGGGAACTGATCTCCAACGCGTCCGACGCGCTGGACAAGCTGCGGCTACAGGCCCTGCTCGACAAGGAACTCCAGGTCGACACCTCCGACCTGCACATCGACATCGAGATCGACGCCGAGCGGCGTACGCTCGCCATCCGTGACAACGGGATCGGCATGTCGCGCGACGACGTGGTCAGCCTGGTCGGCACGATCGCCAAGTCCGGCACCGCCGAGTTCCTGCGCAAGCTCAAGGACACCAAGGACGCCGCCGCGTCGAAGGACCTGATCGGGCAGTTCGGGGTCGGCTTCTACTCCAGCTTCATGGTCGCCGACAAAGTCACCCTGCTGACCCGCAAGGCCGGCGAGCAGCAGGCGACCCGCTGGGAGTCGACCGGCGAGGGGACGTACACGATCGAGCAGGTCGACGACGCGCCGCAGGGTACGACGGTCACCCTGCACCTCAAGCCGGCCGACGAGGAGGACCAGCTCTTCGACTACACGAAGCCCTGGAAGATCCGGCAGCTGGTCAAGCAGCACTCGGACTTCATCGCCTGGCCGATCCGGATGCCGGTCGACCAGCCGCCGGCCGGCGAGACCGACACCGGGGCCGAGGGCGAGATCACCGCCCCGGCGACCGAGACGGTCAACTCGATGAAGGCGCTCTGGGCCCGTCCGAAGGACGAGGTCGAGAAGTCCGAATACCACGAGTTCTACAAGCACGTCAGCCACGACTGGACCGACCCGCTCGACATCATCCACCTGCGGGCCGAGGGCACCTTCGAATACCAGGCGCTGCTGTTCATCCCGTCGCACGCGCCGCTCGACCTCTTCACCCGCGAGGCGAAGCGCGGCGTCCAGCTCTACGTCAAGCGGGTGTTCATCATGGACGACTGCGAGCCGCTCGTCCCCGAATACCTGCGGTTCGTCAAGGGTGTCGTCGACGCCCAGGACCTGTCGCTGAACGTGTCGCGGGAAACCCTGCAGCAGGACCGCCAGGTGCAGCTCATGCGGCGCCGCCTGGTCAAAAAGGTGCTGTCGTCGATCAAGGACCTGCTGACCTCCGACGCCGAGCGCTACGACACGTTCTGGCGCGAGTTCGGCCGGGCCGTCAAGGAGGGCCTGCTCAGCGACGTCGACAACCGGGACGCGATCCTGGAGATCACCTCGGTCGCCTCGACCCACGACGCCGACAAGCCGACGACGCTGCGGCAGTACGTCGAGCGGATGAAGGACGGCCAGGAGCACATCTACTACGTGACGGGGGAGTCGCGGTCGGTCATCGAGAACTCTCCGCACATGGAGGCGTTCCGGGCCAAGGGCTACGAGGTGCTGCTGCTCACCGACCCGATCGACGAGCTGTGGGTGGAGTCGGTGCCGGAGTTCGACGGCAAGCGGTTCCAGTCGATCGCCAAGGGGCAGGTCGACCTCGACACCGACGAGGAGAAGAAGGCCGCCGAGGCCGAGCGGGAGCAGCGCAAGGAGGAGTTCGCCGACCTGCTGTCGTGGATGACCACGACGCTGCAGGACGACGTCAAGGAGGTTCGGCTCTCGTCCCGCCTCACCACCTCGCCGTCCTGTGTGGTCAGTGACGAGCACGACGTCACGCCGACCCTGGAGAAGATGTACCGGGCGATGGGGCAGGAGGTGCCGCGGATCAAGCGGATCCTCGAACTCAACCCCAGCCACCCGCTGGTGACCGGACTGCGTACGGCCCGCGCCGAGGGCAAGGACGAGGCCACCCTGGCGCAGACCGCCGAACTGCTCTACGGCATGGCACTGCTCGCCGAGGGTGGCGAGCTGAGCGACCCGGCCCGCTTCATCCGCGTACTCTCCGAGCGCCTGACCACGGCGCTCTGACCCGTCGCCCGGGCCCGGCGCGACGGCGTCGGGCCCGGCCCGGGCAACACGGCCGCGCCCGGCGTGTGGCTGACCGGCCGGTCAGCCGCCGCCGAGCGCGGTCTTCGGTTCCGCCCGGTACGTCGTCGTGTCCTCCCGGCCCTTGCCGAGCACGCCGCCACCGGGCGTCTCGACCACGAACACGTCCTCGTCGGTCAGGATCCGGCGCTCCCCGTCGGCACCGGCGGCCGGGGCGCGGGCGGCGTCGACCGGCTGCCCGTCGGCGCTGGTCCGCCGGGTGGCCAGCTCCGGCGGTACGGTGCCGCCGCGGTTGCCGCCGGCCGGGAAGGCCGAACCGGTCGGGGCACGACGCAGCGAGGTCGGTACCTCTTCGAGCCGGGACACCGCCGAGCCGGACGGCGGCAACGCGGGCGCGTCGAGGACCGGCGCGGACGCGTCGGCCCGGGCCTCCTCGGTGCCGACCCACTGTGCGTCCGGGTTCGACCGGCGCCGGTCCCGCGCGGTCGCCTTGCGCCGGTCACCGGTGGCGGGCGGCGGGGTGGCACCCGCCGCCGGACGCCCGAGAACCGGCGGGGTGGTGCCGGGCCGGGCCGGGGTGTTCGGACCGCCGATCCGGTCGCCGCGCGTCGGCTGCGCCGTCGGCGTCTGGCGTAGGACCGGTGGCGCGAGCCCGGCCGGCGGGCGGCCGAACGGGCTGTCCCGGCCCGGCTGCTGTCGCAGCTGCGTGCCGTCCTGGGCGCCGCCGTCGCGACCGGGTAGCCGGCCACCGGGCGGGACCGCCCCCGGCGTGCGGGCGGCCGGCGACGTGAGTGCCGGCTGCGCCGGCGGTTGCGGGATGCCGCCCGGGCCGCGGCCCTGGAGGACTCCGTTGCGCATGCTGGCCGGATTGGGCGGCAGCGCGGGTGGCGCGGCGCCCGGCCGTGGAGCGCTCGCCGGGGCGGTGCCGGGCGGCGGGCTGGCCGGAAGCTGCCCCGGGTTCGCACCGGGGTTCCCGCCGGGGTTGCCGCCCGGCAGCCCCGGTGCGACCGGCGGCCGCAGTGCCGGCATGGCCGGCGGGGTGCGGTTCGGGGCGACCGGTGGTGACCCGGCCGGCATGACCGGTGCGACCGGCCGGGCCTGGTCGGGCCGGGTCGGCACGGCCCGTGGATCGGTGACCCGGCTGGGGTCGGGCGCCCGGGGCGGTGTCGGCCGCGTCGGGTTGTTGGTAAGTGCGGTCGGCACCACCGGTGCGGGTGGCGCGACCGGCGGGGTGGCGGTGATGCGCGGCACCCCGGGCGGCGGCGGAGCGCCCAGGTTCGGGCCACCCCCGGGAGTACGCCAGGGCGGGTGCCCGACGACGTTCATCACCGCGTTCGGCGGCATGAAGGGTGGACCGTGCCCGCCGCTCATCTTGCTGAACGTGTCGAAGTATTCGCCGGCGACCCGGTAGGCGAGCTGCTGCGCCTTGCGGTTGTATTCCTGCTGGGTCTCGTTGACGGCCTCGGACTCGGCGGCCTTCAGCCCGGCGTCCCCGTCGTAGATGCCGAGGGTGATGCCGGTCTTGAAGCCCTCCATGAAGGCGGTGCCGCCGCTGGCGGTCTTCGCGTCGTCGATCGCCGCCTCGTACTCGTTCCAGAGATTCTGCACGTCGGTCCGGGACTGGCGGGCGATGCCGACCTGGGCGCGCAGCGCGGTCTCGTTGTTGAGCGCCGCGTCCATCCACTCGTCGAGGTAGGCCAGGGTGGTGCCCGGCCCCATCTTCATGAACGCGTCGCGGGCCTCGGCCGACTTCCACGTCTCGTCGTACAGCGTCCGGCTCTGGCTGTACAACTGCTCACGGATGCTGGCGAGCAGGGCGTACGCGTTGTGCCACTGGTCGGCCAGGGCCGAGATGTCCTCCGGATGCTGCCCCATGAGCTGCTGGTAGACGACCTCGATGGTGGCGCCGCCGTCGCCCGCCGGCGGGGTGAAGGACAGGTTGGGGTTGGATTCCGGCTGGTGGTAGCGGGTGCCCTCACCGTTGGGTCCGCCGGAGCTGTAGATGGCCCGGGCGCCCCAGTATTCGGCCATGACGTCTCCCCTCGGATCGCGGTGGTGCCGCTACCAGCTCGGCAGGTAGTTGCGGTCCTGGATCTCCTCCAGCGCCTCGGCGCCCGGCGACTCCGGAGTGCCCTCGACACCCTCGGTCTGCTCGCCGATGACGACCCGCTGGGTCTCGTTGCCCTGGCCGTCGGCGCTGGTGATGGTCTGCACCCCGGCGGCGTTGGTGGAGTCGGTGTTCGTCGAGGTCACCGCCCCGTCGGCGTTGCTCCGGGTGACCGTGGTCGACTGGCTGCCGTCGCTCCCGTAGCGGCTGGTGGTGGTCTCGCTGCCGGTCACGTTGCCGTTCCCGTCGTACGACGTCTGGGTGGTGACGTAGCCGTCGGCGGTCGCGTAGCCGTTCGTCCGGCTCGAACTGCGGCTGATCACCTCGCCGTTGGCGCCGGTGACGACGATCGTGGTCATCGTGCCGCCACCGGGGATGTTGAACTCGGTGATCGAGCGGGTGGTGCCCGCCGAACCGACCGTGCTGGTCGTGGTGCTGCCGTCCGGGTTGTGGGTGATCTCGGTCGGGCCGTTGAACGACTCACCGGCGGTGTATTCGCCGGTGCCCTCCTGGACGGCCTTGCTGTAGGCGTCGAACCAGGTCTCGCCGGTGACCCACGGCGGCAGGCCCGCCGGGCGTTCGGCGCGCGAGTCGCCGAACGCGAACAGCACCGAGTCGAGCGAGGCGGCCGACCAGCCGTCGGTCGAGGAGTAGGCGTCGGCCACGGTCTGGGCGGCCATCCCGATGTTGTTCAGCGCGGTGCCGAGGAACAGCAGGTACTGCTGCAGCTCGCCGTAGTTGGCGGTCATCTGCGACATCGCGTACGCGCCCTCGGGCAGGACGTTGCCGGTCCACGCGCTCGCCGGCAGCGAGCCGAGAAGGTTCAGCCGGGGGGTGAGACCGTTGAGGTTCTCCTCGATGGTCTTCATGTCCTTGCCGTAGTCGACCAGGCCGTCGATGTCGACGTCGAGCGGTTCCTGGCCGTCGAGCCAGGTCCGCGAGGTGTTGGCCCGGGTCTGCTCCCCGTACGGATTGTGGACGCCGCCGCCCCCGTCCTCTGCCACCGACCCTCCCCAATGGTCCGGCGCGCCCGATGGTCCGGCGCCCGATCGTCCGGCGCGCCCGATGGTGTCCGGCGCCTCGGCCGGGTCGTCCCCGACCGGTACCCATGATCCGGAACGAGTCTAGTGCCGGCCGGCAAGCCACCCTACCCGGCGTGTTGGCCGCCTCTCGTACGCTACCCAGGGTGGATCGATCGGACGAAGGACGCTACGTTCGGATCTCTGCCAGACGCACCGATATGTCGATACAGGCTGGCTCCGCCAGGGGAGCCGGGTGAAAAGGAGCGGGGTGACACCACGATGACGGCGACTCCGGGAATGGGCCAGGTCCAGGCCACCCAGGCGCAGCTCGACGCGATGGCGCAGAAGTGCCAGGAGACCCGGGAGAGCTTGGCGACCGGTATGGCGCAGCTCGTCGGGCGGATCGAAGGGCTCGGCGGGGCCGGCATGCGCGGTTCGGCGAACGCCGCCCTGCAGGACGTGTCGGTCCAGCTCAACGAGGGTCTGAAGAAGATCCTGAACGCGCTCGACGAGCTCTCCGGGAAGATGAGCAACGCCTCGACGCTCTACGGCGTCAACGACGAGGAGGCGGCCGCCGACATCCGCGCCGCCGCGGCCGAGACCGGCAGCAGCACCGTGATGAGCGTCCTGCGGGGCTGAGACCCGCTCCATACTTCGGCTATTCGACTGGGGAAGGCACGACACGATGAGTGGTCCGAGCTACGGTGCCGACGGCACCATCACCTACAACTTCGGCCAGATCACCGACGTGGCGACCGCGATCGGCACCTACCAGGGTGCGATGGACGGATCGCTGCAGGATCTCTACACGCAGTTCACCCAGCTCTTCGCCGCCGACTGGCAGGGCCCCGCGGGCGAGGCCTGCGACGAGGCGCGGCGGCAGTGGAACCAGGGCGCGTCCGAGGTCAAGGAGGCGCTGTCGCGGGTCGGCGTCAAGCTCGGCGCCTCGGCCGACCGGATGCAGGCGATCGACCGGCAGATCGCCGCCGGAATGTGACCGTCGGTGACCGGCGTCGGCCCACGGTACCGACCGTGGGCACCCGCCGGTCACCGCTGGCCGCACGCTACTGACCCTGGGGAGGGGCGGTGACCGACAGGCCCAACTGGGGCGCGCTGGAGGGGATGCTCAAGGACCTCCGGCGCACGATGTCCGGCATGGACGAAACCCAGAAGCGGATGCTGCGGGTCACCGGCACGGCGTGGTCCGACGACGGCATGATCAGGGTCGTCGTCGGACCCCGCGGCCACCTGCTCGAACTCGACATCGACCCGCGGGTGCTGCGCCGGCCCGACTCCAAGGCCCTGTCCACGGCGATCCTCGCCACCACCAGGCTCGCCGTCGAGGACGCCGCCGCGCAGAGCCGGGCGATCCTCGACGACGTCGTACCCCGCGACCTGCGCGACGTCGCGGGCGCCGACGGCACCGACCTGACCCGGATCATCGGCAGCCATGACGCCGACGTGCGCCTGACGAAGGACGACGATGAGTAACTACGTCGACATCCGGTCGAGCATCGCCGACATCATCGGCCTGGCCAACAACATCAAGGTCTCCGGCGAGCAGCTGGACAGCACGATGACCACCGCGATGTCGACCATCACCAACCTCGAGGGCGGCCCGGAGACCTTCCCGCGCGACGAGTTCACCGACGCGTTCCTCGAGCACTACCACAAGTCCGTCGAGGCGTCCGACGGCACCAGTCTGCCCGCGAACGACGCGATCAAGGCGTCCGCCCCCGAACTCGGCAAGGCGATGGTCGCGCTCGGTGACTTCGTGACCAACGCGATGTGGAGCTACAGCGCGGGCGACGACGGCAACGCCGGCGACATCGCCGGATCGACCAGCGTCTGACGGGTGGGACGGCCAGACGGGCACCGCGGGGGACCGGGTGTCGGATAACGACCGGTTCTTCGCCGAGGCGATGGACATGATCGCCGACCTCATCGAGTGGATTCCCGGGATCGACACGACGGTCGGCGAGGTCCTGATCGGCAAGATCCCGAAATCCAGCGCGGTCGACGTCTACGAACTCGCCGACGCCTGGGGGGCCGCCGCCGAGTCGCTGGCCGAGTCGTACGAGACGGCGCTGCACGCCGCCGACGGCATCCTGCAGAACTGGGCCGGCGACGGCGCCGCCATGGAGTTCCACCGGGCCTGGGCCGACTACCTCCAGTCGCTGGGACAGATGGTCGGCACCCTCGGCTCGATGCAGCAGGGCGTGCAGAGCTTCGGCCTCCAGATCGAGCTGATGAAGTTCATGGCGCTGCTCGGCCTGATCATGCTGATCGTCTCGCTGATCATGCTCATCGTCGCGGCGATCCCCACCGGCGGGCTGTCGCTGGGCGGCGCCGCCGGCGCGATCGCCACCTTCCGCGGCGCGCTCGCCGCGGCCGCCGCCCTGGTCCGCTCCGCGATCAGCGCGATCACGATCCGGGCCGCGATCCGGGCCGTCAACCTCGCCGTCGCCCGCGCCGTGCCGACCGTCGTACGGGCCGTCTCGCCGAGCGTGCTGCGGGTGACCGTGCCGACGTTCGCGCGTACGACGCTGCCCCGGGTCGTCACCGCGATCCCCCGGGCGGCCGCCACGCTGCCCCCGCTGCGGACCGCGCTGACCACCGTCGCCCGGCAGACCAGCAACACCCTGGCCCGCAACATGCTGCCGCGCCACGTCATCGCCCGTACCGTCGCCGACCGGATGGCCGGCCAGTGGCTGCGCCAGGCGACCAACCGGGCCGTACAACGCGAACTCCAGCGCCAGCTCGGCACCCAGGCCCGGATCCTGGCCGGCCGGGGCCTGCTCGCCACCCGTGCCCAGCTGGTCAAGGAGTTCGAGCAGCAGCTCCTGACCAGGTTCGGCGCCCAGACGGTCGCCGGCCAGACCGGGGCGCGGCTCGCCGTCAACGAGACGTTCGAACAGATCTCCCGGCAGAGCCTGAACCAGTACGTCGCCCGCGAGATCGCCGAGGTCTCGTTCACCCGCGAACTCGCCAAGTACGTCGGCGCCCGGGTCGCGATCGGCGCCGGCTTCATGGGCGGCGGCAACATGGTCGGCCAGCTGATGCAGATCGCGCAGGGCACCCGTACCGACCTCGACGTCGGCCAGATCGTCACCGGCACCGTCCAGGGCGGCCTCTTCGGCGCGGCCATGTTCGGCGGACTGCCCGGCCAGGTCGTCGGCGGCACCACCGCGGGCGGCCTCATCGGCGGCGGCACCACGCTGCTGGCCGGCGGAAGCTGGTCCGAGGTACGCGACCAGGCGCTGCTCGGCGCCCGCGACGGCGCCATCGAGGGCGTCTTCAACGGCATGCAGACCCACCTCGAACTCGCCCACCCCAGCGGCGGCCTGCGCATCGGCCAGGAAACCCTCGCCCTGCCCCGCGAAGTCGGCATCGTCGACCGCAACTCCGGCGTCCAACTACGGTTCAACGACAAGGGTGTGCAGTTCGCCCGCGTCGACGCCGACGGCGTACGGGTCGAGTCCGGCGCGATCGACCGGCAGGGCAACGTGCTCGACCGGGAGACGTTCACCCCGGCGCCGCCGGAACCGGCCGATGGATCCGTACCGACCGGGGTGCCGCAGGTGCCGCCGGCCGACGCGCCGCGTGGAGCGGGTGACGCCGCACCGCGCCCGGCCGGCCCCGCCGACGGTGGCCCACGCCCGCCCGGCCCCGCCGACGGCGGCCCGCGCCCGCCCGGCCCCGACGGCGGCCCGCGCCAGCCGGCCACCGGGGGCGGCCCACGGGTGCCGGAACCGACCCGGCCCGCCGACGGGGACCCCGGCGTCATCGAGCGTCCGCCGCCGGCCGCGAAGACGCCCGCCCTCGACCCCGCCCCGACCCCCGACCGGCCGGGCCCCGCCCCGACCCCCGACCGGACACCCGCCGACCCGCCCCCTCACCGACCCGGCCCCGACCCGGTTGCCGACCGCTCCGGTCCCGCCCCGACCCCGGACCGCCCCGACCCGGGCGCCGACCGGCCGGACCGGTCCGACGCCGACCCGGGCACCGACCGCGGTGCCCCGCAACCGACCGCCGACCGGGGCGACGCCGCGGCGATACCCGGGCCGCGCGGGCCCGAGTCGCACGTGGACACCGCCCCGCCGGCACCGGCCACCCCCGACGGACCCGGCGACCGGCCGTCCAGTCCGGCCGACGCGCCCGACCACGGCCCGGCCGGACCCATCGTCGCGCCGGAGGCGATCCCGGCCGACGCGCAACGGGACCCGTTCCAGGTCGTACCCGCCGAACCGGTGGCGTTCGGGCCCGGCACCCCCGCGCCGGACGTGGTCGCCGACCGCATCGACGGGCACATCGGCGGCCTGCTCGACGGGCGTGGACCGGACACACCCGACCAGCCGCACCGGGCCACCTGGCACCCGGACAGCCGCACCCTGACCGTGCACTATCCCGACGGGCTCGCGGTCCAGGTGGCGATACAGGTCAACACGGCGCTGCCGGCGGGGCAGCCGGTCGTCGTCCGGCCCAACCTGGCGGTCGTCGACGGCCGCTGGGCGCAGGCCGGTCCGGCCGGCATCGTCCTGCCCGGTGACCTGCCGGTCGACCCGGCCGGCCGGGCCGCCGCCGTCGACCGGCAGCTCGCCGCCGGCTGGCGGACCCTGCACCAGGAGCTGCACGGCATCCTGGAACGCCCGCCGGCGGACCCGACCGGGTCACCCGATCCCACCGTGGTGCCGGACTCGACCGTGGCGCCCGCCCCGACGGCGGCGCCGGATTCGGCCGTGGCGCCCGACCCCACGGCGGCGCCCGACCCGACCGCGGCGCCGGACGCGACCGCGCCGTCCGCACGCCCCGAACCGGGGCCGGACCACCGTCCGGACGAGGCCACCGACCAGGCCCCGCCCCCGGACCGCGCGCCGCCGGACCACGTGCCGCCGCCGGAGCCGGCTCAGCCGCACCAGCCGCCGGCACCCACCCCCGACCCGGCCGGCACCAGGTTGCCGCTTCCCGACCTCGTGCAGCCGGGCGACGTACCGGTGCTCGGGCTGGACCAGGTCACCTTCCGCGACGCCGGCCCCGCCGGCCGGGACCTGCCGCCGCCGCTGACCCCCGACCGGGTACGGGCCATCCTGGCCGACAACACGCTGCCGGAGCCGGTGGTCCGATGGGCCACCGAGCAGCTCACGGTCACCACACCCGACGGGGCGGTCCAGCCGAAGTCCGCCGCCGAGATCGCCGAGACGCTGAGCCGGCTCCAGGAGGAGGCCACCCGCCTGACCACCCCGGAGCCGGTCCGTACGGATGCCGACGAGGCGGTCGGCCCGGCCGGCCGGCCCGACCAGGAGCCGGTGCCGCCTCCCGTCGACCGCGACGGCCCGGATCCGTCGGTCACGCGGCTGGAGGAGCTCACGCCGAGCGTGAACTTCCCGGAGCACCTCACCCGCTACGGCGCGGACCTGCCGGCGCAGGTCCACCAACTCGTCGACCAGGCCACCGAGCGGCTGCGCGCGAACTACCCCGAATCCGTCGTCGCCGCGCGGATCGCCGACCTGCAGGCGGTCGCCGCCCAGGCCGACCGCCTGCAGGCGGTCGCCGACCGGACCCGTGGCGTGGCCGACCTGCCGGCCCTGGTCACCGAGGTACGCGACCTCAGCCGGATGGTCGACGAGTACGGCGACCGCTACTCGAACTGGCGCAACTTCGACCGGAACGGCGAACTGGCCGATCCCGGCTGGCGCGACCTGCACGGCGTCGACCCGCTCAACTCGGTCGAGATGGCGAACCGGGCGGTCAGCGTCGACCCGACCACCCACCGGTTCCACGCCATCGACCAGGCAATCATGGTCGCCAAGATCGGTGATGTGCTCGGCGCGGGCTTCGAGCAGCACGCGATCGTGAGCCTGGACCGGCTCGTACCCAAGGACCCCGAATCGGCCCGGGCCCTCGTTCCCGAGCACCTGCTCGACGAGGACCTGCGCGGCTGGATCGCCGGGTCGGCCCGGGGCGGCTTCATGTCCGAGACCGGGCTGATCTTCGTGGCGCCGCACTCCGCCGACGGCCCCCGGCCGATCAGCGCGGTCGCCGCCACACTGGTCCACGAGGGCATGCATCTGCTGCAGCCGAACTCGGCGCTGCTCGGTCCGGCGGTGCAGGCGGCGGCCGGCGCGCTGCCGGACGCCGACGTCGTCACCACCCGGGCACTGGCCGACATCCGGCTCGACGGTGAGCTGGCCGCCTTCACCGTCCAGCAGGCGTTCCTGCGCGGCCTCGCCGGTCACCACGCCGGGGCCGGCCTGTCCGCGGATCCCCGGGTGCCCCGCAGCGACGACTACCGGAACCTGGCGGCGAGCCGGCCGGAGGAACTCGAGGCGCGGGTACGGTCCGACTACCGGACCGGCGAGAGCGACACCCCCGGCCGTGCCCTCGTCGACCGCTATCCCGAGATGACCGCGGCGGCGACGGTGGCGCGGGCCGACACCGCGATCGCCAACAGCACCCATCCGCTCGCGGGGGAACGGCTCCAGGGGACCTTCCACGGACCGCTCACCACCCGGGTCGTCGAGCAGTTCGGCATCGACCTGGCCGCGATCCAGCGCCAGCAGACCGACCAGGGCTGGCCGCCGATGCGCGACGACGGCACCGCGTCCCGGTCCGACGGGTCCGCGCCCCGCACACCCGACGCCGGCCGGGTCGAGCCACCGGATCGAGGCGATCGGGCCGGCCCACCGGTGCAGGAGGAGCGGTCCTCGCCCGGTCCGACGCACGCCGCGGCGCCGATCGAGGGCACCGGTTTCGTGCCCGACGGCCGTCCCGGCTACGTACCGGACGTCTCCGTGTTCGAGCTCCAGGGCGCCACCCAACGGCTGTCGCCGGACGACTTCGCCGGCTCGGTCGCCTGGATCCAGCCGGAGGGGCCGCTGGTCCGGGTGCAGGGCACCGACGGCCGGCCGCACTACTTCCGTCCCGAGATCGGGCGGGACCTGCCGAACGTCGCCGGGACGTCGGTGCGTGCCGGTACGCCCGACGACCCGCACCGGACCGTGGTCAACAACCGGGTGGCGGCCGAGAACCTGCCCCGGGTCTGGGTGCAGAGCATCACCGAGACGCTGCAGGAACGTACGGCGACGGCCGAGCGGGCCCAGCCGCAGGGTGTGCTGCGCCGGGCCATCAACCGGATCGGCGGGTTCTTCGGCCGTACCGAACCGCATCCCGAGCCGCTGACCCGGCCGTCCGCCGACCCGTACCGGACCGGGCCGGGAACCGACCCGGCCACCCGGCCGGCCGGCGATTCGCACACGCGGGCCCGGCTCGGCGAGCGCCGTTTCCTGCTGCGCGAGCTGAACGAGTCGTGGCACCCGGACGAGCAGGCCCGGCTGCGCCAGGAGATCGCCGCCGTCGACCGGGAGCTGGCCCGGCTCGGCCATCCGCCGGCGGAGCTGGACCCGCTACCCGAAACCGGAGCGGTGCCGGACCCGTTCGGCGCCGCTCCGCGGCCGTCGACCGGAGCGACCAACGACGGCGTCTGGACCGACCCGGCCTGGCGGCGCGACGACCGGCCGCCGTCGCTCGACGAACTCCTGCCGACGACCGACGCCGAGGCGACGAAGTGGGCGGACACGATCCGGCAGACCGTCGCCGACCTGTTCGAGGGCCGGGAGTTCGCCGGCATGCGGCTGCGGTTCGACCTGACCGACGAGCACAGCGTCAGCGTCTACCGCAACGACGTCACCATCCGGGCCGACGTCGTCGACCCGGAGCGCGGGGTCGTCGGCCGGGTCGTACGCGCGTTCCACCGTGACCACGACGGCAGCCTCTACGCCGAGCACGTCTCGCTCAAGCTCTACGAGAGCGCGCAGGGCCGGGGCTTCGCGAGTGCGTTCAACCGATACCTGGAGCAGTGGTACCACTACTCCGGTGTCGACCGGATCGAGATCCACGCCGCCTCCACCGTCGGCGGCTACGCGTGGGCCCGGGCCGGCTACGACTGGGCGCCGAACACCGAGCACCGGGCCGACGCCGTACTGGACCGGCTGCGGTCCGAGCTGCGTGACGTCGACGCCGACCTGGACCAGCTCGCCCGCTGGACGGCCGGCGACGACACCGTCGACGCCGACCGGCTCCGGCAGCGCTATCCCGGCCCAAGCCCGGAGAAGATGACGGCCGACGCCCACCGGCAGCGGGCCGCGGGGCAGCAGATCCTCGACCGGGCCGCCGGGCACCGGTTCGGCAGCGACGGCTACCCGACCCCGTTCGACATCAGCCAGGCCGGCTGGCACGACCAGCACGGCCGGGACGCCACCTGGATCGGCAAGCGGGCGTTGCTCGGCGCCGACTGGAAGGGCGTCAAGCCGATCGCCGACGAGGGTCCGCGATTCACCCGCGACCCGGCCGCCGTACGACCGCACTCCGATCTCCCGGTCCGACCGATCACCGCCGCGCAGGTGCCCGACTCGCAGTTCCACGGCCACCTGCGCGACACCCCCGAGCCGGAAACCGTCGGCCGGGCCGGCCGCGACGCCCTCGACCAGATCCGGCACCGGCTGCCGGTCGGCCACCCGCTGCGGACGACGCCGATCGAGGTGACCACCGTGCCGGCCGAGCGGCTGCCCGACCGGGCGGTCGCCCGCAGCGTGCCGGTCGACGCCGACGGGGTGGACCTGCCCGCCGGCCGGGTCCCGCCCGAGGACGGCGGATACCGCGTCGAGCTGTCCGACCGGGCCGGTGAGCATGCGATCGCCCGCGCCGTGGCCCATGAGGTCGCCGAACTCGCGGCGATCCGGCAGCGGGCCGACGCCGGTCTCGACCTGTCGGCGCCGGACGTCCTGCGCCCCGGCGAACACGTCGACGGCGCCACCCTCAGCCCGCACGACCTGGGCCGGCTGGCCGAGGTCGAGGTGCTCGCCGACCTGCTCGACGACCCCGCGACGGCGGCACACGCCCGCTCCGAACTGGACCGGCTGCGCGACCACCTCGGGCTGCGCCCCGACGATCCCGGCGCCGCCGACCGCTTCGCGCTGATCGGCCCGCACCTCGGCGACGCGGGCCGGGCCGCCCTGCGCGCCGACGGCGGGCCGCCGCCGACCCGTACCCTGCGGATCATCGCCTACGACGGCGGGCGGGGCGGCGACCTGCCGGCCCGGCTGGCGACCGAACTCGGCGCCGGTGGCGACCGGGTCGTCGTCCGTACGCCGGGGGTGGGGTCGCGCGACCTCGGCCCGGGCGCGCGGGTGTCCGGCGCCGACCCGATCCCGGGCGTCACCGGGCCGATCAGCCCGCTGCTGCGGCTGGACGGGCAGCCCGCCGACGCCGACGTGGTGATCGGCTTCGGCGAGACGGCCGGCATCGCCGACGTACGCCGGGACGCGTACCCGCACGCCCGGATCGTGCAGGTGGTCGACACCGTGCCGGACGCCGCGCACCTGGCGGTGCTCGCCCGGGCCGACCTGATCGTGACCGCCGACCCGCGACTCGCCACGGAGATCCGGTCCCAGCTCGCCGGCCTCGACGCCGACCGGGTCCCGCCGGTGCACGTACTCGGCCCGGACGGGGCCGCCGGCCTGCACGACGCGATCCACGGTCTCGGCGACGGCGTCGCCCGGGTCGACGAGGCCACCTGGCGGCAGGAGATCTCGCTACGCGACGTGGTGCTGCGCAGCGCCGCCGCCGAGCCGTCCGACGGCACGACCCGGGTGATGACCGTCTGTACCGAGTGGTGGTCGAGCCGTGGCGGCATCCCGACCGCCAACCGTGAGCTGACCGAGGCGTTCGGCTCCGCCGGCACCGTCACCTTCGCCCGGGTGTCCACCGTGGACTCCGGCGACCTTTCGGTCACCTCGGCCGAACCCGCCGGCGTACGCGTCGTCGGCGTCGACCACGTCTGGGGCGTGCTCGACGCCAAGGGCGAGCCGGACACCCGCGCGATGACCCTGCTGCCGCAGAACCTGCCGGCACACGTCGACGTCGTCGTCGGGCACTCCCGGTTCGGCGGCGGGGTGGCCCGGCTACTCGTCGAGCAGGTGTATCCCGGCGCCCGTTACGTGCACGTGCTGCACACCTCGCCGGAGGTGCTCGACGCACTGCGCGGCAACCCCGCCGAAGGGCTCGGCCACGCGGCCACCGAGCGGATCCTGATGTCCGGCGCGGACGTGGCCGCCGGGGTCGGCCCGCTGCTCGGGCTGGAGGCGGGCCGGCTCGGCTCGGAGGCGCAGGTGCCGCCGCCGACCGTGCACCGGATCATCTCCGACATGCCGCGCATCGAGGGCGATCCGCCGCCGCGTCCGGCGGACCGGACGCACTTCGAGATCGCGGTGCAGGGGCGGGCCGGTGATCCGATCAAGGGCATCGAGTTCGCCGCCAGGCTGGTGCCGCTGCTGGCCGAGGAGGGCGTGCCGGTCCGGTTGACCGTACGCGGCGCGCCGACCCAGAAGGCGGCGGACGAGCAGGCCGCCCAACTGTCCGAGCTCGCCGGTGCCGAGGTGGTCGTCAAGCCGTTCACCCGCGACCAGGCGGCCCTGCTCCAGGACCTCTACGACGCCGACCTGGTGATGATGCCGTCGATCCACGAGGGTTTCGGGCTGGTCGCCAGCGAGGCGGCCCGGGCCGGCGTACCGGTCGTCGTCGGCGAGGGCACCGGTGCCGGACTCTTCTTCGGCGACCCTGGGCAGGTGCCGGCCGGGCTCGGCGAGCCGGCCACCGTACGCGACGGCATCACCGTCGACGTGCTGCGGCAACTTCTGCTCGACGCCGCGGACCCGGACGGCGTGGTGGACGGGCCCGCGATGCGACGGGTGCTCGACGAGATCGACCAGCGGCGGACGCCGGCCTGGGTCGATCACGTCGGCACGGCGCTGCGGAACCTGGCCGAGCACCGGGCCCGGGCCCTGGACCTGCGCGACTACCTGGCCGAGACGTTTCCGCCGGGCAATGCCGCGCAACGGCTCATCGCGGCGATGCGCGGCGAGCCCGCCGCCGACGGTGCTCCGCCCCAGCAACGGGCGGCGAACGGCGCCGGCCCGCGTGGGGCGCATGTCGCGGACGGTGCCGGGCCGGCCGCGGAGCGGCCGGCGCCGACCGGCGCCAACCAGCGCGGCGGGCATGTCGCGGACGGTGCCGGGCCGGCCCCGGACCGGTCGGCGCCGACCGCCGACCGGCAAACCAAGGCCGACGGTACCGTCGACCGGCCGCCGGCCGTGGCCGGACCCGAGACGACCGCCACCCGGCCGGGCACGGCCGAGTCCCGGCCGGGTGACACCGGCCGGGTGCCGGTACGGGAGACCGCCGTGCCGGCCCAGCCGGGTCCGCGATCCGATGCCGGACCGCCGGCCGACGCCACGCCCGAGGTGGCCCCGGCGCTGGACGAGCACTCCGACCTGGCGCGGATCCTGCGGGCGTCGCCGGAACTGGCCCACTCGCTGGCCGCCCGACCGGCGACCCGGCAGCACCTGGCGGGCTATCCGCAGGCGATCGAGGTGCTGCAAAGGGTCCTGGACGACATCCGGACCCGGGGGGCCGAAGCCGTCGTCGCG
This sequence comes from Polymorphospora sp. NPDC051019, assembly GCF_040683055.1. Lineage (NCBI taxonomy): Bacteria > Bacillati > Actinomycetota > Actinomycetes > Micromonosporales > Micromonosporaceae > Polymorphospora > Polymorphospora sp. NPDC051019. Next base: position 311,361 of record NZ_JBFBCH010000001.1, on the reverse strand, counting down.
GACGGCACCCCGGTCCCGGAACCGACGCCGCTCACCCCCGAGCAGCGGGCGATCAGCGCGGCCGTCGAGGTGCCCGGCAGCCGCTACCAGACCGGATTCGACCACCGGCGGATCGGCGACGCCGAGTACCGCTCCGCGTTCCTCGACCGGATGTACGAGCAGGCGGCGGTCGCCCAGGACGAGCTGCGCGGGATGGTCGTTCGGATCGCGGCCGAGACCGGCGGTGAGCCGGGCTGGCGACCCGGCCCCAAGGACCGGGTACGGGCCGAGGACAAGATCCGCGAGTATCGCGGTGACGTGTCGAAGCTGACCGACCTGGCCGGCGCGAAGATCGAGTTCAGGTCGTTGGACGACCTCTACCAGGCGTTGGCCCGGCTGATCGACGAGCCGGGGGTCAGGATCGTCAAGTTCAAGGACCGGTTCGAGAATCCTCAGGACAGCGGGTACCGGGACGTGCAGATGTCGGTCCGGGCCTCCAACGGCCACGTGGCGGAGTTGCGGCTGCACCTGACCTCGCTCGACGAGGTGGCAGCCTGGGAGCACGCGTTGTACGAGGTCAGGCGTGACCTGGACGCCCTGGCCGAGGAACTGGGCCGGGTGCCGAGCGTGGCTGAGACCGCGATCAGGGACGGAATCCTCCGCGAGGAGCAGCGCCTATTCTGGGAGGCGCTGCGAACGGCGCTACGGGGAGAGGGCGGAGAGTGACGTACCAGCCTGGGCTGCGGTTGCCCGGATACTACGAGTACTACGCGGCGCCGTTGAAGATGGTCTCCACGCTGGACGGCGGTATGGCGGCGTGGCGTATGTCGATCGAGACCGGCGATTGGGAGCCGGCCAACCACCTGATCGACAAGGTCCTCTTCGCCCGGGGTGGCGAGGTCGACAGATTGTCGAAGCAGGAGTTCATCGAACTGTGCGAGGAGACCCGGGCCCGATACCTGCAGGGGACGGGACCGGTCTACGCGCTGTACGAGACGCGGCGGGCGATCACCGATACCGTCGAGCGGGAGAACCGCCCGTACACGCTGCCGGAACGGGCACTGCTCGCCGGACTGTCACGCGAGACGTACGTGATGTTCGAGGAGGAGCTGCGGCGGGCGGGCAGCCCCGCCGCCGACCCCTCGCTCGGCCGGGACTGACCGGCTTCCCGGCGGCCCGGACCCGGTGCGGTTCGCGGCGGGAACGCCGGCCGGTGCGACAATGACCGCCCACACGACCGACGGGCTGGAGGCCACAGGGATGCTGGGGGAGCGGATCGCGGCGGCGGTCCAGCGACACGTCGCGCGGCGGGACGAGACGGTCGTGCGGCACATCGAGCATCCGGAGCTGGTCACCGTGCAGACCACGGGGTGGACCTACTACGCCCGGCGGGCCGACTGGTCCGTCGCCGCTCACCCGGGTGTCGAGGCGGTCTTCCGGGTCGTCGTCGACCGGATGATGGACAACTTCGTCATCACCTACGGTCTGCTGGTGCCGCCCGGCGAGGAGGCGCTCCTGCTCAACGACGTGGCCGTGCTGCGTGACCTGCAACGGCGGCTCGGCGCGCCGGTCGACCCGCTGGCGTACGCGGAACTGCTGGCCGAACTCGGCTCGACGGCGGACATCACCGGGCCGCGCCTGACGCCGATGGCCGCCACGACGGCCTACCGGGCCGGCTGGCTGATCCGGGACGTGGACGGGTTCCGCCGGCGTTACCCGGAGGTGGACCCCGGGCTGGTCGCGCCGCCCGTCGTGCGTCCGGATCCGCCGTCGGTCGAGTTCCACAGCCACAACTACGTGATCCACCACGCGGTGTCGGGCATCGACATCTACCGGTGGACGGTGCGGTTGCCGGCGGATGCCCCCGCCCACTGGGACCGCCAGGTGGTCGAGTCCGACCTGGCGGTCCGCCCCTGGCTGCACGAGCGGCCCGACCCGGAACCGGCCGGCTAGCGCCGGGCTGTCGCGGTGACCGGCGTCCCGGCCGTCACAGGTCGGTGCGTTCGGTCTCGGCGTAGCCGATGCCGTGCCGGTCCAGCCAGGCCACGAAGCGGTCGATGATCGTGGTTCCCTCGTCACCGTCGCGTACGTCGAGGACCTGGCGTAGCCGGTCGAGCGGGTCGCCCGGGGGCAGCGCCCGGGTCACCGCGTCGACGTCGGTGACCGCGTACTCCCGGCGGTAGCGCGAGACGTCGTCGCCGAACTGCAGTTGCACCGCGCGGCCACCGGTGTCCACGCGCAGCGCCAGCGCACCGTCACCGGTCAGCCGCAACGTCACCCGCTCGGACGACCAGCCTTCGGCGTCCATCGGGTGGTCGAGCAGGGTGATGGTGGATTCGTCGGCGACCATGTGGTTCCCTCCTGCCACCGGGCTCACGACCGGCGTAACGTCCCAACTGAGACAATAAGTGTCCCGCTCACGTCGACGGCCGCAGGAGTGGCAGGAGTGCCGGGCGTCTCGGTGTGGCCGGTCCGGTCGGCCCGGTGCGGTCGGCCCGGTGTCGGCCCGACCGGCTAGAATTCGGGGCCGGCGGAGGCGGTCGACAGGGAGGTCCGATGGCGTTGCGGATGGACCCCGCCCGGCGGCGCCGGCTCCAGGAACTGGCCCGGATCCACGACCGGTGGCAGGCCGCGCACGGGGTCGACGACGCCGACTTCACGCCCGACGGGGCCGATTCGACCCGCCGCCGTACCCCGTCTCCCGAGGCGGAGCGGGAACTGATGGCCCGGTCCCGCGCGGTCATGGGGCTCGACCCCGAGACCGGCCACTACCGGGACTGAGCGCCGTGGTCCTGCCGGCGGCCCGCACCCGCGACGAGGCGCACCTCTACCTCGACCTGCACCCGTGCGACCGGTGCCTGAGCGTCTCCACCACCTGGGACAGCACCCTGACCAGCGTGGACGGGATCCCCGCCCGGCGCTACGCCGGGGTCTGCGACGACTGCGGCACCGGGCGCGAATACCTCTTCGCGCTGCCGGAGCACGCCGCCGGCACCCGGCCCGGCACCGTCCACTTCGGTGGGTCGCAGCCGTCGGAGCTGCTCGACCCCGGAGAGTGGCTGCTGGTCGCCGACCTGACCGCCGAGGCCGCCGCGGCGGCGACCGACCCGGCCGAGGCCGCCGAGTCGACCGGTATCGCACTGGCCGCCATGGTCGAGATCCTCAAGTTCGTGCCGGCGGGCGCCGACGCCGTACCCGCCGACCTGTTCCGTACCGAGCGTGGCCGCACCGTCTACCGTCAGGAGCCGGGCCGGTTCCGGCGGCGCCGGCTGGAGATCGTCCGGGACGCCTACCGGGACGCGCTGGACCGGATCGGGCCCCGATGACGCCGATGCTGGCGCGCACCAACCACGAGGCGCACCTCTACATGGACCTGCGGCCGTGTGCCTGCGGGGCGACCGCGTTCGACCGGGCCAGCAGCGTCGTCCTGCTGCCCGACGGCGACCTCGGCAGCCGCTACGCCGGCACCTGCGCCTGCGGCCGCGAACGCGAGTTCCTGTTCCGGCTGCCCGCGCAGGTCGAGCCGCCGACGGCCGGGGCGCGCTACGGCGACGCCGGCCCGTCGCAACTGCTCGACGCCGGCGAGTGGCTGTGGGTCGCCGACCGTTACGCGCAAGCCGTACCCGCCGACCCGCACACCCTGCCGGCCACCGCCCGGGCGACGGCCCGGGCCCGGCTCGCCCAGGCGCTGGCCGCCGTCGACGAGGTGCTGAAGTTCGCCGGTACGGACCCGGCGGTGCCGCCGGAGGCGTTCTGGACCGGGCGGGGCCGGGCGGTCCGGGACCGGGAGCCGGGCCGGTTCACGGTCGCCCGGCTACGCGCCGTACACGACGCCTACGCCCGCGTGCTGCGGCAGATGGACGGCGCCGGCGGTCACTGACCGACGAGTGCCTGGCAGTGCGCGATCGTGCCGGTGTTCTCGGCGACCTTGCGCCCGTCGACGTGGATCGTGCAGGTCGTCCGCGGCGTGGCCGGCCGCCCCGGCCGGTTGCGCATGAACTCGCGCAGCTCCGGCTGGCCCATCACCTCGGCCACCCGCGCCGGCGGGCTCTCCACGACGACCCGGTGCCCCCAGGCCGGCAGCGAGACCCGTTCTTCGATCCGGTTGCCGTTGTCGCGGTAGTGGAACTCGATGCCCCAGAGCGCACCGTCGCCCTCCAGCGTGAGCGAGTAGTCGATGGTGTGCGTCACCTTCTCCTCCCGGACCAGCCCACAACCGCCGAGTAGCAGGACGACGGTGACAAGCGCTGCGGCACGGCGCATCGGCGACCTCCCCTGATCCACCTGCCCGGTAGCCTATGGCCTGGCCGCCCGGCACCCGGATCGCGGTCCGGACGGCGGCGGCCGTCGAGGTGGGTCGACAGGGGAGGGGCGGCATGGTCATCGCCGGCGCGCGGCACGCGTTCCAGGTCCGCCGCCCCGGTTCGTCGATGCTGCGGGTGCGCTACCGGGCCGGGGTGCCGGTCGACCCGTACGGCTTCCCCGACTGGCTGCCGTACGCCCGCGCCGTGGTGCGGCTGCCCGACGTACCGGACGGGGTGGGCCTCGACGAGGCACGCGTGCTCGGGGTGCTGACGGCGAACCTCGTGCTGGCCGGCACCGGCGACCCGCTCTGCCCGGCCGGGCCGACACCGGACGGACCGGTGGCCACGCCGGCCGGCTGGACCTGGGCCTTCCTGGCCCGGACCCGGCTGGTCGCGCTGGTGCCGGTCGAACTGCACGCGTCGTTCCGGCACCTGGGCGGGATCAGCACCCTGACCGCCCCGCGCCGCGGCCTGGGCGTGCCCGGCACCACCGGCGGCCCGCCGCGGATCGGCCGGTCGGCCCGGCTCGCCGACGACGCGCTCGCCGTCGTGCAGGAGCGCCTCGGGCACCCGCTGCCCGCCGACTACCGCGAGTTCCTCGCCGGCACCAACGGCGGCTGGCCGGTGCGGCCCGCCGTACACCCGGGGTTCGGGTTCGTCGTCGACCAGCCGATGTTGGGTGTGGCCCGGGCGGACTGGCTGCACGACCTGGTCTACGTCAACTCGCTCGACGCCGAACTCCTCCCCGGTCACCTCGCCATCGGCTACGTCCAGGGTGGACTGATCACGCTCCGGGTGGCGGACGGCTCGGTGTGGTATCTCGACGACGACGACCACCGGGACACCGACGGCGACCCCCCGGCCCGGCTGCTGCGGCGCTGCGCCGACGACTTCACCACCTTCTGGCAGGCGCTGCGGGAACCGCCGGCGACACTGACCGGTCGCGCCGAATCCGACATACGTGCCGGTGCGGCCGCCCCGCACCGGCTGCCCGGCACCGGGACGGCGTTGCCGCCCGCCCGCCGCGGTCCGCTGACCGGGGGGCCGGCCGCGTGACCGGATGGCAGCCCGCGAACGACAGCGAACGGGAGATGGCGCGGGCCCTCGCCGCCGACGACCGGGCCGGCTTCTTCCGGATCGTCGCCGAGACCACGCTCTACCTGCCGCAGAGCGCCACCGCCCGCGACGAACCCGGCGCGCAGACGTTCGTCACCGCCGACCTCTTCGGGCAGACCTTCCTGCCCGTCTTCACCTCGATGGAGGCGATGCTGCCGCAGGTGACCGGCATCGCCGACGCCTACACCGTCACCGACTACGCCGAACTGCGCGAGAAGTGGCCGTCGCCGGCGTGGCGGCTCGCCGTCAACCCGGGCACCCCACTCGACGCGTACGTCGCCGTCGAGACGGTCGAGGAGGCCGCCGCCGTCCGGGCGACCGTTCCCGACGCCGCCGAGGCGCTCCAGGGGGTGGCCGAGGAGGACGCGCTCGCCGAGATGGACGACGCCGACCGCGTTTCCGCCGAACGGCACCTGGACACCCCGGACGGCCTGCTCGCCGACTTCGGGGCGGCGACGGCCGGCACCCCCGGCCCGGCCCCGGACACCGACGCGCTGCTGCGGGCGGCCGCCGGGCGCGGCGACGCCGTCGCCTTCATCGCGGCGCTGCTCGACGCGATGGTGCACCTGCCGACCACCGGCCCGGTCGACGATCCGGCCCGCGTCGTCGACGCCGACTTCCCGTGGCGGGTGGTCGGTCACGACGGCGAGCCGGCGATCGAGGTCTTCACCTCCGAGCGGCTGATGACCGCGGCCCACCCGGCCCGGCCCCCCTACCTCACGGTGACGCTGGTGTCGCTGCTCACCGTCTGGCCGGAGGAGCACCTGCTGCTGGTCAACCCCGGCACCGACCTGTCGGTCACGGTGCCGGCCGACCAGGTGCCGGCGATGCTGCTCTTTCCCGACCAGGACCCGACGAGTTGACGGAGGATCCGCGTGTTTCGCGTACCCGGTGACCGGGCCGGCCGAGCCGGTCTGGTCGGCGTGCTGGCCGGCGCGGTCCTCGCCGGACCGGCCCTGGCCGCGCCGGCGGCCGCCGTGCCCCCGCCGGCCACCCTCCCGGCGCCGGCCGCTGTTCCGGTGCCGGCCGCTGTCCCGGTGCCGGCCGCTGTTCCGGTGCCGGCCGCTGTCCCGCCGCCCGCGCGGGCGCCGCAGAACTGCGCCGACCCCGGACAGGCCGTCACCGAGGTGCCCTGGGCACAGTTGACGCTCACCCCGGAACGGGTCTGGCCGTTCACGACCGGGGCCGGCACGACGGTCGCCGTACTGTCGTCCGGGGTCGACGCCGACCACCCGCAACTGCGCGGCCGGGTCGCCGCCGGCCTGGACGCGGTCGCCGGCAGCGGCCGCGCCGACGACGACTGCCTCGGCCTCGGCACCCAGGTCGCCGGGCTGATCGCCGCCCGGCAGACCGACTCGCAGGGCTTCGCCGGGCTCGCCCCGGGCGCCCGGATCCTGCCCGTACGCGTCGTCGACGACGCCGGCTTCGGCCGCCCCCAGGTCCGGGCCGCGGTGCTGGCCCGCGCCATCACCTGGGCCGTCGACCAGCGCGTCGCGGTGATCGCGGTCCCGATCCCGGTGTACGACGACGACCCTGCGGTCCGGGCCGCGGTGGCCCGTGCCGTAGCGGCCGGAATCGTGGTCGTCGCCGCCGCCGGTGACGAGGGCGGCACCAACGCGGCGAACCCGACCCCGTACCCGGCCGGCTACGAGGGCGTGCTCGGCGTCGGCGCGATCGGCCCCACCGGCGCCCGCTGGGACAACTCCCAGCACGGCCCGTACGTCGACCTCGTCGCTCCCGGTGACCAGATCCTGACCCTGCAGCGGGGCAGCGGGCTGACCGGCGCCAGCGGCACCGGACTCGCCACCGGCTTCGTGGCGGCGACGGCGGCGCTGGTCCGCAACAAGCGCGGCGCGCTCGACCCCGGGCAGATCGAGCGGCTGATCCTCGGCACCGCCGTACCGGCCCCCGGCGGCCCCGGGTTCGGCCACGGCATCGTCAACCCGTACGCCGCCGTCAACGACCAGTTGGCCGGCGGTGGCCCCGCCGCGCTGCCCGGCCTGACCCCGTCGGAGCCGGTGGTCGACGCCGCGTGGCTGCGCAGCCGAAACGTCGCCGTGCTCGGCGCGCTGGTCGCGGTGCTGCTCGTCGGGGCCGTGTGGGCCGGGGCGGTGGCGCTGCCGCGAGCCCGGCGCCGGTCCTGGCGGGCGGCGGTGGCCCCACCGACCCCGCGCGGCGGCGAGCCGGTCGAGCCCGGCCCGCCGCTGCAACTGTTCGACGGGGCGTCCGGCGGCCGGCGGTGACCCTTCACCGGCCGGACCCTCCCGCCCGGCATCCCGACGGACGATCACCGGAGCATCCCGCCACCGGGGATACTGTCCGCATGACCACCACCGCCGAGCGTCTTCCGGACGTTCTGCCCATCACCCCGCTGACGGCGCCACCGGTTGCCACCATGCGGCCGCCCGGCTCGAAGAGCATCACCAACCGGGCGTTGCTGTGCGCCGCCCTCGCGTCCGGCACGAGCACCCTGCACGGTGCGCTCTTCGCCGACGACACCCGGGCCATGATGGACGCCGTCACCGCGCTCGGCGCCACGGTCGTGTCCGACCAGGACTCGAACACGGTCACCGTCACCGGCACCGACCCGCGCGGGTCGACCGGAGCCGCCACGGTCGACGCCCGCCAGTCCGGCACCACCTCCAGGTTCGTCCTGCCGGCGGCGGCCCTGCGCCCCGGCCGCACCGTCGTCGACGGCACCGCCCAGTTGCGGGCCAGGCCGTTCGGGCCGGTGCTCCAGGCGCTGCGCGACGTCGGCGCCGCCGTCGAGGAACTCGATCACCCCGGGTTCCTGCCCGCGGCGGTGCGCGGGCCGGCCCGGGGCGGACCGGTCCGGGTGCCCGGCCACCTGTCGAGCCAGTTCCTGTCGGGCCTGCTGATGGCCGCACCGCTGATGGCCGACGGGCTGACCGTGGAACTGACCTCACCGCTGGTGTCGGTGCCGTACGTCGACATGACGATCGCGGTGATGGCGGCGTTCGGCGTCGAGGTGCGCGACCTCACCGTGCCGCCGGGCACCTACCGTCCGACCGAATACGTCGTGGAGCCGGACGCGAGCGCCGCCTCCTACTTCCTCGCCGCCGCGGCGATCACCGGTGGCCGGGTGACCGTGCGGGGGCTCGGGTCCGCGAGCCTGCAGGGCGACGTCGGGTTCGCCGACGTGCTGGAGCGGATGGGGGCACGGGTGGACCGTGGCGCGGACGAGTTGACCGTCACCGGTGGTGGCCCGCTGCACGGCATCGACGTGGACATGGCCGACATCTCGGATACCGCGCAGACCCTGGCCGCGGTCGCGGTCTTCGCCGACGCCCCCACCCGGGTGCGCGGGATCGGCTTCATCCGGGGCAAGGAGACCGACCGGATCGGCGCGGTCGTCACCGAGCTGCGCCGTGCCGGCATCGACGCCGTCGAGGACGACGACGGCTTCACGATCCGGCCGGGGACGCCCCGGCCGACCCGCTTCGCCACGTACGACGACCACCGGATGGCGATGAGCCTGTCGCTGGTCGGCCTGCGGGTGCCCGGGATCGAGATAGCCGACCCGGCGTGCGTCGGCAAGACGTACCCCGGCTTCTTCACGGACCTGAGCCGCCTGTCCTGACCGGACCGGCTGTTTCTGACCGCACGGGTGGTCCGGCCGTCAGCCGCCGGTGAGCGCGGGCCGGATCGCCGCCTGCGGATCCAGGGTCGGGCCCTGCGGGATGCGGCTGACCAGGGCCGCCGGCACCGCGACCGCCTCGGCCGCCGGATAGCCCAGCATCTGTAGCGCGGCGTCGCTGACCACCGGGTAGCGGATGCCGAGGTCGGTGATCACCTGGTAGCTCGCCGGCGAACCGAGCACCCGTACGACGGCGACCCGACCGGACGGCACCAGGATCCGGTCGGCCAGCCGGGACCCGTCCGGCGCCGCGCCGACGGTCGGGATCGAGGCCCGCACGCCGGGGAGTTCCCCACCCGTGGTCAGTGCCGGTACGCCGTCCGGCTCGCCGGTCACCGCGCACAACTGGTCGGCCCCCGGCGCCGACAGTTGCGGCGGTGCCGGCGGCGGCTGCACACCACCCGACGGGCGCCGCAGCTGGTCGCTCTGCGGCGCGGAGGTGGCCTCGGAGACGGCGATCGGCGCCGGCTCGCCGGCCGACTCGGCGTTGAGGATGGCCCGCTGCAACGCGGTGATCGGGGCGAGGCCGTCGCCGAGGACGAGGTAGTACTGCGGCCCGGCACCGGTCTGCGCGACCAGGATGTCACCGACCGTACGACCGGGCAGCGCGGCCGACGCCCGGCCCCGGTCGCGGACCTGCACCGGCGCGATGTCCGCGCCCGCCGGCAGCGCGTTGATCCAGGCGGTGCCGACCGGGGTCGCGGTGACCGACCCGAACAGGGCCGGGATGACCACCCGGGACGACTGGATCAGGTGCCGGTGCCCCTGCCAGACGAGGTAGTTCATGCCGAGTTCGGCGTCGCGGACGAGCAGTCCCTGCTCGCCGGTGCCGCGGCCGCCGGTCGGCGCGACACCGACCCCGACCACGACGGTGCTGACCGGCCGGCCGGCGTCGTTGGTGCCCGGTACGGCGCACACCGTCCACGGCAGGCCGATCCGCTGCTTGGCCACCGGCAGCGACTGGGGTGCGCCGACGATCCCGACGGTGATCCCGCGCGGCACCCCGGCCAGCGACGCGGCGGCGACCCGGGCGGCGGCCTGGCCGGGCCGGCCGGCGGCGAGCAGCGCGGAGGCGTAGTTGACGGTGGGGTGCAGTTGCCCGTCGAGGAAGACGAACGTGGCGCCGGTCTCGCGCTCGATGACGACCGAACCGTCGGTCTTCCACCGGTCGCCGCCGACCTTCGTGATCAGCCCGTAGATGCCGACCCCGGCGGCGATCAGCACCGCGACCATGACCCCGCCGAAGACGGCGCCGATGCCGCGCCGCAGCGGCGACTGGGCCGGGTCGGTCTCGCGCATCACGAAGGCGGAGATGACCCGCTGGGTCATGAACTGGTAGGAGTGCAGCTGGTCGCGGCGGGACGGCATCGCGGCGTCACCCGCCGATCGAGGCGAACAGGGCCCGGATGGCGCCGAACAGGCCGGTGACCGCGCAGGTCAGCGGGATCAGCGCCATGATGGCCAGCACGTCGGCGATGTCGGCGGCCCGTCCCACGTACGGGGTCGGCGACCGTCGGCTGTAGATCAGGCCGGCGGTCAGCGCGACGGCCGCGGCGGCGATCACCACACCCAGCAGCACGATCCGGGTGCCGGCCGACCCGGCACCGAGCAGGCCGCCGAACACCAGCGCGGCGAGGGCGGTCAGGCCGCCGACGATGAGCGGCACCCGCTGCTGCGGCAGCGGGAAGAGCCGGGCCCGTAGCAGCAACGCACCACCGGCGCAGACGGCGAGCAGGACGCCGGACACCGTCCCGTCGCGGGCGACCACGAGCGCCACCGCGCACGCGCTGGAGACGGCCGCGCCCAGCAGCATCCCGGTCAGCAACTCGGTCGACCGGGCCACCGTCGCGAAGACGTCGGAGCGGCGGGGGACCGGCCGGTCGGCGAGGATCTCCTCGGGCCGCCCCGGCAGCTCCGGCATCGGCATCCGGCCCATCCAGCTCGCCATCAGCGGATAGCTCGGCAGCAGCCCGATCGCCACGGTCAGCGCGACCGCCGCCGCCCCGGCGGCGGACAGCCCGACGAGGCAGAGCAGCCCGGCGAGGCCGCCGACCAGACCGGTCACGATGCCGGCCATGAAGAGCCGCTGTACGGCGGCGACCGCGGTGTAGCCGACGACGGCGGCGACCAGGAGCGCGGCACTGCCGAGCAGCACGCTCGGCGCACCGAGGGCGGCCAGCGCGGCACCGGACGGGGCGGCCAGCAGCGCGCCGCCGGCGAACGCGTACGGCAGGCCGGCCGCCGCGACGACCGCCCCGGCGGAGGCGTCGGAGAACGCCCGCGAGAGCAGGACGCCGACGACCGCGAGCAGGGCCGCGACACCGAGCGCCACGCCGCCGGCGAGCTGTCCGGCCGGGCCGGCGGTGAGCAGCCCGACCAGGCCGGCGCCGAGCGCCGCGGCGGCGACCGCCAGGCCGCAGCGGCGGGTGGCGAGGCCGCCCCAGGACCGCCCCGACCGCCGCGCGCCGCCGGCGATGATCTCGACGACGTCGTCGTACGCCATCTCCGGCCAGTCGTCGCGGCCGGGGGCCAGGTGCAGCACCTCGCCGTCGCGTACGCCCTGCACGGACAGGCTGCGGCCCGGCTCCAGGAGTGCGCCGGTGGCCCGCCGCAGCACCCAGCCACCCTGCTGCTCGCCGGTGTCACCGAGATCGTCGCCGGCATGCCGCAGCAGGTGCGGCATGAGTTCGGCGAGGAGCATGTTGTCGGGCAGGGCCACATCCATGCGCCGTTTCGGCGCCGCGACCGTCACCCTGGCCAGACTGAGGCCGCCGGGGGCCGTCACGCTGGTCACCTCCCCGTCACCCTGCGTCTTTGCCCGTCGCCCGGTCGTCGCCGGCCGGGCGGGCGGTCCCGCGCGGGATCGCGGACCGGACCCGCGGACGGTCAACCTAGCACCCGCCCGCTGCCGACGGTGCGGGTGCCGGTGCTGGTTAGGATGGCGCGGCTGGTTCGCGGTTGACTGGGGGGTCAGGGCAGGTGGCATCGACGATCGTCAAGCGTCCACCCCGCCGGCCGGCGCCGGCCCTGCCCAGCGGCGAGGTGCTCCTCGATCCACCACCGGAGATCCCGCCACCCGGCGGCAAGGCGTGGGGCCGGCTCCTGATGGTCCTGCCGATGGCGGCGGGCGCCGCGGCCATGGGCCTGATGATGGGCATGCAGCGCGGCGGCCCGATCACCTACGTCGTCGGTGCCCTCTACGGCGTCTCCATCCTCGGCATGATCGCGATGATGGCCACCCAGCAGAGCGGGCCGGGCAAGAAGGAGATGGTCGAGGCCCGCCGGCAGTACATGCGCCGGCTGTCGCAGTTGCGGGCCCAGGTCCGGGCCACGATCCGGGCCCAGCGGGAGGCCATCCACTACCGGCACCCCGACCCGGACAAGCTGTGGTCGACGGTCGGCAGCGGCCGGTTGTGGGAGCGCCGGCGCGGCGACGCGGACTTCGGCGTCGTCCGGATCGGCCTCGGGCCGCAGGAGGTCGCCACCCCGCTCGTCCCGCCGCAGACCCGCCCGGTCGACGAACTCGAACCGCTGTGCGCGATGGCGCTGCGCAAGTTCGTCTCCACCTACTCGGTGGTGCCCGACCTGCCGGTCGCCATCGCCGTACGCGACTTCTCCCACGTCTACCTGCGCGGATCCGACGCCGCCACCCGGGACCTGGTGCGGTCGCTGCTGGCCCAGATGGCGGCCTTCCACGCCCCCGACGACCTGCTGATCGGCCTGTGCGTGCCGGACGCCAACCGGGCCCAGTGGGAGTGGGCGAAGTGGCTGCCGCACGCCCAGCACCCGAGCAAGCTCGACGCCGTCGGCCCGGTACGTCTCTTCGCCACCGCGGTCACCGCGCTGGAGGCGATGCTCGACGACGTGCTGGCCAACCGGCCCCGGTTCGACCCCTCCACCGCCCGGCAGTCGCCGGGGCCGCACGTCGTCGTGCTCATCGACGGCGTACCGACCGCCGGCTCCGACCACCTGATGACCGAGGGCGGGGTCCAGGGCGTCACCATCCTCGACCTGTCCACGCCGCCACCCCGGCTGCTCGACGAGTCGTCGGTGGTCCTCGACATCGCCGACGACGGCACCGTCAGCGGCACCACCATGGACGGCAGCACCCAGGTCGGCCGCGCCGACGCGCTCGGCCCGGCCCAGGCCGAGGTGCTGGCCCGCGAACTCGCCCCGCTGCGGCTGTCGGTGTCGTCGTACGCCGACCAGCCGTCCGCCGTCGCCGACCTCGGCCTCGCCGACCTGCTCGGCATCGACGACCCGCAGGAGTTCGACCTGGCCCAGCTCTGGGCCAGCCGGCCCAACCGCGACCGGCTGCGGGTCCCGATCGGCGTCGGCGCCGACGGCCGGCCGATCGAACTCGACCTCAAGGAGTCCGCGCAGGACGGGATGGGGCCGCACGGGCTGCTGGTCGGCGCCACCGGCTCCGGCAAGAGCGAACTGCTGCGCACCCTGGTCCTGGCCCTCGCCGCGACGCACAGCTCGGAGATCCTCAACCTGGTGCTGGTCGACTTCAAGGGCGGCGCCACCTTCACCGCACTGGACCGGCTGCCGCACACCAGCGCCGTCATCACCAACCTCGCCGACGAGCTGTCGCTGGTCGACCGGATGCTCGGCGCGATCCAGGGCGAGCTGACCCGCCGCCAGGAACTGCTGCGCCGCGCCGGCAACTACGCCTCGCAGCGCGACTACGAACGCGCCCGCGCCGCCGGGGTCCCGCTGGCGCCGCTGCCCAGCCTGCTGATGATCGTCGACGAGTTCAGCGAGCTGCTGACCGCGCGCCCCGACTTCATCGACATGTTCGTCCAGATCGGCCGGGTCGGCCGGTCGCTCGGCGTCCACCTGCTGCTCGCCTCGCAGCGGCTGGAGGAGGGCCGGCTACGCGGCCTGGAGACCCACCTGTCCTACCGGCTCAGCCTGCGCACCTTCTCCTCCATGGAGAGCCGGGCCGTGCTCGGCGTCGCCGACGCGTACGAACTGCCGCGCTCGCCCGGTCACGGCTACCTCAAGGCCGGCACCGAGGGCCTGGTGCGGTTCAAGGCCGCGTACGTCTCCGGCGTCGTCCGCCGCGACGGGCAGCTTCCCGTCGTCGGCGGGCGCACCATCGACCCGGTACGCGAATACAGCACCCGGTTCCTCCCGCTGCCGCACGACGACCGGCCCGCCGACGCCCCCGCCGAGGTCGAGGAGACCGTCGTCGGCGACACCCTGCTCGACGTACTCGTGCGCCGGATGGAGGGGCAGGGCCCACCGGCGCACCAGGTGTGGCTGCCGCCGCTCGACGACTCGCCGACCCTCGACCAGTTGCTGCCGCAGATCTGGCCGACGCCGGACCGCGGTCTGAGCGTCGACGACCAGGCCCTGCACGGCGCCCTGCGGGGCATGGCCGGCCTCATCGACAAGCCGTTCGAGCAGCGCCGCGACCCGATGTGGCTCGACCTGGCCGGTGCCGCCGGCAACGTCATGGTGGTCGGCGCCCAGCAGAGCGGCAAGAGCAACCTGCTGCGTACGCTCGTGCTCAGCCTGGCCCTGACGCACACGCCGCGCGAGGCGCAGTTCTACTTCCTCGACTTCGGCGGCGGCACGTTCAGCGCGCTGGCCGACCTGCCGCACGCCGGCGGCCTCGCCACCCGCCGCGACGTCAACAAGGTCCGCCGTACGATCGCCGAACTCTACGGCCTGATGCAGGCCCGCGAGTCGCTGTTCGCCAGCCGGGGCGTCGAGGGCATCGCCGCCTACCGGCGGGCCAAGCGCGACGGTCACTTCACCGAGGACCCGTTCGGTGACCTCTTCCTGATCGTCGACGGCTGGCCCACCCTGCGCGGCGAATACGAGGACCTCGAACCGCTGGTCACCGAACTGGCCAACCGGGGCCTCGGGTACGGCGTCCACATCCTCGCCTCCAGCAACCGCTGGATGGACGTACGCGCCGCCGTCCGCGACATGTTCGGCACCAAGATCGAACTGCGGCTCGGCGACACCAACGACTCCCTGATCAACCGGCGGGCCGCCGTCAACGTCCCCGAGGGCCACGGCCACGGCCTCACCCCGGACGCGCTGCACTTCCTCACCGGCCTGCCCCGCATCGACGGCCAGCAGCGCGTCGACGACCTCGCCGACGCCGTCGCCGACCTGGTCAAGCGGGTCCGGGCCGGCTGGACCAGGGCCGGCGCGCCACCGGTGCGGCTGCTCCCCGACGAGCTGCGCCTCGACACCCTGCCCGCACCGCAGCGCGGCCGGATCCCGATCGGCATCGCCGAGATCGACCTCCAGCCGGTCTTCCTCGACTTCGACGCCGAGCCGCACGCGATCCTGTTCGGCGACATCGAGGCCGGCAAGAGCTCCTTCCTGCGCAGCCTCGGCCGCGGCATCGCCGCCAGCTATCAGCCGCACGAGGCACGGATCATGCTGGTCGACTTCCGGCGCAGCCTGCTCGGCGCCCTACCCGAGGAGAACATGCTCGGGTACGGCACCTCGCAGCAGGTCACCGCCGACCTGATCAAACAGGTGGCGACGGTGATGAAGGAGCGGCTGCCCGGCCCCGACGTCACCGCCGAACAGCTGCGCGACCGGAGCTGGTGGAAGGGGCCGGAACTCTACGTCCTCGTCGACGACTACGACCTGGTCGCCGGCGCCGCGGTCAACCCGCTCGCCCCGCTGATGGAGTTCCTGCCGCAGGCCCGCGACGTCGGCCTGCACGTCGTGCTGACAAGGCGCATCGGTGGCGCCAGCCGGGCCATGTTCGACCCGTTCATCGCCCGCATCCGCGAACTCGCCTCACCGGGCCTGATGATGTCCGGCCCGAAGGAGGAGGGGCCGCTGCTCGGCAACATGAAGCCGCAACTGCTCCCGCCCGGCCGGTCCTGGCTCTTCACGCGACGTGAGGGCGCCCGCCTGGTCCAGCTCGCCTGGACCGACCCCCCGAACTGAAACGGAGCGACCAGCGACCCGGGGGTCAGCCGTGGACGGTTGCCGGCCCGGTCAAGGTCTGCCCCGTGGGCCAGGTACGACCGCCGCGACAGCCGGCCGTGGCGACGCGCCGGGACCCGACGGCAGGTATTCCCCATGCACCCGGCGGAGGTAGGCGGTGGAGGCGTCGAGGACGAGTTCCTCACCACGCTGTTCGGAGCGCTCGCCGAAGTAGCGCCGCAGTTCGCCGC
Organism: Polymorphospora sp. NPDC051019; assembly: GCF_040683055.1. Classification (NCBI taxonomy): domain Bacteria; kingdom Bacillati; phylum Actinomycetota; class Actinomycetes; order Micromonosporales; family Micromonosporaceae; genus Polymorphospora; species Polymorphospora sp. NPDC051019. Next base: position 295,144 of record NZ_JBFBCH010000001.1, on the reverse strand, counting down.
GGGCTACCTCGATCAGGGAACTGAACGGCTCGACGCCGAAGTCGGCGAGTGCGACCTCTGCCGTCCGTTCCCGGAAACCATCCCACCGCAGGTATGCGGTGAAGTCGAACCCTGGAGCCTGGATTCCGGCCCGGATCGCGTGGAGGGAGGCGCCGTTGCCGTCGCAGAGATGGAGCAGGCGGTTGCGTTGGTGCTGCTTCCACTCGATCACCACCAACGCCACGGGATCGTCGACGCCGTCGACCCGTAGAACCCGCTCATGCCGGCGGCTCTGGATACTGGCCGCGTCGAGGCGCTCGCCCCGCCACGAGATCTCCATCGGGTACTGCTCGAGAGCCAGGGCGAACGTCGTGGTGAGTTGGCCGGCCACGTCGTCGTGGCGCAACGTTTCCAACGCGGCGTCGGTCAACTGGTCGATCCGCACCAGGGTTCCGCACGGCCGGTGATCCGGACCTGCGTGAACGTTCATTCTCGGCCTGTGTCACCGAGATCCAGGTGACGACCTCGCCGAGACCGTACGACGCCCACCTGCCCTGTCCGGCCCGACCGTGTAGTTGCCGACCGCCGCTCGTGGTGACCGCGTGCGCCTTCCACGATCCGCCGAGGTGGCTGAAGTGGGCATCGGCCACCTGCCGGCTGATGCCGGTGCCGTCGTCGCGGATCTCGATCGCCCCGGCACCGCCGAGTTCGTTGAACACCACGTCGACCGTGATCCGGCCGGCATCGGCGTCGACGGCGTTCCACAGCAGCTCGTCCAGGCCACCCACCGGCCGTTTGATGAGCCGCTCAAGATGGTCTTGTTTGACTTCCACGATCAGCCGGGCCACCCGGACAGCTTCGGCGCGGAGTCGAGGTTGAGCACGGGGTCCGACACACTTTTGTGGGCCTCCATCAGCGGCCCGGCGGGCCGGTGAAGTGACGCTCGATCTCGGTCTGCGCCAGCCACAGGTAGCGGCTCGTGCCGTCGCCCATGACCGCCACCATGTCGTGCGCCATCACCTGGAGGAACTGCTCGCTGTGCGCCGCCAGCCGCAACGTCGACGCGGCCAGCGGCGCCTCCAGGCCGTCGAGGCGCTGCATCAGCACCAGCTGGCTGTCCTGGACGGTGGAGACCGCGGACTGGTCGAGGCGGCGTAGCACCGTCAGCCGGGTCTGCCAGGCGCCGAGAGGTGGGGCGGCGGCAGCGGCCGCCAGGCCGAGATCCTGGACCAGCAGGGCCGGCTGCTGCGGATTGCCCGCCGGCAGCTCCGGCTGGCCGCCGGGATGCACCTGCAGGCGGTCGTCGTGGCCGGTGACCCGCTCGCCGAAGCCGTACCAGGCCGCCGGGTCCGTGGTCACCACGACGACGCGGGCGCTGAGCGCGAGCGCGCGCAGCACCACGAGCTGGGCCGCCCAGGTGCCGCCGACCAGGGCGGTCCGGGTCGGCTCCGGGCGGAAGAACCGGACCGGCACCGGGATCCGGTTGCGGTCGACGCCGAGCACCAGGCCGGCCGTCGCGGTCGGGACCCTCAGCCGGGACAGGGCGGCCCGGGACACCGTGTGCGAGCCGATCCGCAGCCGGGCCAGGCGTCCGGCCGGCCCACGTCGGGGGTCGCCGGGCGGCGGCTGGCCGTAGACGGTGCCGGTCGTCGCCGGGGCCGGTGGCGCGGCGGCGGCGACCGCGGCGGCCCGGCCGGTGGCCCGGGTCACGGTGGCGGCCGCGACGGCCGCCTGGGCGGCGGCGGCCGGCGCGGCGACGGCGGCGGTTCCGGCGTCCGCCCCGGCCGGTGCGGCCACCTGCCGGTCCGTCGGCCCCACGGGTACCGGGTACGCCGCCGCGGCGTCGGGCTCCGCCGGCTGCCGTATCGCCGGCTCCGGGGCCGCCTGCACGGCAGCCTGGTACGGATGCCGTTCTTCGCGGGGGCCGGTCACCGGGCACCTCCACCGGTCGGGGCCGACGCGTACACCGCCGGGCCGTGTTCGCCGTCGAGCGGGAACAGGTCGGCGCCGGCCAGTTCCGCCGCCCGGGCGGCGGCCAGGCACACCGGGCCGAGTTCGGGGGGCGGCGCGGCCAGCCGGACCAGGCCGCGCAGGTCGACGCCGTCACCGTCACCTTCGGCGGCCAGCGTCAGCGCGGCACTGGTCAGCGCCGACGGCGTGGCGCCCACCGCGTCGAGCAGCGCCCCGATCTGGTCGGTCGCCGGCCACCGGCGGACCCAGAACGTGCGGTGTGCCAGCCGGCCGGAGTGCCAGCGCGACCATTCCTCACGCGGTTCGCCGCGGCCGTTGCCGGGGGCGGCCGCCCCGTCGAGGTCGCACGACTGCACCAGCGCGTCGAGCAGGCCGGCGTCGTCGAGCGGCTGGACGGTGAACCCGGCCCGGCGCAACGTCTTGGTCACCCGGTGCAGCAGCGCGGCGACCAGTTCGGGTACGTCGTCGAGCGCCGTACCGTGCTCGTCGACGACCGCCTCGGCGAGCGCCCACGCGTCGAGCCGTACGGTGATCCAGACCGCGCGGTGCGCCGGCACGACGGCCGACCCGAAACCGGTCAGCAGCTGCCGGTAGGACTGGCCGGCGTGCGAGGCGGGCGGGGTGTCCATGCCCGGTGCCGGCACGGTGAGGGTGACGACCTGGAGGACGGCACCCGGCTGCCCGGTCTCGGCCAGTGCCGCCACGAGCTGGTCGAGCGGCAGCGCGCCGTCCTTGCGCCGCCGGCCGGTGGACACCGCCGCGCAGGCGTACCAGCCGGCGTCGTCGCGGGCCACGCCGATGTCGGCGCTGTCGCCGACGGAGGCGTTCTGCACGGTCAGGCCGGGAGCGAGGTGGCGTAGCGCGGTGACCCTCGGGTCGCCGTGCGGGATCGGCCGGCCGCGCCGCCGGCGCCGCTGGGCCACGGACATCATCCAGCGTTCGAGCCACCAGCGGCCGCCCCGCCGGGCCAGGGTCGCCGCGACGACGGCGGCGCCGGCGACGCCGGTCGCCACGGCCGGCACCGCGCCCTGGGTGGCGGCGGCGAGCGTGCCGACGACGGCCGTCTCGATGAGCAGCAGTTGCAGCAGGTGGACGCGGCCGAGGTGGCTGGGGCGTCGGCGCGGGCGGGGCACCTCGGCCGGGCCGCTCGGCGCCGGTTCGCCCGGGGCGACCCGGGCGACGGCGCGGACGGACTGTGACGGTGCGGTCATGTCCGGCTGCAACCTCCACGTCGTCGGTCCGCCCCGGGGGCGGAGGGCGCGGCCCCCATCATAGGAACCGGTCCACCCGTGCATTCCGGACCCTTCGCGCCATGATCGTCGGGCGGGCGCCGGGGCGCCGGGCCGCACGTCGACCGGCCGCCACCTGACGATCACCCGCCGCCCGCCGCGGTCACCGTACCCGGAAGCCCAGCCGGTCCCCGCGCGCCGCCTCCCGCCGGTACGTCGCCAGCGCCCGCTGATCCCGGTCGATCACCCAGTCGCCCGAGCCCTTCTGGTTGAAGTAGACGAACCCGAGCAGCTTGGGTTCGGTGCGTACGGCCTCGAACAGTTCGCGTACGGACCGTTCCCGCATCGCGCCGGGCTCGGAGCCGGTCTCGACGACGAGGAACGGCCGGTCGGTGAACTCCTCGACCTCGCGCATCGTCGGTCCGAACAGGCCCTCGAAGGTCTTGGCGCCGGAGTGCGTGAAGTAGCCGTCGATGCCGATCCAGTCGACGTAGGCGTCGCCGGGGTAGAGGGGTTCCAGCGGCACCGTCGGCACCGGGTTGACGACGTTCGGGGTCCAGGTCCAGATGACGTTCGTGGCGCCGGCCTCGGCGTAGAGGGCGTGGATGTGCCGCCAGGCGGCGACGAAGTCGGCGGGGTCGTTGGTGTCGGCGCCCCACGGGTACCAGTGCCCGTTCATCTCGTGGGCGATGGTGAGCGCGATCGGGAGATTCACCCGGCGCACCTCGGCGGCGAACCGCCGGATGTACGGGTCGTGCCGGCCGGCGGCGATGTCGGCGAGTTTCGCCTTGTACGGCTCCCAGCGCAGGATCGGCAGCGCCCCGTACTGGAAGATCTTGCGGATCTCGGCGGCGGCGAACTCGTCGTCGAAGCTCTCGTAGATCGTGATCATGTTGGGTCGGTGGCCGGTCAGGTCGGCGAACCCGTCCACCTTGCCCATGTCCCGGGGCGCGCCGGCGAGGGCGACGCCGAGGTACCGACCGGGTGGTTCGCGCAGGTGGCTGACGTCGTACGCCGGTGCCGCCCCGACCGCGGCGGTCGGTGCCGCCCCGGTGGACGCGGCCGGCGGCGGCCCGGGGGTGTCGGGGGCGACCGCGGCGTAGCCGAAGACCAGGGCCACGAAGAGGACCATGGTGACGAACAGGTGGCGCGACCTCACCGCGAACCGCCCGCCGGCAGGTCCTTCGCCGGGTCGACCAGCAGCGCCTGCATCGCGATCGTCAGGAAGAACACCCCGCCCAGGAAGGCCGGTGCGAACGCCGCCAGGTCCGTGTGGACCATCTGGTACGCCGCGGCCAGCGTCCACACGATTCCGCTGCCCGCCGTCCACACCGCCATACCGGTCCACAGCCGTCCCGTCCTGTTCTTGCGTGCCGTACCACCGGTCGGCTGCCAGCCCATGCTCTGCCCGCGCAGCAGGTCCCAGACCGCGAACGCGTGCGACCAGCCGTAGATCATCTTGGTGGTCCAGGCCTCGAAGCCGTACGCGCAGCGGTGCCAGGACGGGAAGACGACGACGTTGTAGACCAGGCTGGGTGCGATCAGCAGGTAGTTCGAAAGCTTCACGTACTGCGGGAACACCAGCAGCATCAGGATCGGGATCAGCGGGCCGACGAAGGTGAACAGCGCCGTGTGCAGGTAGTAGAAGAAGCCGGACAGGTACGACAGGCGCTGGCGTACCGGCATCCGGGTGTTCCAGAACTTCGTCGACCCGAGCAGGCTCATCGACCCGGCGCACCACCGGTACTGCTGGGTGAAGAACGAGTTGACGTCGGCCGGGCACAGCCCGGTCGCCAGCGGCACCGGCACGTACCGCAGCCGCCAGCCCCGGCGGCGCATGTCGAACCCGGTGTGCACGTCCTCGGAGTGCTCGATCAGCGTCGACCCGCCGATCGCGTCCAGCGCCGTACGCCGGTACACCGCGCAACTGCCGACGCAGATCGCCGCCTCGTGGTGCTGCCTAGACACCTGCACCGACCGGTAGAACAGTTCCTGCACCGCGCCGGCGCCGCGCTCCAGCCAGCCCTGGTCCTGGTGCACCCGGAAATACTGCGGCGACTGCACGATGCCCACGTCCGGGTACGCGTCGAAGTACGGCATCAGTTCGTCGAGCAGGTCGTGACGCGGGGTGAAGTCGGCGTCGAGCACGAGGATGAAGTCACCCATGGTGCGCTGGTACGCGTACCGCATGTTGCCGGCCTTCTTGTACCACCCCCGGTTGGGCCGGCGCTGGTAGACGAAGCCGAAGCCGAGCGCCATCGCCTCGCGTTCGGCGGTGGCCGAGTCGTCGAGCACGTAGACGTGGACCGGCCCGGGATAGTGCCGGGCCATCGCGGCCACGTGCTCCCACGTGTTGCGCAGTACGTCGATCGCCTCGCCGCACACCGGCAGGAACACGTCGACCGGCGGATGCTCGTCCGGCGCCCACGACGCCACCAGCCGGCGGTGCCGGTCCAGGTCGAAGTCGGGGGTGAACAGGTTGACGCACAGCGAGACGAGGTAGTACGCGATGGTGAACGCCATCAGCGGCAGGAGCAGCAGCAGCCACGGCGACATCCGTACGAACAGCACCTGGCTCACGGTCAGCGCGGTGAAGCTGACCGCCGAGGCGACCATGAGGTACGGCAGCCGCCGGTGGCGGTAGGCGGCCTTCTCCCGTCGGGAGGGCGGCTGCGGCAGCGCCGGGTCGACCGGCACCACCGGCGGTGTGGTCCGTCGCCGCCGGGCCGGCGGCGGGGTGGCCGGGGCCGGCGTCGCCAGCCGGTCGTGCAGAGCCGTCACCGCGGTTTGCTCACGTACAGGACGATGGTGAACGCGCGCACCCGCCAGGTCTGCATCACCACGTAGCCGGACTCCAGCACGCCCGTCTTCCCGGCACCGAGCCCGGCCAGCGGGTCGTCCCGGTTGCCCTTGCGGACCAGCCAGATCCGGTCCGGCTGGCCGAGACAGTCGGCCACCTCGCCCGCCGCGCACTCCCGCGCGCCGACGCTGCCGCCGGTACGCGGCCGGGTGCGGGCCAGCCGGTCCTGCGGCGCGATCCCCGGTGGTACGTACCGCAGCACGGCGTCGCGGGCGAGCCGCTGGTCGCCTCCCTCGGTCGGGCCGTAGACGACGGTGTCGCCGGGGGCGGCGTGCGCCCGCATCACCGCGGCGATGTCCCGGGTGCCCTGCCCGTGCCCGGTCGGGGTGCGGATGTCGAGGTGGCCGGGCAGCCCGAGGAGGCCGATCGCGAGCACCACGCCGACGCCACGGGCGATCGTGGTGCGCCGTACCGCCAGCGAGGCCAGCAGCACCCAGGCCGGCAGGGTGAAGAGCAGGTAGCGGGGCAGCCAGGTCGGGACGACCAGGCTGACGGCGAGCAGGCCGGCGGTCGGCAGCAGGGCCCAGGCGGTCGCCACCGCCGCCCGGCCCCGCATCGACATCGCCAGGAACGCGCACGCCAGCAGTGCCCCGCCGATGAGGAGGTCGCCGAAGAGCACGGCCGGGGCCTCGGCGACCCGGGCCAGGCTCACCGGCGGAATCCAGTCGCCGTCGCCGCCGGCCTGTCGCCTCGCGAAGTGGACGACCGGTCCGACGAGGACGACGGCGAGCACCGCGGTCAGCGCCCAGCCGGCCACCGTACGGCCGTCCGGCCGCAGCCGCCAGGCGATCACCGCGTGTGCGAGCAGCAGGAGCAGACCGAGCACGTGCCCGAGGCCGAGCAGCACCAGCGCGGCGAGGTAGCCGAGGTAGCGGCCGATCCGGGGCCGGTCGAGCAGGCGGACCAGCAGCAGCGTCGCCAGTGCCGCGGCGAGGACGGTGAACGCGTCGGGGCGGGCCTCCTGGGCGTAGCGGGAGGTGGTCGGCAGGACCGCGAAGAGCAGCCCGGCGGCCAGCCCGACCCGCAGCCCGCCCAGCCGGACCCCGAGTGCCGCCACCAGTCCGGTCGCGCCCACCATCGCCAGCGCCGACGGCAGCCGCAGCATGGCGTCGGAGGTGCCCGCCAGGTCGGTCCAGACGCGCAGCAGAAGGTAGTAGGGCGCCACCCCGGCGTCGGTGCCGGCGAGCACCGACCGGAAGTCGGGCCACGACGCGGTCACCATGCCCCACGTCTGGAGTTCGTCCTCCCACAGCCCGGGCGTGCCGATCCCGATCAGGGAGAGTACGGCCACGACCACCATCGGCGCGGCCCACGCGACGACCCTCAGCCACGGCGCGTCGAGCGGCTCGGGTGGTGGCGGGCCGTCGTCGCGGCCGGGGCGCCACGGCTGTGCGGGCGGTTCGGAGCGTACGGGAGCGGTCTGGCGGGGGATGAACGCGGTCAGATCATTGCTTTTGACAGGCATCTTCTCGAGCGATGACGTGGCCGCGGAGGACGACGCCGTGGTTGACGGGCGGACTGTCGAATCTTCGACAGGCTAGTAGTAGTGCTTTGTTAGGTTCTGGTGTGTCGTTGCGTGACTCTTCCGGCCGGTCGTGATGGATTGTTCGGGTGGAGTCTGGTGAGTTGGCGCGTCTGCGGCCGCGGTTGGTCGAGTTCACCGCGCGGATGTTGGACGGTGCGGTCCGGCGGTCGGACCAGCGGGCCAAGGGCGAGTTGTACGTGCGCGGCCTGCTGACCGACGGGCAGCGTAAGTCGATGCAGCCGATGGCGGAGCGTCTCGGTGTCGATCATCAGGGGCTGCAGCAGTTCATCACGTCCTCGACCTGGGACCACCGGATCGTGCGGGCGAACGTGGCCCGGTGGGCGGTCGGGGCCGTCGACCCGACCGCCTATGTGATCGACGATTCCGGGTTCCCGAAGGACGGCACCGCGTCGCCGTGCGTGGCCCGGCAGTACTCCGGCACCCTGGGCAAGACCGGCAACTGCCAGATCGGGGTCAGCGTCCACCTGGCCACCGACACCGCCTCGGTGGCCGCGAACTGGCGGCTGTTCTGCCCCGCCTCCTGGGACGACACCACCATCGGCGACCCGGCCCGGGCCGCCGAGGTGCGGCGCAAGCGGGAACGGGCCGGTATCGGCGACGACATACGCCACCGGGAGAAATGGCGTCTCGCGCTGGACATGCTCGACGAGATGACCGACGAATGGCGGCTACCGAAACTGCCGGTCACGGCCGACTCCGGCTACGGCGACTGCACCCTGTTCCGGCTCGGACTCGCCGACCGCGGCCTGGCCTACGTGGTCCAGGTCGACCCGACCGCGACCGCCCACCCCGGCGACGCGACCCCGGTCACCCCCGCCCACACCGGTCGGGGCCGTCCACCCCGACCCGCCGACCACCCTGAAAACCCTCGCCCAGACCGCCCGCCGCCGGGTCCGGCCGGTCACCTGGCGCCACGGCAGCCGCCCCACCCCGACGAACCCGGACGCGGCGCTGCGCTCCCACTTCCTACGCCTACGCGTCCGCCCCGCCAACCGCGACATCCCCCGCGCCGACAATGGCAGCCTGCCCGACTGCTGGCTGATCGCCGAATGGCCACCCGGAACCGACGAACCCGTCAAGTACTGGCTGTCCAACCTCGACCAACACACCCCGCTGAAGACCCTCGTCCAACTCGCGAAACAACGCTGGCGCGTCGAACACGACTACCGCGAACTCAAAACCGGCCTCGGCATCGACCACTTCGAAGGCCGCAGCCACACCGGCTGGCACCGCCACGTCACCCTCACCGTCCTGGCCCAGGCCTTCTGCACCCTGCTCCGCCTCGACCCAAAAGCACATGCGCCGGCCTGACCCTGTACGCCGTACTCCGGCAGATACAACAACTCCTCACCGTCATGGCCGGCGCATGCCACACCTGCAACCGCCCATACCACGACACAACCTAACAAAGCACTAGTAGGCGAATGCCGCCAAACCGGCGCCGAGCCCGTGAAATGTGATCAACTCGTCGCGGCGAGCAGGTCGTCCAGGGTGAGGGTGCGCAGGTCGTCGCGGGTGGGTCGGCGGCCCAGCGCCCGCAGCCGGCCGGACTGCGCCTTGCGCATGCCCTCGAGCAGCTTGCGCGCCTCGCGGGCGTTACCGAAGTTGCGGTCCCGCTCGACCTGCCCGAACCATTCCAGCAGCCCGTCGTCCAGGCCGTCGGCGAGCAGGTAGTCGTCGTTGCGCGCGATCCGGTCGACGATCATGACGAGCTGGTCGGCGGTGTAGTTCTCGAACTCCAGCGTCTTGGCGAACCGGGACGCCAGGCCGGAGTTCGCGTCCAGGAAGTCACTCATCTCGTGGGTGTAACCGGCCACGATGACGGCCACCCGGTCGCGGTGGTCCTCCATCAGCTTCACCAGCGTGTCGATCGCCTCCTGGCCGAAGTCGGCGTTCGCGCCACCGGCCCGCGACAGGGTGTACGCCTCGTCGATGAACAGCACCCCGCCGAGCGCCTCCTCGAACACCGACGTCGTCTTCTCCGCCGTGTGGCCGATGTACTGCCCGACCAGGTCCCGCCGGGACACCTCACGGAACTGCCCGTTCGGCAGCACACCGAGCGCCTTGAGCAGTTGGCCGTAGACGCGGGCCACCGTCGTCTTGCCGGTGCCCGGGGCCCCGGTGAAGATCAGATGGTGGCTGGCCGCGCCGACCGCCAGCCCGGCGTCCCGCCGCCACTCGTTGACCTGCAACTCATCGATGAGCGCCCGCACCTCGGCCTTCACCCCGGGCAGGCCGATCATCGAGTCGAGTTCGGCGAGCAGCGTGTCCATCTTCTCGGCGTCCTGCCGGACCGCGCCGTCGCCGGCCTTTGCCCCGGCCATCGGGGCGGCACCGCCCGGCTCGGCCGGTTCGCGGACCACCGGGGCCGCCCCCTCGTCGAGCCGGATCGCGGGCGCGGCGGTCTGCTCGATCCGGCAGCCGTCGACCAGCCCCGTGCAGCCACGGCCGAACGCGATCCCGACCCCGCGGGTGTCGTGCACCCAGCACTCGGCGATCGTCGGCGCGCTCTGCAACGCCACCGAGATGCCGGCGTCGCCGGTGCCGGAGATGTCGCACCGTTCGAGCACCGGCCGGGCGGCCTGGTAGACGTACACGCCACGGTAGCCGCAGTCGGCGACCGTGCTGTTACGGATGGTCGGGTCGGCGCCGAGCCGGACGATGATGCCGTCGTCGCTGACCCCCCGTACCTCGCACTGGTCCAGGGTGCCGCCGGAGTCGTCGACGACGATGCCGTACTGGCCCTTGGTGACCTTCAGCCCGGTGGCCCGCAGCCGCGAACCGTCGGTGACGCTGGCGCCGGCCGCGTAGCCGGCCCGCAGTTCGCAGCCGTCGATCCGCAGCTCGCAGCGCGCCGCGTGCACGGCGGGGTAGTCGCCGGCGGCGACCGCCAGCCCGCTCAGGGTGACCTCACCGCCGGTGCAGCTCACCCCGGGGGCGCCGTGGCCGGTGGCGTCGACGGTCACCGTGCCCGGCTCGCGGGCCGCCAGGGTAAGCCGCCGGCCCGATATCCGCAGCGACTCGGCGTAGACGCCGGGCTCGATCGAGATGACGGCGCCGTCCTCGGCCACCTCCAGCGCGTCGGCGATCGACGGGAAGGCTCCCGGCTGTTGGGCAGAGACGGTCAGTGTGCGTGCCATGGCCCCGCTCGTTCGGACGGTCGGTCTGGGTCGCCCGGCCCACCGCGGACCGCCGTACGGCCGCGGCGGAGCCGGTCAGATCGTGAACGTTACATCCCGGATCGAATAGGTCAGCTTCCGCAGTTCGTCGGCCCGCTCCGGCGGGGCGGTCATCCGCAGCACCAGTTGCCGGTCCAGCACCCCTTCGGGGACGCTGCGCCAGTAGCTCAGGTAGACCATGCCGTACTGCGGTGCGTCGTCGACCCGGTCGGTCTGCGCCCAGGTCGTGAACGGTCCACTTCGGATCCACTGGAGGCCGAACGCCTCCTCGGCCGTACGCAGTTCGGTCCGCCGCCCCTCGTCGCAGGGGGCCGGGCAGTGCCGCACGATCAGGTCGCCGCCGGCCTTCGGCCCCTGTCCGGCCGGGGTGCCGCAGGAGTAGTGCGCGAAGCCCGACGTCGACGCCACGGGTTCGCATCGCCAGGTGTCCGGCATCCGGAACGAGAAGCCGAGCCCGGGCAGGTCGGTGACCTGCTGCGTGCGGTCCGCGGGACCGAACCTCGGGAAGTCCGCCGGCCAGCCGCCGCCGACCGGCGGCTCGATGCCGGGCGCGGCCGGCGCCGTGCCGGGCAGTGCGATGTCGACCGACGGCGTCGGGCTGGCGCCGGGCGCGGGCGCGGCGTCGCCGCCGAGGGCCGACATGGCGGCGGCACCGCCGGCCGCGCCCAGCGCCAGCGCGAGCACCGCGACGAGAACGGTGACCAGGATGCCGCGCCCCCGGCGCGGCCGGGCCGGTGCGGGTGGGAAGAGCGGCGGGTACGGCGCCGGGTACCCGGCCGGCGCCGGCGGGGGTGGTCCGGCCACGGGCGGCGGCCCGGGGAGCGCCGCCGGCGCCGGGAACGGGCCGGCGAGCGGCTGCGGAGGCGGGCCGGCCGGGCGCGGCGGGAACGGCCCGCTCGGTGCGGCCCGCGCCGGGGGAGCGGCGGCCGGCGGCCAGCTCGGCGGTTCGGCGGCCGGCGACGCCGGACCCCCGGAGACCGGGCCGCCCGCCACGGGACCCCCGGAGACGGGACCTCCCAGCGCGGGACCTCCGGAGACGGGACCGCCCGACACGGGAGCGGGTGGAGCCGAGACCTGGGCCGGTTGGCCGCTCACCGGGGCGGCCGGTCCGGTCGGCCGGGTGGTGGTCGCGTCCGGCGCGGCCAGTGCGACGGTCGGCGGCTCCGGGCCGCTGTCCGGCGGCTCCGGTAGCGCGGGAAGCTGGCCGGCCAGCGACACGGTCGGCTGGTCGGCCGGACCCGGGTCGGGCGGTGGGGCGGCGACGAGGTGCTGCCCCAGGGCGGTGAAGATGTTTCCCGCGCCCTGGCCGGCCTCGGCCGCGCAGGCGACCCAGGGCGTGGCCGCGACATGGTTGGCGCCGACCACCGGCAGGTCGTCGGCCTGGGACAGGGTGTTGGCGGTCGCGGCGAAGGCCGCCCGCCAGCGTGGGTCGCCGGCCACCGCCGGGTCGAGCACGGCCAGTGTCACCCGGCGGCCGGCCGAGTCCGAGGCGGCCCAGACGGTGCCGACCGGGCAGGTCGCCAGCGCGCCGAGCAGCCGGTAGGGACCGATGTGGTGCATTCGTTTTCCTCCCCGCTGTACCGGTCGGATGCTATCGACCCGGTCCGACGCCGTTCCGATCCGTCCCGCCCGACCCTTCCGCCGGCATCCGTCGCACCGGGGTGCGGGCTGCACGGCCACGGGACGTGCCCGGGCGGCCCCGGCACCGGCCGGGGATAATCGCCGCGGCGGATGCGTGGGTACGAAGGGACAGTACGGGCGGATGACGGCACCATCGATGGACACGAAGCTCTGGATTCGACGGTTCCACCCGGGGCCGGCGTGGGGACCCCGGCTGGTCTGTTTTCCGCACGCCGGCGGCTCGGCGGTCGCGTTCCACCAGACGTCCAAGGCCCTGTCGCCGGTCGCCGAGGTGCTGTCGTTGCAGTATCCGGGCCGGCAGGACCGCCTCGGCGAACCGTGCCTGGACAGCATCGGGGACCTCGCCGACGCGATCGTCGCCGTGCTGTCGCGCACCCTCGACCGGCCGCTGGTGTTCCTCGGGCACAGCATGGGCGCGGTGATCGCCTTCGAGGTCGCGGTCCGGCTCGAACGGCAGGGGGTGGTCCTGCGCCGGCTCTTCGCGTCCGGCCGGCGGGCGCCGTCGCGGGTCCGTGACGAGTCGATCCACCTCGGCACCGACGACGAACTCGTCGCCGAGGTGCAGCGGCTCAGCGGCACCGAGGAGTCGCTGCTGACCGACCCGGTGGTGCTGAGCATCGTGCTGCCCGCGCTGCGCGCCGACTACCGGGCGGTGGAGACGTACCGGCACGGCGGCGGGGCGCGCCTGAGCTGTCCGGTCACGGTGCTGACCGGCGACCGGGACCCCCGGGTCAGCATCGACGAGGCGCGCGACTGGGCCGGGCACACCACCGCGGACTGCGACGTGAAGGTCTTCACCGGCGGCCACTTCTTCCTCAACGACCATCCGGCGCAGATCAACGACCTGCTCGCCGCCGAGCTGACCCGGCCCGCCGGCTGAGTCCGGCCCGGGTCAGCGCCCCGCCGCGGTGCCGGGGCCGCCGGTGGCCGGGGCCGGCGTGACCGGCACCGGGGTGGCCGGCAGTGGCGTCGGTGGCCGGTCGGGGTGCCGCCGCCGCGCGAGCCGGGCGCCGAGCAGGACCGCGCCGGCGACGGCGAGTTCGGTGAGCAGACAGACCGCCCGGCTCGCGATCGCCGCCGCGCCCGCCCCGGTCGCCGGCAGGAGGCCGACCAGCGCGACCGCGATGAGCACCTCGCGGACCACCGCCCCGTCGGGCACCACCACGACCAGCGTGCTGAGCACGGTGGCCAGGGCGAACCCGCCGACGCCGGCGACCAGCGCCGGACCCGGCGGCGCGCCGAGCGCCATCAGCAGCAGCCACAGGTGCAGGCCGGAGACCAGCCAGCAGGCCAGTTGCCAGCCGACGGCGGCCCGGGTGCCGGTGCCGGTGCCGACGGCCGGCAGGTCCCGGCGGACCAGCCGGGCGCCGACCGCGGCGAGCCGGCCCACGACGCCGGGCCAGGCCAGGAGGGCGACGACGAGGGCGGCCGGGGCGAGCAGCCACCAGCCCCGGTCGCCGAGCACCGCCGGGCCGGCCAGGGCGCCGACGACCAGTCCGGTGAGCAGCATGACGACGACGTTGAGCAGGAAGGCGGCCACCGTCGCGGTGCCGGGCACCCCGGCGTCCGCGGCCAGCCGGGCCTGGGTGACCACCACCCAGACCCGCCCGGGTACGTACTTGGCCAGCACCCCGACGAAGTAGATCCGGGCGGCGGCCAGGTTGGGCAGCCGGTGCCCCAGGTCGGCCAGGGTGCTCGCCCACGACCGCATCGCGCACAGCAGCGCCACGATGTTGCACCCGGCGGCGGCGAGCAGGTACGGCACCGCGTGCCCGGTCACCAGCGGGCGGGCGACCGACCAGTCCTGTCCGCGTACGGTCCACCAGACCCCGGCCAGGATCGCGACCACGAGGACGGCGGTGAGCAGCGGCCGGAGCCGGGCGAGGCGGCGGGTCACCGGTGCTCCCCGGCCGGGTCGGCGACCGCCGGCCGGCCCGCCTTCCCCGGGGCGGGCACCGGCCGGCCGGCCCGGCGGGCGGTGACCGCCTCCTCGTAGACGGCGACCGTCGCGTCCACCGACGCCGACCAGCCGAACGAGCGCTCGACGTGCCGGCGGCCCCGCGCGCCGAGTTCGGCGGCGTACTCCGCGTCGGCGAGCAGGTTGCCGGCGAGCCGGGCCAGCTCGTCGGGGCGGTCGGTGGTCAGGCGCAGCGCGGTGGGACGTACGCCGTCGGTGCCGATCGTGGCGGAGAACCCGGACCCGAGCAGCACCGGCGTGCCCAGCGCCATCGCCTCGACCGAGACCAGGCCGAACGGCTCGTACGTGGACGGGAACAGGCACAGGTCGGCGGCCAGGTAGTGCCGGCGGACCTGCTCGCGGGACAGGTGCCGGTGGTAGACCCGGGTCCGGTCGGCGATGCCGAGCCGGGCGACCAGTCGGTCCACGACGGCGTCCTGGTCGGTGCCGGGCAGGCCGGTGCCGAGCAGGAACAGGCGGGCCGCCGGGTGCCAGCGGGCGATGTCGGGCAGTGCCCGCAGCAGGGTGTGTACGCCCTTGACCGGGCTGAGCCGGCCGGCGAAGACGAGGACCAGCGAGTCGGCGGGAAATCCGGCCTCGGCCAGCAGTTCGGCCCGGGTCGCCGCCCGGTCGGCCGGCGCGTCCCGGTCGGTGCCGGGCGGGTCCTCGTAGCCGTGCGGCACCACCCGGATCTTGTGAGCCGCGAACCCGTGCCGGACCAGCAGGTCGCCCATCTCCGGGGTCGGCACCACGACGAGGGCGGCGAGGCCGGCCATCAGCCGCTGGCAGGCCCCGATGATCCGCAGCGGGTCGGCGACGTCGGGCTGCGGTGCCATCGTCTGTTCGGTGTTGTGCACGTGGTAGACGACCGGCAGCCGCAGCAGGGTCGCGGCGAGGATGCCGGCGGGGGTGCTCTGCCAGTCGTGGACCGCGACCACCGAACCGCGCCGGCGGCCCCGGCACAGCCCGAGGAACACCCCGAGGTTGAAGGCGATCAGGGCGATGGCGAACAGGCCCTGCCCGCGGGCGGACAGCGCCCGGTGCGGGTCGAAGAGCCGCCGGCCCAGCCAGCGCGGCATCCGGGGCCGGACCACCGGCACCCCGCCGCTCACGCCGTGCCGCGGCTGGTCGCCGGGGTGGTTCATGGTGTAAAGCCGCAGCCGCAGGTCGCCGCGCCGCCGGTGCAGGTGGTGCAGGCAGCGTTCGGCGTATTCGGCCAGCCCACCCATCCGCCACGGCGGGAACTGGTGGCAGACGACCGTTACCTGGTGCAGTACCGGCACGGTGGCTCCTCGGTCACGATGCGGGCGCGACGGGTGTGGCGACGGTGCCCCATTGATTGAGGGGTTGACCGTCGACAATGTCAACCCCCGCACCGAATTGTCTCGGTCGAGGTCGTACGCGCCTCGTGGGCGGTGGTCGTACGACGGTCGTAGGCCGGTAACTGCTACCTGGGCGGGCCGGTCGGGCGTACCTAGGATGCGAATGCCGCGCTATTCGGAACCCGCTTTGTGGAGGGTCGATGGCTAGTGAACAGGGCTCGTCCTTGATTGGGCTCGACTCCGCTGATCGGCTCTCCGTCGATCAGGTGCAGGACATGTACCGCAAATACATCAATTCGAGCCAGGTCAATCTGATGACGTCGTTCGGTTTCGGGCGCGAGCTGATCGACCATGCCGAGGGCAGCTACATCTACACCCGGGACGGCCGGCGGATCCTCGACTTCACCGGGGGAGTGGGCGTGCTCAACCACGGCCACAACCACCCGCGCATCATCGCCGCCCGCCAGCGTTTCCAGCAGGAACGCCGGATGGAGGTGCACAAGACGATCTTCTCGCCGTACCTGGCGGTGCTCGGCCACAACCTGGCGGCCGTGCTGCCCGGCGACCTCAACAAGTCGTTCCTGCCCAACTCCGGCGCCGAGGCGGTCGAGGGCGCGGTGAAGCTCGCGTACAAATACCACGGCGGGCGGCGCAACACCGTGCTGCACTCCGACATCAGCTTCCACGGCAAGCTGCTCGGTTCGGGCAGCCTGACCGCCGCCCGCAACACGTTCCGGTTCCCCGGCATCCCGGGCGTGGTCAGCTACCCGTACGGCGACCTGGCCGCCCTGCGCGCCGAAGTGGACGCCGCCCGCGACGCCGCCGGCCGGTGCGACGTGTACGCGATCCTGGTCGAGCCCTTCAGCGCCTCCACGATGCGCTCGTGCAGCGAGGAGTTCCTGCGCGGGCTGCGCGAGCTGTGCACCGAGCGCAACATCGTGCTCATCTTCGACGAGATCTACACCGGCTGGGGCAAGACCGGCACGCTGTTCTACTTCATGCGCTATCCCGGCCTGCTGCCGGACGTGCTGACCACCTCGAAGTCGTTCGGCGGCGGCAAGTCGTCGATCTCGGCGTACGTGGCCCGCGACCCGATCTTCCACAAGGCGTACGAGAACCTCAACGACGCCCTGCTGCAGAGCACCAGCACCACCTACTACGGCTTCGGCGAGGAGACCGCGACCGCCATCGAGGCGATCAACGTCGCCGTGGAGGAGGACTTCCCGGGCCGGGCCCGCGAGATCGAGGCGATCCTCGCCCCCGGACTGCGCCGGCTGCGGGCCGACTATCCCGACCTGATCGCCGACGTGCAGGGTGCCGGCGCGCTGTGGGGCGTCTTCCTCCAGAACAACGTCAAGGTGCTCGACCTCGTCACCCGGCTGCTGCCGGTGGGATTCGCCAAGGACCCGCAGTTCGCCACCAAGGTCATCACCGGCGCGGTCATCGACACCCTCTACCGCGACCACGACATCTACGCCTACTACACCCTCAACGGCCGCAACCCGCTGGTGGTCGGACCGCCGCTGGTCGCCACCGAGGCCGACGTCAAGCACTTCCTCGACTGCTTCGACGCCACCCTGGCGATCGGGCTGCCCCGGCTGCTGAGCCGGTTCGTACGCGAAAGGTTGTCGACACTGTGGTGACCCGGGTGCTGGTGACCGGCGGCTGCGGCATGCTCGGACTGAACCTGGTCCAGCGGCTGCACGCCGACGGGTACGCCGTACACAGCCTCGACCTGCGCGAACCGGCGGAACCGCTGCCCGGGGTCCGCTACACGGTCGCCGACGTCCGTGACGCCGGGGCGGTGGGCCGGGCGGTGGCCGAGGTCGACGTCGCCGTCCACACCGCCGCCGCGCTGCCGAGCTATCCGGAGCCGGAGATCCGGTCGGTGATCGTCGACGGCACCCGTACGGTGCTCGGCGCCGCCGTGGCGGCCGGGCTCGAACGGGTCGTGCACATCTCCTCCACCGCCGTGTATGGGCTGCCCGACGTCGTACCGACCACCGAGGAGCACCCCCGGGCCCCGGTCGACGCCTACAGCCGGGCGAAGGCCGGCGCCGAGGAGGTCGCCGAGGAGTTCCGGGCCGGCGGGCTATGCGTGCCGATCCTGCGCCCGAAGACGTTCCTCGGACCCGGCCGGCTCGGACTGTTCGCCATGCTGTTCGAGTGGGCCGACGAGGGCCGCAACTTCCCCGTCATCGGCCGGGGCGACGTACGCATCCAGATGCTCGCGATCGAGGACCTGGTCGACGCGGTGACCCGCGCGCTGACCGCGCCCGCCGAGGTCGCCAACGACACCTTCAACATCGCCGCCGCCGACTTCGGCACGCTGCGCGAGGACTTCCAGGCCGTACTCGACGCGGCCGGGCACGGCCGGCGGATCGTCCCCGTCCCGGCCGGCGCCGCGGTCGCCGTACTCGACCTGCTGCGCCGCGCCAGACTGTCCCCTGTGTACGGACGGCTGGTGCACAAGCTGCGCGCCGACTCGTACGTCAGCGTCAGCAAGGCCCACGAGCGGCTCGACTTCCGGTCCCGGCGCTCCAACCGCGACGCGATCCTGGCCACCTACCGGTGGTGGCGGGACCGGGCCGCCGCCGACACCGCCGACGGCACCGGCCCGGCCGCGCCCGCCGGCCGCACCAGCCGCGAACCGTGGCGGCAGGGTGTGCTCTCGCTGGCCAAGGTCTTCTTCTGACCACCGCTTCGAGCCGCGTCCAGGAGGAGGTCACGGTGTATTCGACGAACCTCGGCCAACCCGTGCCGCCGGTGCCCGACGTGCCGGCCGCGGCGGTCGGCGCGACCGCCGCCGTGACCACCGGCGTGCGGACCGGGCTGCTGCGCGACCTCGTCGCCCTGGCCCGCCCCGCCCAGTGGCCGAAGAACCTGCTGGTCGTCCCGCTGGCCCTGATCGACGCGCCCCACCTCGGCCTCGGCGCGCTCGCCCGGATGGGGCTCGCCGTCGTGCTGTTCACCCTGCTGTCGGCGTTCGTGTACGTGTGGAACGACATCGCCGACCGGCACCGCGACCGGCTGCACCCGGTGAAGCGGCACCGGCCGATCGCCGCCGGACGCATCGGCGTCGGCCCGGCCCGGGCGTACGCGCTCGGCCTGATCGTGCTGGTCGCGGTCCTGCTCGCGGTCGGCCCGGCGATGTCCTGGTGGCCGCTGTTCGGCTATTTGGCGCTCAACCTGTCCTACGTCCGCTGGCTCAAGCACCTGCCACTGCTCGACGTCTTCGCCGTCGCGGCGGGCTTCGTGCTCCGGGTCGTCCAGGGCTATCTGGCGGTGCCGGCCCGCGCCTCGGTCTGGCTGCTCGCCTGCGTCTTCACCCTCTGCCTGCTGCTCGCCGCCGGCAAGCGACGGCACGAGATGTCCGTCGGCGGCACCGCCCACCGGCCGTCGCTGGCCGGCTACACCACCCAGTACCTGGACTACCTGATCATCCTGTACGCCACGCTGACCGTGACCGTGTTCCTGCTCTACCTGGTGAACGGCCGGTTCGCCGCTCCCTATACCGACGCCTCCCTGCTCGTCTCGCTGCCCTGCGCGATCTTCGCGGTCGCCCGGCACCTGCACGTCGTGGTGGTCGGCAAGGGCGGCGGCGACCCGGTACGCCTGCTGCTGCGCGACCGCGCCATGGTCGTCAACACGCTGATCTGGGCGGGCGGGCTCGCCGTCATCCTGGTGGCGGCCCGCTTCCCGGTGCTGGTCGAATTCGCCGGACAACTCCTGGAGGGCCGATGAGCCACCCCCCGCACACCCCGCGGCTGCTGCCGGCCTCCGCGGTGCAGCCGACCGGTCCGGTCGACCACCCGGACTGGAACTACCGGCCGGTGCTCGGCCGGGTCCAGCGGCTGCGCTTCCGGATGGTCGTCGACCTGCTCGGCGGCGACCGGTTCGACCGGATCCTGGAGATCGGCTACGGCAGCGGCGTGTTCCAGCCGGAGCTCGCCCGCTGGTGCCGGGAACTGCACGGCATCGACGCGCACCCGCTGACCGGGGAGGTGGCCGGACGCCTCGCCCAGCACGGCGTCACGACCACGCTGACCCGGGGCAGCGCGGAGGCACTGCCGTACGACGACCGGTTCTTCGACTGCGTCGTCGCGGTCAGCACCCTGGAGTACGTCGAGTCGATCGACACCGCCTGCCGCGAGATCGACCGGGTGCTCGCCCCCGGCGGGTCGCTGATCGTCGTCACGCCCGGAGCCAGCGCCCTGTGGAGCCCGGTGCTGGCCGTCGCCACCCGGCAGGGAGCCAGCCAGTACGGCGACCGCCGGCAGCGGCTGCAGCCGGCCCTGTACCGGCACTTCCGGCCGGAACGCGAGGTCCGGGTGCCCCGGTTCGGCGGCAGCGTGCTGCGGCTCTACACCGGCCTGCGGTTGCGGGCCGGCGGGACGGCCGCGTGATGGCGACCCGCCCGCTGCACCTGCTGCCCCGGTCCGCGCTGCTGCTCACCGGTCCGGTCGACCACCCGGACTGGAACTACCGGCCGCTGCTCGGCCGGGTCCAGCGGCTGCGCTTCCGGATGATCCTCGACCTGCTCGGCGACACCCACCACCGGCGGATCCTGGAGATCGGCTACGGCAGCGGTGTCTTCCTGCCCGAACTCGCCCGCCGGTGCGACGAGATCCACGGGGTCGACATCCACCCGCACGCCGGCGAGGTCACCACCCGGCTCGCCGCGTACGGCGTCGCCGCGACCCTGGCCCAGGCCGGCGCCGAGGACCTGCCGTACGCCGACGGCCACTTCGACTGCGTGGTGGCGGTGAGCACGCTGGAGTGCGTGCCACGCATCGACGACGCCTGCCGCGAGATCCGGCGGGTGCTCGCCCCCGGCGGCACGCTGGTGATGGTGACGCCCGGCGTCAGCCCGTTGTGGGACCTGGCCCTGCGGATGACGACCCGCGTCGATGCCAGCCTGTACGGTGACGGTCGGCAGCGGTTGCGGCCCGCCCTCGACCGGCACTTCCGGCCGGCCCGGGAGATCGCGGTGCCGAGGGTCGGCGGCCGGCCGGTGCGCCTCTACACCGGTCTGCGACTGGAGGCACTGTGAACGACGACCGGGCCGGTGCGCTGACGGCGGGGAAGCCGGACACCCTCGCGGACCCGGCCCCGCCCGGTGGTCCGACCGGGGCCGGCCCGGATTCCGCCCCGGCTGACAGCGCCACCCCCGCCGGCGGGCCCGGCCAGGCGGTGGACGCCGCCTCGCCGGTACGACGGCGGTGGTGCCTCGGCACCCGGCTGGTGGTCGCCGGCACCGCACTGTGGACCCTCTTCCTGGCCGCCCACGTCCTGCTCACCGGTCGCTGGTGGCCGTGGCTGATCGTCGAGTCGACGCCGCCGGTCGCGCTGGTCGTCGTACCCCTGCTGTTGCTCGCCGTGTCGCCGCTGGCCCGGCCGGTCCGGCGGTGGCTGTCGCCGCTGCTGGCCGCCCTCGTCGTGGCCGGCCTGTCGCTCGGCGGCCTGCACGTGCGGGTGCTGGGCGGCGAGCCGACCGGGACCACCCCGCCGGCCCCGTCGGTCAAGGTGATGGCCTGGAACACCGACATCTGGACCATGGACGACGACCCGGACGCCTTCTTCGCCTACCTGCGCGAGCAGCGGGCCGACGTCTACCTGCTCCAGGAATACCTGCGATGGGAGGACGACGCGGTCCGGGTCGACGACCTGGCCCGGATCCGGGCCGCCTTCCCCGGACACGAGGTCGTCGTCGAGGGCGAACTGGTCACCATCTCGAGGCTGCCGGTGGTCGCCACCCACCCCCGGCCGGTGCCCGGCGAGGGCACCGACTGGTACTGGCGGGGCAACAAGGCCCAGCGGGTCGACGTACGGTTCGGAGACGCGGTGCTGTCCATCTACAACGTGCACCTGTTCGTGCCGCTGCGGCGCGAGCTGAGCCCGCTCGGCCGCGAGTTCTACGACTTCGTCCGCGACCAGTACCACCTGCGGCAGGCCGAACTGGCGACGCTGCGCGCCGACGTCGCCGCCAACCCGAACCCGGTCGTGGTCGCCGGTGACTTCAACACCCCCTGGGTCGGCAGCCTCGTCGACGTCGGGCCGGGCCTGCGCCGGCACGACCCGGCCGGGGGATCGGTGCTGGCGTCGAGCTGGCCGACGGCGAGCTACAACCTGCCCCGGCTGTGGCGGCTGGACTGGCTGCTGACCACCGACGACCTCGACGTCGCCGGCTACCGCTTCGCGCCCAACCCGGGCTTCTCCGACCACCTCGCCCAGCACTTCGTCGTCTCGCAGTCCTGAGACCTGAGAGGAAACCCGTGATGCGGCCGGACGACCGGTTCGACGTGACCGTCGCGCTCGACTACTACGCGCCGTACGTCAGCGGCCTGACCGAGACCGCGCGGATGATCGCCGAAGGGCTCGCCGCGCGCGGCCTGCGGATCGCGGTCGCCTGCTCCCGGCACGACCGGTCCCTGCCGCCGTACGAGGTCATCGCCGGCGTGCACGTGTTCCGGGCACCGGTGCTCGCCCGTATCCGCAAGGGTGTGCTCAGCCCCGGCCTGCCCGCGCTGGTGGCCCGGCTGGCCGCCCGGTCCGCGGTCCTGCACGTCCACCTGCCGATGCCGGAGGCGGTCGCCGTCGCGGCGCTGACCCGCCGGGTCCCGCTGGTGGCGACCCACCACATCGACGCGTTCCTGCCGGCCGGGCCGGTCAACGACATCGGCATGCGGCTCGCCGACGCCTCGGCCGGCGCGGCGATCCGGCGGGCCGCCCTCGTCGTGGTCAACAGCGACGACCAGGCCCGCGGCTCGCGGCTGTGGCCGCTGCTGCGCCGCCGGCCGACGCTGGCCGTCCCGGCACCCTGCGCCGACCGGGGTGGCGGCCGGCCGGCGCTGCGGGACGGCTCGGGAACGCACATCGGCTTCCTGGGCCGGATCGCCGACGAGAAGGGGATCGAATACCTGATCCGCGCCTTCCGTACGATCGACGACCCGGCCGCCCGGCTGCTGGTCGGCGGCGACTACGAGGGCGTCGCCGGCGGCAGCAACATCGGGCTGCTGCGCGCCGAGGCGGCCGGCGACCCACGGGTCCGGTTCCTCGGCCTGCTGCAGGGCGACCGGATCCGCGACTTCTACGCCTCCATCGACGTCTTCGCGCTGCCGTCGATCGCCGAGTCGTTCGGCATCGTCCAGGTCGAGGCGATGATGGCCGGCATCCCGTCGGTCACCACCGACCTGCCCGGCGGCCGGTTCCCGGTGCAGGCGACCGGATTCGGGCGGGTGGTGCCGCCGCGTGATCCGGCCGCGCTGCGCCGGGCCGTACTCGAACTCGCCGCGTTGCCGGCCGAGGCGCGCGAACTCGGCCGCAAGAAGGCCAACGAGCTGTTCGGCCTGGAATCCTGCGTCGACGCCTACGAGACGGCGCTGCGCGCGGTCATCGCCGGCCGCACCCCGGCCGGCGCGACCGGCCAGGGCTGACCCGGCCGCCGGCCGGCGGGAGCGGTCAGGGCGTGGTACGCGCCGGCAGGCGGCCGGCTGGGGCGTGGTATGCGCCGGCAGGCGGCCGGCTGGGGCGTGGTACGCGCCGGCAGGCGGCCGGCTAGGGCTGGTAGAAGTTCCGCTCCCAGCGGTGCTTGGCCAGCGTCGCCCGCTGCTCCGCCGGCAGCGGCTGGCCGTCGCTGACCGCGACGTTGCGCTGCACGTTGCGGACCGAGCGCATGCCCGGGATGATCGTCGACACCTCGGGCGCGTCGAGGACGAACCGCAGCGCGAGTTCGGCGAGCCGGTCGCGGGGCACCCCGAGGTCGGCGACGAGCGCGTCGACCCGCTGTTCCACCTGGGCCGGCCGGTCGCCGGCGAAGTAGTTGTTGCGGAAGTCGTCCGCGGGGAACGTCGTCGACGCGGTGATCTGCCCGGTGAGGCCGCCCTCGTCGAGCGGCACCCGGACGACGACACCGACGCCGTGCTCGGCGCACGCCGGCAGGAAGCTCTCCTCCGGGGTCTGGTGGAACACGTTGTAGATGAGTTGCACGGCGTCGACGTGTCCACTTCGGACCAGGTCGAGGACGCTCCCCGGCTGGTAGTCGTTGATGGACACCCCGAAGAAGCGGATCTTCCCCTCCTCCTTGAGCGCCGCGATCGTCTCCAGCCAGTCGCCGCGCCCGATCCACTCGTCCTGCCAGACGTGGAACTGAAGCAGGTCGAAGGCTTCCAGGCCGGACGCGCGCAGGCTGGTCTCCAGGCTCTCGCGGATGTGCGCGCCCGGGAACGCCTCGTCGGGGTGGACCCCGGTGGGTGCCGGCCAGATCATGTTCGCCGGCGGGACCTTGGTCGCCACGTAGACCGGGTCGCCCCGGTGCTCGCGCACGACCTGACCGACCAGGCGCTCGCTCTCGCCGTATCCGCGGGCCGTGTCGATGAAGTTGACGCCCTGTTCGATCGCGGTGTGCAGGGCGCGTAACGACTCCTGCTCCTGCGCGCCGACCCAGTAGAGGCCGCCGATACCCCAGGCGCCGTAGCCGATCTCGGAAACCCGCAGGCCGGTCCGGCCCAGTGGACGGTACTGCACGTGGAACCTCCAGGGGATTGGAAGACTGGGAAACTGACCCCGCCGGGCGCCGACGATAGCAACGGTGGCACCACTTTCAGTGACCTGACTCGCCATCGGCGGTGATGATTCCGGTCGCCGCCGCGCGGTGGACCGCGTCCATTCGCGACCGAGCGTCGAGTTTGGCGTAGATGTTCGTCAGATGCCGTTTCACGGTCGCCTGGGTGACCCCCAGCCGCGCGGCGATCTGTGCGTTGTTCATCCGGGCCGCGACCAGCCGGAGGATCTCGCGTTCGCGGGCGGTCGGCGCCCGGTCGGCGGCCGGCCCGCCGGCACCGGGATCCGGTGGCGGGCCCGCCGGGTGACCGCCGAACCGGCCCAGGGTCCGCCGGGAGACCGACAGCAGCACCGTCTGCGCGTCGCGGCAGACCGACCGCGCGGCGGCCAGCAGTTCGTCGAGCAGGATCGCCTTGGTCAGGTAGGCCGCCGCGCCGCTCTCGAACACTTCGCGCATCAGGCCGTCGTCGTCATGCATGGTGAGCACGATGACCCTGGTCTGCGGCCGGGTCCGGTGCACCTGCCGGATGACGGCGGCGGCGCCCGGCCCGGGCATCTCGACGTCGAGCAGCAGGACGTCCGGGCGATGCTCGACGGCGACGGCGACGGCCTGGTCACCGGTGGCGGCTTCCCCGACGACGACGAACCCGTCGTCGGTGGACAGCAGTTCGCGGATTCCCTCCCGGAACAGGGCGTGGTCGTCGGCGAGCGCGACGCGGATGGGGTCCGCGACGACGGGCGCGCTCACGGCCGCGCCCCGGGCATGGGTACGGTGACGGCGACGGTGGTGCCGTGGCCGGTCATGCTCGACAGGCGCAACCGGCCGCGCAGCAATTCGGCCCGGTCCCGCATCGACAGTAATCCGCCGTACGAGGTGGCGATCGCGGCTTTTTGATCGAACCCGCTTCCGTCGTCGGCGACCGAGGCGTCGACGCGGTTTCCGTTGATTCCGAGCTGGATTCGAAGTGTCGCCGGATGCGCGTGGCGGACGGCATTCCGGATGGCTTCGCAGAGAATCAGATACAGTTCCTCGGCGACTTCGGGCGGTAGTGTGTCCACCCGGTCCGAAACGGTCAGGTCGACCCGTACCGGTGGTGGGACATGGTGGTCCAGATAGGTCCGCA
This sequence comes from Polymorphospora sp. NPDC051019, assembly GCF_040683055.1. NCBI lineage: Bacteria > Bacillati > Actinomycetota > Actinomycetes > Micromonosporales > Micromonosporaceae > Polymorphospora > Polymorphospora sp. NPDC051019. The sequence continues at coordinate 269,774 of NZ_JBFBCH010000001.1, read as the reverse complement.
GGGCGTGTTCGATTCCGCGGTCGCTCACCGACCGGCGCAGTTCCGAGGAGAGCTGCTGGATGGTCCGGGTGGTCTCGCCGATGGTGGTGATCGCCCTGGTCAGCCTGGCCGCCGCCCGGTCCGCGTCGGTGGCGAGATAGCGCCGGTGCAGGTCCAGGTTCTGTAGCGCCAGCGCCATGCCGTGGCCGACCCGGTCGTGCAACTCGCAGGCGATCCGGCGCCGTTCCTCCTGGCGCGAGGTGCGCAGGCGCGCGGTCAGCAGGCTGTCGTGGGCGGTCGAGGCGAGCGCGGCCCACTCGGTCACCGCCCGGTGCAGGGTGGTGCTGGCCCTGACCAGCAGTTTCTGGTCGCCGCCGGCCCAGCGGGCGGCCAGGATCGGCAGGGCCACCTCGAAGAGCAGCGTGCCGGCCCGCAGGTAGTCGACCGGATGGCCGGGATAGTCGGTCTCGTCGGGTGGGGCGTCGCCGGTCCGGGCGCTGTTCCTGGTGGGGCCGGCGGCGGGTGGGACGGTCCCGCCGCCGGTCGTCCCGGCCGGTGCCGCGGCGCCGTCGACGCCCGCCGGGGTGCCGAGTTCGCGGAGCACCTCGTGCACCACCCGTGCCGCCCCGCCCGCGATCGGGCCGGAAATGTCACCGGCCGGCAGGCGTCGGAGGAATTCCCGGACAACGTGCACGGCGATCGCCGTCCCGTCCACATGGGTGATTGCGTCCGATTGTTTCACCACGAAACGGACCTCCTTGGGCGGCGCCGAACGGCGTCGCCTGACACTCTGGGACACGGTAGCAGTCGTGCTGACGAGCGTCGATGAATGTCCCATTGGTGGCCTGGTCCGATGTATCTGTGGTGAAGCGCTTTCCGGCGCGTCGGCGGGGTGCGTTTCCGGACGTACGCCCGCCGGGTCGCAATAGTGGTTGATGAAGCTGCATAAGCAGTGAAACGGGTGGATATCAGGGGTTGCCGCCCCCGGTCGCCGCGGCCGTCCCCGGTGCCGGACCGTGCGGCTGCGGTGCCGGGGTGACCAGGGGATTCACCCGACGGGAGGATCACGTTCACCTGGCCGGGAGGACCTGGACAGCCGGCTCCGGTTGGGTCCGGCCTCATGACCGATCCAACCGCGAACGAAACCCTTCCGACGACGGAAAACCCCGCGCCGGGCAGCCTGTCCCGCCGTACGGTGCTCGGCGCGCTCGCCGGCGGCGCCGCGGTGGCGACCGGGGTGGCCGTACCCGCCGCGCCGGCCGTGGCGGCGGCCCCCGGCACGGACCCCGACGACGTACCGGCGCCCCGGCTGGGCGGCCGGCCGCTGCTGTGCGAGCCCTACCTGCTCGACCCGCAGGCGTCCACCGTGTACGTCGTATGGCACACCGAGGAGGCCGGCACCGCACAGGTGGTGCTCGTCGGCGCCGGCGTGACCACCCTCGACGACCAGCAGGCCCTGGACGCCGCCACCGGCAGCCGCCGCAACGGCCCCGGCTGGCGGCGGATCACCGCCACCACGAAGCGGCTGACCCGGACCCGGGAGGACAGCGCCTCGGCGGTGCCCGGCCGCAGCTTCTCGGCGGTCGTCGACCGGCCGGTGCACCGGCAGCTGGCGCTGGTCGACAAGCTGCCCGCCGGCCGTACGCCGTACCGGGTGGTGTCGGTCGACCACGCCGGCCGGGCGACGGTCACCGCCGTCTACACGCTGGCCCCGGTGGCACCCCGCAAGCAGGCGGTGAAGCTGCTGCTGACCAGCGACCACCAGCTCAAGAACATGACCCCGGCCAACCTGGAGAAGGTCGCCGAGACCGTCGGCGTACGCCTCGACGGCGTGCTCGTCGCCGGTGACCTGGTCAACGTGCCGGACCGGGCCAGCGAGTGGTTCGACAGCACCACCGGGCTCGCGTTCTTCGCCGGCCTGACCGGACGGGCCAGCAAGACGCTGCACGGTCGCACCTGGCGCGGCGCGCCGCTGCTCCAGCACACCCCGATCTACCCGGCGATCGGCAACCACGAGGTGATGGGCCGCTGGTCGGACACCGCCGGCCTGGACAGCCAGTTCAACGACCCGCAGCCGCTCGAGGTGGCCCGCCGGAAGTGGCGCGACAGCCGGCCGTCCGGTGTGGACGAGGCGACCTGGCTGGCCGAGCAGTCCTGGGACGTCACCACGTACGAGGAGATGTTCCCGTACCCGAGCAGCCCCAACGGCGGCCAGCGCTGGTGGGCCCGGACGATCGGCGACGTGCACCTGGTCACCCTCTTCGCCACCCAGATCTGGCGCTCGGCGTCGCCGACCGCCCGGGGCAAGTTCCAGGAGGCGCCGGCCGACCTGGAGAACGCGGAGAAGTGGGGCTACGGACAGTTCATCTTCGAGCCGGTCAAGCGCGGCTCGCGGCAGTACAAGTGGCTGGAGCGCGAGCTCGCCTCGCCGGCGGCGCAGCGGGCCCGGTACCGGGTCGTCATGTACCACCACCCGGGGCACGGCCTCGGCGACAACTCCGCGCCGCCGTTCACCGACCCGGTGCAGACCGTCACCCGCGACCCGCTGACCGGTAAGGTCACCGCGGTCACGTACGACTACCCGCTGGCCGACGACCACATCCTGCGCGACCTGGAGCCGCTCTTCTCCGCCAACGGCGTGCACCTGGTCCACAACGGACACTCCCACCTGTGGAACCGGTTCCGCAACGCCGCCGGTGTCAACTGGCTGGAGACCTCCAACGTCGGCAACAGCTACGGCGCGTACGACGTCTCGTCCGGCGCCAGCCGCAACCTGCCCGAGGACCCCGACCACATCCGGCAGGGCGACCCCGGTGGGCTGGCCCCGATCGTGCCGACGGTCGCCCCGCTGACCGACGCCGCCGGCAAGCCCCTGCCGTACGTCGCCAGCAACGACATCACCGTCTTCTCGGTCCTCGACTCGGGGGCGGGCGTGGTGCGGTCGTACCGGTTCGACACCCGTGACCCGGGCTCGGCCGTCGTGCTCTTCGACGAGTTCCCGCTGGCCTGACCCGACGGGGCCGGCGCGGTGGACACCGCGCCGGCCCCGTGCGACGGTCAGCTCGCGCAGATCGCGAACGCGCGGACCTTCCAACTGCCGCTGAAGCCGTCCTCGTCCTCGACCGCGCTCGCGGTCACCGAGGTGGTGTCCGGGGCGTGTGCGGCGGTCAACCGGACCTGTCCGTTCCCGCCGAGGATCTCGGCGCCGATCCCGTGCACCTGCCGACCCGGCGAGCAGGTGACGGTCACCGACTTGCTGGAGACGGAGTCGTAGTCGCTGTCGTCGAGCAGCCGCTCGTAGCCGGCCGGCTGGTTGGCGCACATCGCCCGGGCGTGGATCTGCCAGTTGCCGGCGAACCCGGTGCCGTCCTCGGCACCGGCGACCGTGACACTGCCGGTGTCGATGCGCAGGTCCTCCAGCAGCACCTCGCTGTTGCTGGCCCCGATCACCGCGCCGCCGACCCCGAGCGCCACCTTGCCGAGCGGGCACGGGATGGTGAGCCAGTCCTCGTCGACGGACGTCGGGCTGGAGGTGCCGGAGACCACCTCGAAGCCGGCCGGTGCGGGGGCGCACAGCGCCGTCGCGGTGACCGACCAGGTGGCGTTGGTGCCGGTCTCGTCCTCCCGGCCGGTGACCGAGAATCCGGTGCCGTCGACCAGCGGCAGCATGAAGTCCATGCCCACCTGCTCGGGCACCGCGCCGCCGATCCGGCCACCGCCGCCGAGCACGGTGTCGCCCGGAGCGCAGAAGGCGGTCCGGCTCTTGGCGTCGCTGTTGCGGGGGCCGACCGAGTTGACCCGGTCCAGCCCGGGTACGGCCGCCGCCGGTGCCGCGCCGAGCAGCGGCGTGATCAGTACGGCGGTCGACAGGACCGCGCCGGCGATGATCCGGCGGCGCCCCTGGGTCGTCTCGTGCTGCATCTCTGTCCTGGTTTCCCTTCGTGGTCGCCGGCTGTTCCCAAATGGACGGTCGAACGCCGGGCGGTGGTGGGGTGGTGCGACCCGGTCAGCCCCGGGCACGACCCAACGTAGAAGACCCCCGCAGGTGCCGACGGCCGCCGCATGGCGCCCGAGCAGCCAAGACGCCAATCGATCTATCTGAATCGCCAACCCGACTGTCGCACTGTCGACATCCCCTTGATCGCGGTGATCAGGGACTCCGTCTCGCGTTTCGTCGGCGTGTCGTGCCACGAATTCCCTGATCACGCGGATCTTCGGGGGAGGGGGGTGCTATAGGCTCGATCACATGTCGACCGTGTCCGCGGACGGCGGCCGCCCGCCCACCCTGGAGCAGGTCGCCCGCTACGCCGGCGTGTCCCGGTCCACCGTGTCCCGGGTCATCAACGCGGTGCCGACCGTCGCCCCGGAGATCCGGGAGACCGTCGAGCGGGCCATCGCCGCCACCGGGTACGTCCCCAACCTCGCCGCCCGCTCGCTGGTGACCCGGCGCACCGACTCGGTCGCGATCGTCATCTCCGAGCCCGACCGCACCAGCGGCACCCCGTTCCTCAACCGGATGTTCACCGACCCCTACGTCGGCCGGGTCACCGCCGGCGCCCAGGAGGTGCTGCTGCCGCAGAACATCCACCTCGTCGTCATCCCGGTCGACCCACCGGCCCGGCACCTGGTGCTGCGCTACCTGCGACAGGGGCACGTCGACGGCGTACTGCTGGTCAGCAGTCACATCGACGACCCGATGCCCGGCCTGCTCGACGACCTGGACATCCCGACCGTGCTGTCCGCCCGGCCCGGTCCGCCGGTACGCGCCAGCTACGTCGACGTCGACCAGCGGGCCGGCGCCCACCTGGCCGTCGAGCACCTGGTCGGCCGCGGCCGCCGGCGGCTGGCGACGATCTGCGGACCGCTGGACATGACCGCCGGCCAGGAACGGCTCGCCGGCTTCCGCGCGGCCCTGCTCGGGTACGGGCAGCCGGACCCGCCGGTCGTCGAGGCCGACTTCACCCGGGCCGGTGGCGAGGCGGCGGCCCGACGGTTGCTGGCGACCCACGCGGACGTCGACGGCCTGTTCGTCGCCAACGACCTGATGGCCGAGGGCGCGGTACGGGTGCTACGGGAACTCGGCCGGCGGGTGCCCGACGACGTCGCGGTCGTCGGCTTCGACGACAGTTCGGCGGCGGCGGAGGCGCACCCGGCGCTGACCACGATCCGGCAGCCGGTGGAGGAGATGGCCGCCGAGATGGCCCGCCTGTTGCTGGCCCGGATCCGTGACCCGCGCCGCCTGTCCCGCGCGATCCTGTTCCACCCCACCCTGGTGATCCGCGCCTCCACCTGACCCGCCCTCACCGCGTCCCGCCCGCGCGTCGTCCGCCCGCGCGCCGCCCGCCCTGCGCGCCGCGCCCCCCGTCGCGCGCTGCCCCCCCGCGCAGCCGCCCGCGCCCCGCGATCACGGGATCAATGCCGCAAATTGGGCGCGATCTTGGCAACAACTCCTTGATCAACGCGGCCGGCGGCCACCCCCCGCCCCGGGCAGTCCCGGGGGCAGGGCAGGGGCCGCGCCCGTGCCCTCGGCGTGGGCACGGGCGCGGCGGCTTGGGGCGACCGGGGTCAGGGGCGGCCGTTCACCCCGCACTTGATGATCGGGCGGATGCAGTCGTTGACCCGGCGGGCCATCTCCGCCTCCGGCCAGGCGTTGAAGAAGTCGCCGTGCATGGTGTAGCCGGGTCCGGACGCCAGCCGGAACCGGGCCGGGTCGCCGTTGACCGGATAGCGCAGTACCTGGCGCAGTTTCGGCACCGGGACCGGGTGGCTGGCCGGGCAGGCGCCGGCGACCGGATAGGCCATGTGGCTCTTGTGGTCGGGCGAGTCGAGGTCGCGGCCGTTCCAGCACTGTGGGAAGTCCAGATAGGACTCCAGCATGGTGCCGGTCGGGCAGTTGACGAAGTTCGTCGACGACCCGACGTGGCCGGCGTGCAGGCACGACCAGCGGGCGATGGTGTTGTCGCCGGGGCTGGTCGCCCGGGCGTTGCCGGCGACGATCCGCAGGCCCAGCGGCAGTGGCTGGGTGCGGGCGATGATGTCGTCGCGTACGCCCTCACCCAGGTAGTAGAAGGTGGTGCCGGTCGGTTCCACCGGCACGTTGTTCACGTACAGGGTCGGTACCCAGTACGACGACACGTCGATGCTGGGCGAGCAGGTGCTGGTGCTGCCGAGCAGGTCGTCGAGGTCGGTGTGGGCGTTGGTGACCCGGCTGCCGAAGAAGCTGTGCATGTGCGAGGCGCCGGGCAGTCCGGGGAAGATGATCGGGTCGTCGGGCAGCCGGTGGCTGTACGGGCACTCGGCGAGGAACTCGGCGACGCGGACGATCGGGCCGCCGGGCGGCGGGGTGCTCGGCGGTGGGGTGCCGCCGCCGGTGCCGTACACCTGGAATTCCCACAGCGAGACGCCGTACGGGGTGGCGCGGGCGGTGGTGTGGACGCGGACGTACCGGCCGGTGCCGGAGACGGCGAGGTCCTGGACCCCGCCGTTGCCGTTGGTGGTGGTGTGGACGGTGGTCCAGTTGGTCGCGTCGGTGGAGGTCTGGACGGTGAAGGCGCGGGCGTACGCGCTCTCCCAGCGCAGGACCACCCGGTTGACGGTGGCGGTCCCGCCGAGGTCGACGCGTATCCACTGTGGATCGGCGAACCCGCTGGACCAGCGGGTGCCGTTGTCGCCGTCGACGGCCGCGGCGGCGGGCGTGCCGCCGTTCTCCGTCGACGACGCGGTGGCCGACCGCCCCTGCGAGAGCAGGGTGTCGGCGGCGCCGGCCGGTAGGGCGGTGCCGGTCAGGTAGCCGGCCAGCAGGACGAACAGCGCGCCGGTGGCGGCCGCCCTCCTGGTCCGGATCTTGCGGGGTGCCCGTCGCATGGTTGCCTCCTTGGCGTCGATGGCATACGAGGGGGCTTGTGCATCCGGTGGCCGGTGGCCGGACGCGTCCGGCCACCGGCCACCGCCGTCACTGGTAGACGCGGACGTAGTCGACGTACATCCGGGACGGGAACGGCGTCGTGCCGTCGACCGGTCCGGGGAAGTCACCGCCCACGGCCAGGTTGAGGATGATGTAGAAGGGGTGGTCGTAGACCCACGGGCCGCGGGTCGACTCGACGGTGTCCTTGCTGGCGTAGAAGACGGTCTGGCCGTCGACCTTGAAGGTGATGCCGCGGCTGTCCCACTCGGCCGACCACACGTGGTAGTCGTTGGCGAAGTCGACGCCGCCGGGTGCCGGATACTTCAGGCCGTAGCCGCCGGCGCCGTTGTACTGCGGGGCGTGCAGCGTCGAGTAGCCCTCCAGGGTGTTGCGGCCGAGCACCTCCATGATGTCGATCTCGCCGTTGTACGGCCACGGCCGGCCGGTGAGGAAGTCGGCGCCCATCATCCAGAACGCCGGCCACAGGCCGTTGCCCTTGGGCACCTTGACCCGGGCCTCGATGCGGCCGTACTGGACGTGGAACTTGTTGCCGGTGTTCATCCGGTGCGAGGTGTACTCGCGCCCGCCGGCGCTCTGCCGCCGGGCCTCCAGCACCAGCGAGCCGGTGCCGTCCATCGACACGTTGTCGTTGTTGGTGTAGTACTGCAACTCGTTGTTCTGGCCGGTGCCCGGGTCGATCGTCCACTTCGTCGGGTCGGGCTTGCTGCCGGCCGGACCGTTGAACTCGTCGCTCCACACCAGACGCGTCGCCGGGAAGACCGGGTCCGGCGGCATCGGTGGCGGGGCGACCGGGTTGCCGCCGGTGCCGTACACCCGGAACTCGTAGAGCGAGTAGCCGTACGGGGTGGCCCGTGCGGTGCCGTACATCCGCACGTAGCGGCCGGTGCCGGTGGTGTTGATGGTCTCCTTGAAGCCCCGGCCGCTGGTCGTCGAGTAGATCGTGGTCCAGGTTGTCGCGTTCGGCGAGACCTGGATCTGGTACGACGTCGCGTAGGCCCGGTCCCACTGGAGCACGACCTGGGTGATGGTGGCGGTCGCGCCGAGGTCGACGTAGATCCAGCCGGGGTCGACCCAGCCGGTGGTGGAACTGGTCGCCCAGCGGGTCGCCGGGTCGTTGTCGAAGGCCCGGGCCGGCACACACTCGTAGCAGTTGACGTCGCTCTGGTCGGAGGAGGCGACGGCGGGCTTCTGGTACGACAACAGCCGGCTCCCGCCCGGCGGGGGAGTGGTCGGCGGCGGCGTCGTGGGTGGCGGGGTGGTCGGCGGCGGGGTGCCGGTGGTGCCGGTGCGGATCTGGAACTCCCACAGCGAGTAGCCGTACGGGGTGGCCCGGGTGGTGCCGTGCACCCGGACGAAGCGCCCCGACCCGGTGACGGTGAGGTTCTGCACGCCGCCGGTGCCGTTCGTCGTGGTGTGGACGGTGGTCCAGGTGTTGCCGTCGGCGGAGGTCTGGATCGTGAAGGCGACGCCGTACGCCGCCTCCCAGTTCAGGGTCACGCCGCAGATCGCCTGGGTGCTGCCGAGGTCGACGCGCAGCCACTGCGGGTCGGCGGCGGCGCTGGACCAGCGGGTGCCGGTGTTGCCGTCGACGGCCGCGCTGGCCGGGTAGGCGCCGGACTCGACCGAGGAGGCGAGTGCCGGGCGGCCCTGGGCGGCGTTGGTGGTGCCGCAGCCGCCGGGTGCGCTGCCGCCGTACACCTGGAACTCGAACAGCGACACGCCCCAGGCGGTGGCCCGCCTCGTGGTGTGCAGCCGTACGTAGCGGGCGGTGCCGGCCACGGTCAGGCTCTGGTCGCCGCCGGTGCCGCCGACGGTGGTGTGTGCCGTGGTCCAGGAGGAGCCGTCGGTCGACAGTTGGATGGTGAAGTCGCTGGCGTACGCGGTCTCCCAGCGCAGCGCGACCCGGCTGACCGCGACCGGTGAGCCGAGGTCGACGCGTAGCCACTGCGGGTCGGCGGCGGCGCTGGACCAGCGGGTGCCGTTGTCGCCGTCGACGGCGGCGGAGGCCGGGAACGCGATCGACTCGGTCGACGACGCGGTGACCGGCCGGCCCTGCGAGAGCAGGATCTCCGCCGCGCTGGCGGTCACTGTGGTGGCCACGACGTATCCGCCGAGCAGGGCGACGAGGGCGGCGCCCAGGGCGCCGAGGCGTAGCCAGGTGGGGCGGGCGGGCCATCGGCCGGTCGGGGGCGGGGTGGGACGCATGGCAGCTCCTCTTCGACAGGGCGTGGTGTGTCGACCCGGTTACCAACCGATGACGACCGCATGAGAGAGCGCTCTCTTAATCGGACACTCTGAACCGTGTTTCGAGGTATGTCAATGCCTAGTCAACGCTCGGGGAGCGCTCCCCGGCAAGATCAACTATGCTGACGGCCGGTTCCCGGCGCCGGGCGGGGTGGTTTCAGGAGCCGTCGGGCAGCGCGGCCGCGTCGCGGGTGGTGTACGGGGCACGGTCGGCCGCCACCAGCAGCACCCCGATCGTCAGCCCGGTCGCCGACCCGACGGCCGCGTACAGCGAGTCGGTGTCGGCCGAGTTGACCGGGACACTGCCGGCGAGCGCGGTCAGCAGGGTCGCGATCGGCGTACCGAACATCAGCAGGAACAGCCAGAACATCGTCAGCACCGGATAGCCGATGGCCAGGAGGACGATCGTCGCGCCCTGCGCGTCCCACGCGGGCCGGCCGGCGGGCCAGCGCGCGGACAGCAGCGAGAGCCCGGCCAGCAGCACCACCCCGAGCAGCAGCGACGGACCCAGCCGCTCGTACGGCTCGACCAGCCGGATCCAGGCCGCACCGGCCGCGCCGAGCGCCAGCACGGCCGTGGCCGGCGCCAGCCGGCGGAGCAGGTGGTTCGGGATGGCCCGGTCGGCCGCCACGGTGCCGACACCGGCCGGTGCCGTCAGGACACCGGCGGCGAGCGCCGAACCGACCGTCAGCACGAGCAGTGTCCCGCTGACCGTGAGCGCGGCCGGCGTGAGCGCCGGCTCGGTGTCGGTCGGGGATTCGATGAGCGCCGCCAGCGGTGTCAGGGCCACGCCGACCGCGGCGGCGACGACCAGCGCCCGGCGGTCGGGACGGCGGGACCGTCGCCCGGTCGCCGCGACCGTGCCCACGGCCAGGCAACCGAGCACCGCCAGCGCGGTGGCCGCCGGCCAGCCGGCCAGGTCGGAGCGGTCCAGCGCCACGTCGGCGCCGATCCAGAGCAGGCCGGCGGTGACACCGGTCCGGGTGGCCCGCCGATCCCCACGAGCGGCCAGGACCAGCCCGAGTACGACCGCGACGATGGCCATGAAGCGCAGGTCGCGCACCCAGTAGGTGTTGTTCTCCGCGTACGCGTCCGGGCCGCTCGGCTCGGTGAGCGGCTGCAACACCGCCAGCCCGACCGCCCAGCCGACCGCCGCGGCGGCGGCGGCCACGATGCCGGCCAGCGACACGGCGCCCGCCGGCGACACGATGCCGGACCGGCGTGGGGCCTCGGTCGGGGGCGGGGGGTCGGACCCGCGTCGCCATCCTGCGCGCACGCGTGGACCGTACCGCACCGCGGTCGGTTCCGGGGTGCCCCCCGGCCCGGTCGTTTCGTGTCTCACGCGACACGCCGCGCCTAGATGTTGGGTGTGACTTTTGCAGGTCCCCTATATATGGTGTCCCCCGTAGCTGGTTCGGCCGCCCGTCCGGGGCGGTCGAGGCAAGAGGGAACCCGGTGCGAGTCCGGGACTGCCCCGCAGCGGTGAGTGGGAACGACAGCCGTCAGAAGCACTGGGCGCCACCCGGCCACGAGCCGGGCCGCCTGGGAAGCGACGGCCGGTAGGCGAACGCGGAGACTCCGCGCCGGCCCACGAGTCCGAAGACCTGCCAGCACACCGCGCACGCCCGTGCGCGGTGGTCCGAGGCCGCGCGGGACGGCCGACGCCATCGTGATCCTCGCCGGCCCGGCGGGGCCGTCGGTGTCGTCCGCGCGCCGCCATCCGGACCCCTGGACCGAAGTCGCGAGGAGAGTGTTGTGACGGTCACCGAGGTCGCCCCGGCACCGGCGGACGCCGGAGCGCCCGCTGCCAGGCGGACCCAGATGCAGGTGCGCAAACGTAACGGCTCGACCGAGCCGGTCGACGTCAACAAGATCGTCCGGGCCGTCGACCGGTGGGCCGACGACCTCGCCGACGTCGACCCGCTGCGGGTCGCGACCAGGACGATCAGCGGCCTGTACGACGGCGCCACCACCGCCGAACTCGACCGGCTGTCGATCCAGATCGCCGCCGAGATGATCGGCGAGGAACCGCAGTACTCGCGTCTCGCCGCCCGGCTGCTCGGCGCCTACGTCGACAAGGAGGTACGCGGCCAGGGCATCGCCTCGTTCAGCCAGGCGATCCGGCTCGGCCACGCCGAGGGGCTGATCGGCGACGAGACCGCCGAGTTCGTCCGGATCAACGCCCGCAAGCTCGACGACGCCATCGACCCCGACGGGCACCTGCGGTTCGAGTACTTCGGACTGCGCACCGTCTACGACCGCTACCTGCTGCGGCACCCGACCAGCCGGCTGGTCGTGGAGACCCCGCAGTACTGGCTGCTGCGGGTCGCCTGCGGACTGTCCACCAACCCGGCCGAGGCGATCGCCTTCTACCGGCTGATGTCGTCGCTGGCCTACCTGCCCAGCTCGCCGACGCTGTTCAACTCCGGCACCCGGCACACCCAGATGTCGTCGTGCTATCTCGTCGACTCGCCGCGCGACGAACTCGGCTCCATCTACGAGCGCTACGCCCAGGTCGCGCACCTGTCGAAGTTCGCCGGCGGGATCGGCATCTCGTGGTCCCGGGTCCGCTCGCGGGGAGCGCTGATCCGGGGCACCAACGGCAAGTCCAACGGCATCGTCCCGTTCCTGCGTACCCTGGACGCCTCGGTCGCCGCGGTCAACCAGGGTGGCCGGCGCAAGGGCGCCGCCTGCGTCTACCTCGAACCGTGGCACCCCGACATCGAGGAGTTCCTCGAGCTGCGCGACAACACCGGCGAGGACGCCCGCCGTACCCACAACCTGAACCTCGCCAACTGGATCCCCGACGAGTTCATGCGCCGGGTCGAGGCCGACGGGGTCTGGTCGCTCTTCGACCCCGACGAGGTACCGGAACTGCCCGACCTGTGGGGCGAGGAGTTCGACGCCGCCTACCGCGCCGCCGAGGCCGACGGCCGCCACGTGCGCCAGGTCAAGGCCCGCGACCTGTACGGCCGGATGATGCGCACCCTCGCCCAGACCGGCAACGGCTGGATGACCTTCAAGGACGCCGCCAACCGGCTGTGCAACCAGACCGCCGAACCCGGCAACGTGGTGCACCTGTCCAACCTGTGCACCGAGATCATCGAGGTCTCCAGCGACACCGAGACCGCCGTGTGCAACCTCGGCTCGGTCAACCTGGCCGCCCACGTCGCCGGCGACGACATGGACTGGCCGAAGCTGCGCGCCACCGTACGCACCGCGGTCACCTTCCTCGACCGGGTCATCGACATCAACTACTACCCGAGCCCGGAGGCGGCGGCGAGCAACCCCCGCTGGCGCCCGGTCGGCCTCGGCGTCATGGGCCTGCAGGACGTCTTCTTCGCGCTCCGGCTGCCGTTCGACGCGCCCGCCGCCCGGGAACTGTCCACCCGGATCGCCGAGGAGATCTACCTGACCGCCCTGGAGACCTCCGCCGACCTCGCCGAGCGCGCCGGCCCGCACCCGGCGTACGGCCAGACCCGCGCCGCCCGCGGCGACCTCCAGCCCGACCTGTGGGGGGTCACCCCGACCCAGACCGACCGCTGGGCCGCGCTTCGCGAGCGCGTCTCCCGCTACGGCCTGCGCAACTCGCTGCTCGTCGCGATCGCCCCGACGGCCACCATCGCCTCGATCGCCGGCTGCTACGAGTGCGTCGAGCCGCAGGTCTCCAACCTGTTCAAGCGCGAGACGCTGTCCGGCGAGTTCCTCCAGATCAACACCGCGCTCGTCGGTGAGCTGAAGGCCCGGGGGCTGTGGACCGAGCCGGTCCGGGCGGCGATCCGCCGCGCCGAGGGCTCCGTGCAGGGCATCGCCGAACTGCCCGGGGACGTCCGCGAACTCTTCCGCACCGCCTGGGAGCTGCCGCAGCGGGCGCTGATCGACCTCGCCGCCGAGCGGTCGCCGTACATCGACCAGAGTCAGTCACTGAACCTGTTCATGAGCGCACCCAGCATCGGCAAGCTCAGCTCGATGTACCTCTACGCCTGGAAGTCCGGGCTGAAGACGACGTACTACCTGCGGTCGCGACCGGCGACCCGGATCCAGCAGGCGACCGTCGCGGTCACCCGCCCGGACGCCGCCATCCCGGCGCCGGCCGTGATCGTGCCGCCCGTCGACGAGGCGCTCGCCTGCTCCCTGGAGAACCCCGAGTCCTGCGAGGCCTGCCAGTGACCACCGAAACCCGTACCCCGATGCTGCTCGACCCGGGCATGGACCTGACCCTGCGACCGATGCGCTACCCGCACTTCTTCGACCGGTACCGCGACGCGATCAAGAACACCTGGACCGTCGAGGAGGTCGACCTGCACTCCGACCTCGCCGACCTGGCCAAGCTGTCGCCGGCCGAACGGCACCTGGTGAGCCGGCTCGTCGCGTTCTTCGCCACCGGCGACACGATCGTCGCCAACAACCTGGTGATCAACCTCTACCAGCACGTCAACTCCCCGGAGGGCCGGCTCTACCTGTCCCGGCAGCTCTTCGAGGAGGCGGTGCACGTCCAGTTCTACCTGAACCTGCTCGACACGTACGTGCCCGACGACGAGGAGCGGTTCGCCGCGTTCGCCGCCATCGAGAACATCCCGTCGATCCGGCGCAAGGCCGAGTTCTGCTTCCGCTGGATCGACTCGATCTTCGAGCTGCGTGAGCTGCGGACCCGGGAGGACCGGCGGGCGTTCCTGCTCAACCTGATCTGCTTCGCCGCCTGCATCGAGGGCCTGTTCTTCTACGGCGCCTTCGCGTACGTCTACTTCCTGCGCTCGCGCGGCCTGCTCAACGGCCTTGCCTCCGGCACCAACTGGGTGTTCCGCGACGAGTCGATGCACATGGCGTTCGCGTTCGACGTGGTCGAGACCGTACGCCGCGAGGAACCCGATCTGTTCGACGACGACCTCGCCGAACAGGTCCGGCAGATGCTCGCCGAGGCGGTCGAGTGCGAGGTGCAGTTCGCCGAGGATCTCCTCGACGGCGGGGTGTCCGGGCTGTCGCTGCCGGACATGCGCGAGTATCTCCAGCACGTCGCCGACCGGCGGCTGGCCCAGCTCGACATCGCCCCGCTCTACGGCTCGTCGAACCCGTTCGCGTTCATGGAGTTGCAGGACGTGCAGGAGCTGTCGAACTTCTTCGAGCGGCGGGTGTCGGCGTATCAGGTCGGGGTGACCGGCGCCGTCACCTTCGACGACGACTTCTAGCCAGCCGTCGCCGGTCGCGCCCCCGGGTGCGGCCGGCGACGGCTAGCCGGAGGCGCGCAGGTGGCGGCCGTCGCGGCGGCGCTCCTGGACCAGGGTGACGAGGTCTTCCCGGGCCCGGGCGACCCGCGACCTGATCGTCCCGACCGGGCAGCCGCAGACCTCGGCCGCCTCGGCGTAGCTCAGCCCGGCGACCTGGGTGGCGACGAACGCCTCGCGCCGGTCGGCGGGCAGCGCGTCGAGCAGGTCACGCAGCACGATCTCGTCCTCGAACCGGTGCGGGGCGCTGCGGGCCAGGGTCGCCTCGGCGGCGTGCTCCCAGTTCTCCAGGGCGGCGACGCGCGGCCGTACGGTGACCGCCCGGACGTGGTCGACGGCGACCCGGCGGGCGATCGCCAGCAGCCAGGTCTTCGCCGACGACCGGCCGGCGAAACGGGGCAGCGACCTCATGGCCCGCAGATAGGTCTCCTGCGCCAGGTCCTCGGCCTCGGAGGCGTCGGTGAGGTGGCCCAGGAAACGGATCACCTGTTGCTGGGTGGCCTGGATGAACGACGACGCGGCGGCCCGGTCACCGCGGCCGGCGGCCAGCGCCCATCGGGTGATCTCGTCGTCGCTGTCCGGCGTCTGCATGGGGAAAGGCTAGCCCCCTGATCCGCGCTCCGGACAGGTGTACCCCGGATGGAACCGGCGTGCGGTGCCGTCCGACTATGGGGTGATGGGGTGCGATGAGTGTCGCGAGGCGCTGTCAGCCGGCCTGGATGGCGAGGACGGTCCGGTCGAGCGGGGGGCAGCTGACGCACATTTGGACATTTGTCCGCAGTGTCGGGAATGGTACGACAATGCGGCATTGGTGACACGGCTGACCCGTACCAGCACGGTGCCGGTCACGTTCCAGGTCGACGACGCGGTGCTGGCCGCCCTGCCGGCGCGCCGTACGGCGCGCGCCGCCCTCGGACACCTGCTGGCCCGGGCGGGCCGGCCGGCGGCGGTGCCGCTGCGGGTCGTGCTCGGCGTGCTCGGGCTGGCCCAGTTCCTGCTCGGGGCCGCCCAGATCGGCGGGCTCACCGCGACCGGCCACCTGCACGGCGTAACCGGCGTCGAAGGGGCCAACCACCTGTGGCACGAGTCGGCGGCCTGGAACGTCGCCCTGGGCGCCGGGTTCGCGTGGATCGCCCTGCGCCGGGTACGGCCCACCGGCATCCTGCCCACCCTGACCGCGTTCGTGGTCGTACTGACCCTGCTCACCACCGACGACCTGATCGGCGGCCGGGTCGAGTTCACCCGGGTGCTCAGCCACAGCCTGATCGTGCTCGGCTTCCTCGTCGTGCTGGCCCTGTCGCGGGTGCTGCCGGACCCGGCCACGCCACCGGTGCGCCGTCCGGACCGTGGCCGCTGGCGGGCCACCTTCGACGACGTCGCCGAGCCGGCCGAACCGGCACCCGGCCTGCGGATCGTACGGTCGGTCTCGTCCGCCCAGGTCACCGCCGACACCCGCCGCGCCGCCTGACCGGACGCCCGCCCGAGGCGCCACTCGCCGACTGCGACCTGACGTCGTACGAGGATGCGCTGCCGACCCTCGCCCGGGACATCGCGGCCTGCTGGCGGGCGGTCCTGGCCCAGCGCCACCCCGGCCGTGCGATCCAGGTCGAGATCGCGGACGGCCCGGCCGTCACCTTCTGGACGGCGGCACCGCAGGCCTGACGGTCGTACGTCAGGCCGGGCGGTCGGGGTCGCGCCCGGACCGGCGGGCCAGTTCGGCCAGCATCCGGTTGTAGGCGGCGTGCGCGTCGTCGACCCCTTCGGCCTCGGCCCGGTCGGCGGCCCGGTCGACGCGGCGCTGTTCCCGTTCGTCGGCGCGGATCCACTGCCGCAGCAGGGCCAGGATGACCAGCAGCGCCGGCACCTCGCCGAACGACCACGCGATGCCGCCGGCGGTGTGCTGGTCGTCGAGCGGTGACGGCCCCCACGGCCGGGGCAGTGCGGTGAACCACTCCGGGGCCAGCAGCGTGGTCGACTGCATGATCGCGACGCCGAGGAAGGCGTGCAGCACCATGCTGATCAGCACCAGCAGCATCCGCAGGGGAGGGGTCGGGCGGGGCCGGGGAGTGGGGTCGACGCCGATCGCGATCCAGAAGAAGAGATAGCCGGCCGCGAGGAAGTGCCCCACCATGAACAGGTGCATGGCGTGCGAGCGCAGCGCCAGGTCGAACAGGCCGGTGAAGTACATGACGTACATGCTGAAGACGTAGATCGGCAGGGCGACCAGCGGATGTGACACGGTCACCGCCCACCGGGAGTGCATCACCGACACCAGCCACTCGCGGGGGCCGGGCCACGCCGGGTCGGCCGACGGGGGCAGGGCCCGCAGCGCGAGGGTGACCGGGCCGGCCAGCACCAGCAGGATCGGGGCGACCATGGTCAGCAGCAGGTGCTGGGTCATGTGCATGGAGAACAGCACCGGGGCGTAGCGGGCGAGCCCGCTGGAGGTGGCCGCGACGATCACCGCGCAGCCGGCGAGGAACGCGGCCGTGCGGGCCGCCGGCCAGGCGTCGCCGCGGCGGTGCAGCCGCCACACCCCGGCGACGTAGAGGCCGGCGGCGGCAGCGGCGAAGGTGATGAAGAGCGGGTCGGGCAGCCACTGGCCGACCAGCCGGCCGGCGGTCATCTCGGGCGGCATCGGGAAGCCGAGCAGGGCGGTGGCGAGGTCCTCCTCCGGCACGTCGCCGGTCGGGGCGGGGGTGCGGCCGAGCGCGACCGCGGCGCCCATCGCCGCGCCGAAGAGCAGCACCTCGACGAGCGCGACCCGGGCGAAGGTCCGCCGGTCGCCGCGCCGCAGCGCGGGCAGCGCCGCCCGGCGCTGCCACCAGCCGGCGGCGACGAGGCCGAGCAGCAGCAGCGTCTTGAGCACGACGATCTGCCCGTACCGGGTGCCGAAGAGGTCACCGGGTCCGGCGAGGCGTACCCCGGCGGAGAGCAGGCCGGACAGTGCGACGGCGGTGACGCACCAGGCGGCCAGCGGCGAGAAGCGGCGTACGGCGACCGGCAGGTCCGCCGACCGGGACCGGCCGGACAGGGCGAGGGCGAGCAGCCCGCCGGCCCACAGGGTGACCGGCACCACGTGCAGCAGCAGGGCGGAGACCGCGAGCTGGTGATCGCTGGCCGCGGCGGCGTGCCCGGTGAAGACCGGCGGCACCACGGCGAGTACGGCGACGGCCAGCGCGACGGCGGCGCCGGCCGGTCGCAGGCTGGTCCGGCCGAGCACGAAGACGGTGCCGGCCAGCGCGGCCGAGACGGCGAGCGCCTTGCCGAGGTCGACCGAGGTGGCGAAGTTGAACAGCGAGGTCGTCGACACCGCCCGGGACACGGGCTGCCCGAGCAGGTCGGACAGGGTGAAGCAGAGACCGGCGACCGTGCACAGGCACCAGGCCAGCGCGGTCCAGCCGGCCAGCCGCAGCCGCCGGTAGCCGATCGCGGACAGCCCGCCGTCGGAGCGGGGGGACAGCACGACGGCGGCGAGCAGCAGGCCGATCGTGGCGACGGCCGAGACCTGTGTGCCGAGCCGGGCGACCGGCAGTCCCCAGGCGGTCAGCGGGCCGGGGTACGGCAGCCCCGGCAGTGCCTCGTCGACGACCGCACCGCCGTACCGCAGCAGGATCAGCAGCGCGGCCAGGGCCGCCGCCCCGCCGGCCAGCACGGTCGGCCAGCGCCGCCCGCCGGCCGGTGGCGCGGCCACCTCCGGTCGGGGCGGGGCGAGCTCGGTGGTCACGGACGGGCCCGCCGCGCCCGCCAGACGCCCGCCGCCACCACGGCGACGACGAGGGCCAGCCCGGCGCCGGCCAGCGCGAGGAGGGTGCCGGAACCGCCGCCGTCGTCGACGACCGACGCCGCGTCGACCGGGGCGTCCGTCGCCGGCGCCGAGACGGCGTCGGTCGCGTCGGCGGCCGGTTCCGGGCCGGCGACGGTGAACGGGTACGACCCCTGCACGGGGTGTCCGTCGAGCGAGACGACCCGGTACGCGACCGTGTAGGCGCCGCCGGCCAGCGGCGCGGCGAACGTGACCGCGCCCCGGTTGCCGGTGATCTCCGGCTGGCCGTCGGACACGGTCATACCGGCGGCGTCGGTCACCACGATCGCGGTGTACCGCGGGTTGAGCGGCTCGACGAACTCCAGCACGACCTGTTCCGGCGAGGTGTCGAGCGTGCTCTGCGGCGCCGGCTCGGCCGTCGTGAGCTGGTTGTGCGCCCACGCGGGCGCGGCCGGCAGCGCGGCGGTGGCGATCACGGCCAGGGCGGTCGCGGCCAGCGCGGCGAGGACGCGCGCCAGCACGGTGCGGCGCGGCCCGCGGTACGGGTGGGTGGTCATCGGAACTCCATTCACGGCTTCAGCCGAGCAGTTGCCGGCCGATCCAGCCGCCTTCGTCGCAGCCCGGCGGGATCGCGAAGACCGCCGACCCGATCGGGGTGGTCCACTCGTTGAGCAGGTCCGACTCGGCGAGCCGCTGCTGCACGGGAAGAAACTGCCGCGCGACATCCGCCTGGTATGCGGCAAATATCATACCGCTGTCGGCCTGGCCAGCGGCGTCGGGTTGCCCGTCGTAGTTGTACGGCCGGCGCAGCATCCGCGCCCCCTCGTCGGCCACGTGTGCCCGTGCGACGTGCGAGAACTCCGGGATGACGGTGAAGCCGGTCGGGTCGGTGGCGGTGAAGTCGGGTGCGTCGTGCTCGGCCGTACCGGTCAGCGGGGCACCGGTGTCGAGCCGGCGCCCGACCGCGAACTCCTTGTCGGCGCGCCCGAGCAGGTCCCAGGTCTCCAGCTCCAGCCGGATCCGGCGGATCACCACGGTGGTGCCGCCACGGAACCAGTCCGGCCCGTCGGTCGCCCAGACCGCCCGGCCGAACCCGGCGTCGCCGGGCGCCGGGTTGGTGGTGCCGTCGAGCTGGCCGAGCAGGTTGCGTTGGGTACGGCCGGCCGGCTCGACGCCGTGCCCGCGGCGGAAGCCGAGCTGGGTCCAGCGCGGCGTGCCGAAGGCGCGGGTGTCCTTGACCAGCATCCGCTGGGCGTGCGCGACCGTGACCGGGTCGTCGGCGCAGAGCTGGATCAGCAGGTCGCCGCCGGACCAGCGGTCCTCCAGCCGGTCGATCGGGTACGCCGGCAGCGGGGCGACCGACGGCGGCCGCAGCCCGTCGAGCCCGGCCGCCCGGAACAGCCCCGGCCCGAACCCGAAGGTGACGGTCAGCCGGGCCGGGAGGACGGCGAGTTCGGGCTCGGTGTCGGCCAGCGCCGGCCGGCCCTGGGTGAGCCGTACGGCGTCGTCGGTCAGCAGCCGCATGAGCCGGCCGAGCGCCGCCCGGTCGGTGCCCGGGTGCAGGTCGAACGCGAGGAAGCTGGCGTGTGCCTGCGGGCTGGTGGCGACCCCCGCCTGGTGCGGGCCGTGGAACGGCTCGACGGCCGTACCGGGGTCGGCGGGAAGCGGCGGGGCGGGTGCCGGTGCGCCGCGGGCGGCGGCGGTGACGGTGGCGCCGGCCACCGCGCCGCCGGCGGCGAGAGCGCCGCCGGCGAGCAGGTGCCGCCGGCTGACCGGCGCGGAGAAGGTGCCCATCTAGCCGGCGTGCCCGCTGGGGCTCGGGGTGCCGCCGTGGCCGGGGTCGTAACTCTCCTGCGCCCCGGCGAACGGCTTGGCCAGGGCGGTGAACGCGACCGTCCCGCCGTCGGCCAGGGTGAGGGTGATGTCGACCTCGTCGCCGGCGCGGACCGGCCGGCCGAGCGCCATCAGCATCAGGTGGTCGCCGCCGGGTTCGAGGACGTGACTGCCGCCGGCCGGCACGGTGAACCCGTCCGGCTTGGCCCGCATGACCATCTCGCCGTCCCGCATCGCCATCTCGTGCAGTTCCATCGGCGAGACCGGCGAGGTGGCGCCGGTCACGGTCACCGGCGTGGCCGACTCGTTGACCAGTGTGGCGAAGGCCGAGGTCATGCCGCTGTCGGCGACCTTGACCCAGGGATCGCGCACGGTCAGCGCGGCCGCCGCCGTGGGCGTGGCCGACGGTTCGGGGTCGCCGGCCGTCGCGTCGTCGGTGCCGCAGGCGGCGACGGCCAGCAGGGCGAGTACGGCGATACCGGTGCCCAGCCGGCTCGCCGATCCCGGCCGCCGGGTGGGTACGGGGATGCGCGCCATCGTTTCTCCAAACTGTGTGTGCACTGGTGGTCGGCCGGCGGCGGCGGCTGGTTCCGGCGGGCCGGAAAGTCAAGGCGTGACGCGCGAGACTCCATCGTGGATGATCGATGGTGGCTCCTCGTGGCCGTACCGGATCGGCCCGGGCGTGTCGGTCACGCCCGTTCGCGGGGGCCGGACCGGGAGGGTGCGTGTGGCACACATCGACCTTGGCGTGGACGAGCGGAGCTACCCCGGGATCAGCGGACCGATGCGATACCGCCCGGAGACCGCGAAGCCCCTCAACGATCTCGTGAACGTGCTGCTGCGCGGCGAGCACCCGTTGACCCCGGGGGAGCGGGAGCTGATCGCGGCGTACGTCTCCGGGCTCAACGAGTGCGAGTTCTGCTGCTCCTCGCACTCGGCGTTCGCCGCGGTGCAACTCGACGAGGGGATGGCCCTGGTCGACCAGGTCCGCGCCGACCTGGACTCGGCGCCGGTCAGCGAGAAGCTGCGGGCGCTGCTGCGCATCGCCGGCGCGGTGCAGGAGAGCGGCCGGAAGGTGACCGCCGACCTGGTGGCGGCGGCTCGCGCGGAGGGCGCGACCGACCTGGAGATCCACGACACGGTGCTGATCGCGGCGGCGTTCTGCATGTTCAACCGCTACGTCGACGGCCTGGGCACGGAGCCGGCCGCCGATCCGGCCGCCTACCTGCGGACCGCGGAGCGGATCGCCGAGTTCGGCTACAGCTCCTGACCTCGATCGAAGTACACCCATGCAGGTACTTGTCTAATTGACCAACATCATTGGAGGATATTTTCGCCCGGCCAACCCGGCTCCGGGTGCCGCGACGACGCGGCGGTGGTCGGCGGCGTGCGGGGATCCCGCCGGTGTGCCGGACAGCCGGCCGTGCGGGCGGCAGCGTGCCCACCTGAAGGAGCACCATGGACACTGCCCGCACCATCCGGCTGCCGCGCCGCATCCTGCTCGGCGCGTCGGCCCTGATCGCCGCGACCGTCGCCGCCGTCGGCCTGACCGGCCGGCCGGCGCAGGCCCGCCCCCGCGCCGTGGAGTGCGTCGCCGACCTGATCGAGACAGCCTGATGGCCACCGTCCCCTGGCTCGCCGACGTGCTGCGCGGGGCCGGCGTCCAGGTCGTCGAACACGGCGACTGGCGGGCCCGGATGCGCCCCGGCGCCTTCGACCCGATCGGGGTGCTGTGGCACCACACCGCCGCCACCTCCAGCCCCACCAACCCGCACCCGGCGCTCAACATCTGCATCAACGGCCGGCCCGACCTCGCCGGCCCGCTGTGCCACGCGCTGGTCGACCACCACGGCGTCTTCCACCTGATCTCCGCCGGCCGGGCCAACCACGCCGGTGCGAGCCGGGGCAGCGGCCCCATCCCGGCCGGCGACGGCAACACCCTCATGATCGGCTGGGAGATCGACTACAACGGGGTCAACCAGCAGATGACCCCCGCGCAGTACAACGCCTCGGTCGCGGCCACCGCCGCCGTACTGCGCCGGCTCGGGCGCGACGCCAGCCACGCCCGCGGCCACCGGGAGACGAGCACCACCGGGAAGATCGACCCCTCGTTCATCAACCTCGACACGATGCGCGCCGACGTCGCCGCACGGATGGCCGGCGGTGGCGCCGCCCCGGTCGCCGGCCAGGCCTACCTCTACGGCGACCAGCAGCACTTCGTCGCGGTCGGCACCGGCGGGGCGCTGGTCAACCTCTCCTGGTCGCCGTCGACCGGCATCATCCGGCCGGAGTGGGGCGGCGCCGCACTGACCGGCAAGCCGGTCGGCTACGTACACAACGGGCAGCAGCACGTCTTCGCCCGCGGCACCGACAACACGCTGCGACACTGGTGGCAGAGCGGCGGCGGGGCGCCGGGACGCGACAACTGGGGCGCCGTCGGCCGGGTGATGTCCAACCCCACCGGCTTCGCGTACGGCAACCAGCAGCACGTCTTCTACCGCAACCCCGACGGGCTGCTGGAGCACAAGTTCTTCGACCTGGTCAGCGGCCAGGTCAGCGGCGGGGTGTGGGCCGGGGGACCGTTCGTCGGCAACCCGTACGCGTTCGTGCACAAGGACCAGCAGCACATCTTCGCCCGCAACGCCGCCGGCGGCCTCGTCCACTGGTTCTGGTGGCCCGGCATCAACCCGAGCAGCGACAACTGGGGCATCACCTCGGGCATCGCCTCCGACGTCACCGGGTTCTCCACCCCGACCCAGCACCACATCTTCTACCGCAACACCGGCGGTGCGCTGCAGCACCGCTTCTTCGACGACCCGTCCGGCACCCTCAACGGCGGGGTGTGGGCCGGTGGCACCTTCGCCGGCAACCCGCACGCGTTCGTCCACCGCGACCAGCAGCACATCTTCGGCCGGCGGGCCAACGGCGACCTGGCGCACTGGTTCTGGTGGCCGGGCATCAACCCGAGCAGCGACGACTGGGGCGCCCGGGGCGTGGTCGCCGGCGACCCGGCCGGCCTGACCACCGGCGGCGGCCACCACGTGTTCTACCGGACCAACAACGGCACCCTCGAACACCGGGTCTTCCACGACGCCGCGGGCCACCTCGCCACCGACAACTGGGGCGGCTCGCTCGCCGCCTGAACCCCCGTACACCCGTCGGGTCCGGCGCCCGCCGAGCCGGGCGCCGGGCCGGATCGGCCGGCGTGCCTCTTCTGACGGTGCGAGGGGTTTCACGAGAGATAACCGGACTCAAGCCTGCTTGTCCGGATATGGTGCCCACCGTCGTGCCACGAGGAATTCCCAGCTTGAGCACGTACCGTGGGTTTGGTGATCAACTTTGCGAGTGATGTCGCCTTTCGGCATGGCGTCCGCCCAACCGGGGTAGTGCGCGTCGCGGGAGGTAGGCCAGATGCTTGAGATCAGTACCGGGGTGTGGCTGCTCACGATCGGCGTGATCGTGGGGCTGCTCGCCCTCGACCTGGCGGTCGCCGCGGCGAAACCGCACGCGGTCGGGTTCCGCGAGGCGACCGCCTGGTCGGTGTTCTACATCGCCGTCGCGATCGTCTTCGGCCTGGTGTTCATGAGCCAGGCCGGCACCGACTTCGGCGTCGAGTACTTCGCCGGTTACCTGGTCGAGAAGAGCCTGTCGGTCGACAACCTCTTCGTCTTCGTCATCATCATGACCACGTTCGCCGTGCCGGCCGAGCACCAGCACAAGGTGCTGACCTTCGGCATCATCATGGCGCTGATCCTGCGGGCGATCTTCATCGTGGTCGGCGCCACCCTGCTGAACCTCTTCACGTTCATGTTCCTGCTCTTCGGGCTGCTGTTGATCTGGACCGCGATCCAGCTCTTCCGGCACCGGGACGAGGACCCCGACGTGCAGGAGAACGGCCTGGTCAAGCTGACCCGCCGGGTGCTGCCGGTGACCACCGACTACGTCGGCGGCCGGCTGACCGTACGGCACCAGGGCCGGCGGATGGTCACCCCGCTGTTCATCGTGCTGATCGCCATCGGCAGCTCCGACCTGCTCTTCGCCCTCGACTCCATCCCGGCGGTCTTCGGGGTGACCGAGCAGGCGTACATCGTCTTCACCGCCAACGCCTTCGCGCTGCTCGGCCTGCGGGCGCTGTTCTTCCTGGTCAAGGGCCTGCTCGACCGGCTGGTCTACCTCTCCACCGGGCTGTCGGTGGTGCTGGCCTTCATCGGCGTGAAGCTGGTGCTGCACTGGGGGCACACCGTCTGGGACTGGGTGCCGCAGATCGAGACCGTGTTCTCGCTCGGCGTCATCGTGGTGGTCCTCGCCGTCACGACCATCGCCAGCCTGGTCAAGACCCGGCGTGACCCGTCGGCCAAGGCCCATCCGGGCGCGCTGCGCGTGACGAAGACGCCACCGCAGGAGGGGGCGGAGGAGGAGCCGCGACCGCCGCGGTAGCCATCGAAGTTCGTGCTTGTCTCATGGTCATTTTCTTCCTAAGGTGAATATCCTTCTGAAGAAAGGTGCCACGATGAGAGCAAGCACGGTACTGACCAGAATCGCCACCGTCGCACTGCTGTCGGCCGCCGCCGCGGTGCTACCCGCCGCGGCGGCCCAGGCGGCGCCCACCGGCTGCAGCACGTACGCCAACCTGGGGACCGGCTACGCGTCCTGCACCGGCGGGACCGGCGAGGTCCGCGTGGTGATCCACTGCGTCAGCGTCTGGGGCGACGAGACCGTACGCAGCGGACCCTTCGTCCCGGTGGGCCAGACCTCGTCCGTGTCCTGCCCGTCGTCGACCTGGTCCCTGCAACCCGACCCCTGGTACGTCACCCGGGGCTGACGCCTCCGGTCCGGGCCCCCGCCACCGGCGCGGGCCCGGACCTCAGTTCCGCGGGCAGGTCGCCGCCAGCCGGCAGGCGACCTCGTCGGCGACCCGCCGGTGCAGGTCGGCGAGTTCGGCGTCGGTCAGCCCGCCGAGATCCCCCGACGGCACCCCGCCACCCGGGGCACCGGCGTCGCCGTACGCGCCACCGGGCCCGCGGCCGTCGCGGTCGGCGGCACTGCCACAGCGGATCTCCGAACCGTCCGCCCGCTGCAGGCACGTCGCCCGCTCCCCGGAGAGGTCACCGCTGCCGGACGCCCGGTAGAGGATGTTCTGCCCGGTGCCCAGGGTGGCCGCCCAACCGTCGCCGCCGGTCGGCACCACCTCGTAGACGTTGATGTTCACCCAGTTCGGGATGTCCTGGTAGTCGGCCTTGATCCGGTCGACGATCGCGCCCGGCGACACCCACACCGGATCGAGCCGGTGCACCGTGACCGGTGCCAACCCCGGCCCGGAGTGCCGCGCCGGCACCACCGACACCACCGAGATCGCGGTCGCCGAACCCCGCCCGGTCATCGGGGTCACGTAGACCGGCCGCCGGTCGGCCACCGTCGCCAGGGTGAACTCGGAGTCGTTGCCGGCATTGGCGTGGTCGTCGGGGACCCGCCAACCGACCCGCCCGAGGAACCAGTCGGCGAACGAACCCATCGCCCCGGTCGACTCGCGTTGCCAACCGGCGATGCTCAGCGGACAGGACGGGCACCCACCGGCGCTCCGAGGAGATCTGCCGGCCGAGGTTGTGACCGAACCATCCCGCGACCCGGCGCGCGGCCCGGTCCCGGTCGAACTGGCACTTCTGGTCGGTCGCGCCCCGCCCCTGCAACGGGATCTGCTGGGTGAACGCCACCTCGTAGCCGGCGAGCCAGCCGCGCCGGTTCACCAGGGTCGCGAACCGGTCCTCGCCCGGCAGGTAGCTGGTGCCGGCGATCTCGCCGGTGGTGTCACCGAGGTCCGGCCGGGCCTGCGCCACCCCCACCTGGTACGGCGCCCGTGCCGTCACCGCCGGCAGCGCGCCGTCGACCACCTGGACGCCGGCCAGGTAGGTCCGGTCCTGCTCGTAGAACGTGTGCAGCATCCACCAGGCACCGCCGGTCAGGCCGAGCAGTCCGGCCAGCAGCGCGAACCCGGCGCCGTGCCGTGGCGCCCGGGCACCAACGAAACACCCCCTGGATCGCCTACTTCTTCGGTCTGCCGCCCACGCCCGCCAACGGACAGGGTGGACGCACCGTGCGCGACCGGCGACCTCGACGGGGGAACGATGGGAAGCTCCGACGCCCGGCCGCCCCGGGCTGCCCGGCACCCGGCCGGCCGGGAAACCGACGACGTACGCCACCCGCTCGCCGACGACCTCTTCCGGCTGGCCCACCACCACCTGCTCGGCCGGCCCCTGCTGCACCCCCGGGCCACCACCTACGGACTGGCCTCGGCCCTGCTGGCCGAACTGCTCTACACCGGCCGGATCACCGTCCACCACGGCGACGTGTACGTCGTCAGCACCGAACCACCCGCCGACGGCCTCACCCACACCGTCCTCGACCAGCTCGCCGCCGAACGCGGCGCCCACCCGGTCGGCAACTGGCTGGCATACCTGTCGGTCGCCGTCGTGGACCGGGTCGCCGGCCGGCTGCACCGGGCCGGCCACCTCCGGCGGGAGACGTCCCGGTTCCGCATGTCCCGGACCGTCATGTGGGTGCCGGTCGAACCGACCACCGCCGGCTGGCCGTCCGCCCGGCTCGCGATGGCGCTGCGCGGCGCCCGCCCGCTCGCCCCCGCCGACCAGGGCCTGGCCGCGCTGGCCTGGGCCACCGGCCTCGACCGCCAGGTCCTCGACGGCGCCCCCGCCCGGGCCCGCGACAACCTGCGCGCACTGCTCGACCACGGCTGGCCGCCGATGGCCGAACTGGCCCGCCTCACCCACGCGGCGATCGGCCGCTCGGTGGCCGCGTACCGCATCTGACCCTTCCACCCCTGGAGCACACATGCCGACGAGGGCAGCCCCGCACAGCCCGGTCACCCAGGCCCTGGCCCGCAACCGGCTCGGCGTACCGGCCGTGACCGCGTTCGTACTGGCCGCCGCCGCCCCACTGACCGTGGTCGCCGGCTCGGCCGGCACCGGGTTCGCGGTCACCGGCTTCGTCGGGGTGCCGGTCGTCTACCTGACCGTCGGCGTGCTGCTCGCCGTCTTCTCCGCCGGCTACGTCGCCATGGCCCGGCACGTCCGGCAGGCCGGTGGCTTCTACGCCTACGTCACCCTCGGCCTCGGCCGGGTCCCCGGCGTCGGGGCCGCACTGGTCACCCAGCTCGGCTACAACTGCCTGCAGATCAGCCTGTACGGCGCGTTCGGTGCCGTCGCCGCCGATCTCGCCGCCACCCGGGGCTGGTACCTGCCGTGGTGGCTGTGCGCCGCCGCCGGCTGGGTCCTCGTCGCCGTACTCGGGCTGCGGTCCGTCCGGCTCAACGGCCGCGTCCTCGCCACGCTGCTGCTGCTCGAACTCGCCGTGGTGGTGGTCTTCGACATCGTCATGCTCGCCCACCCGGCCGCCGGCGGCGTCACCCTCACCGCGCTGTCCCCGGCCCGGCTCGCCGACCCCGCCGCGGTCGCGATCCTGGTCGGTGGCCTCGCCGGATTCGTCGGATACGAGGCCACCGTCGTCTTCGCCGAGGAGGTCCGCGACCCGCGCCGCACCGTGGCCCTGGCCACCTACCTCGCGCTCGGCCTCATCGCCGGCCTGTACGCCCTGTCCACCTGGGCGATGACGGTCGCCGCCGGCCCGGCGGACGTCGTCGCCGCGGCCCGCGCCCACGACGCCGACCTGTTCTTCGTCCTCGCCGCACCGCACCTGCCGGCGGCCCTCGTCGACCTCGGCCGGCTGCTGCTGTTGACCAGTCTGTTCGCGGCCCTGCTCGCCTTCCACAACATGGTCGCCCGGTACGCGTTCTCGCTCGCCCGTGAGGGCCTGCTGCCCGCCGTACTGGGCCGCACCGGGCGGCTCACCGGGGCGCCGGTCTACGGCTCGCTGCTGCAGAGCGGCCTGGCCCTGACCGCCCTCGGGACCTTCGCCGGCGCCGGCCTCGACCCGATCCGCCACGTGTTCTTCACCGGCGGCGTCACGGGCGGGCTCGGCGTGCTCGTCCTGATGGCCGCCACCAGTTTCGCGGTGCTCGGCTACTTCGCCCGCGACCGGCGCGGCGAGCCCGCCTGGCGCCGCGTCACCGCACCGGCGGTCGCCGCCGTGACACTCACCGCCGTCCTGGTCGTCACCGTGGCCGGCTTCGGCGCGTTGCTCGATCTGCCGGGGGACTCGCCGCTGCGGTGGCTGCTCCCCGCCGGATACGCGGTGGCGGCCGTGGCCGGTGCCGGCTGGGCGCTGATCCTGCGGGCCACCCGACCACGGGTGTACGCCGCGATCGGGCTCGGCCCGGACAGCGTCACCGCCGTGCCGGCCACCCCGTCCGGCGTGTCCCGGTCCAGCCCTGTCCACGCCTGAACCGCCCCGAGCCCGACCGACCCAGCGAGGAGCCGTACCGATGCGACACCCACCCACGGCCGTGACCGTGCGGACCGCCACCACCGCGGACATCGGTCCGCTCGCCGTCACCCTCGTCGACGCCTTCCTCGACGGCCCGGACGGCGTCTGGCTGATCCCCGACCCCGTCGAGCGGCGGGCCGTCTACGAACGCTTCTGCGCCGGCCTGATCGGCGAGGTGCTGCGGCACGGCGCGGTGCTGACCACCGACGACCACAGCGCGATCGCGATCTGGCAGTCGTACGTCGGCGGACCACCCGACCTGAGCGGCTACGACCGCGTCGTCACCACCGCCTGCGGCCCGTACGCCGACCGGTTCCGGCGGCTCGACGCGGTGTTCGCCGACCACCACCCCACCACCCCGCACCACTACCTCGCCTATCTCGGCGTGGCGCCCACCCGGCAACGGGCCGGCCTCGGCGGCGCCCTGCTGGCCTGGCGCAACACGCTGCTCGACCGGGCCGGGGTCGCCGCCTACCTGGTCGCGACCAGCCCCGGCGCCCGTGACCTCTACCTGCGCCACGGCTACCGGCCCTGTGCCGCCCCGTTCCACCTGCCCGACGGCGGGCCACCGATGTGGCCGATGTGGCGCAACCCCGGCGGGCTGCGATGACCGTGTCGACCGACGACGCGGTCGCCGACACCCGCCGGGCGCTGGGCCGGCGGCTCGCCGCCGCCCGCCGGTGGATCGGGATCACCCAGGTCGAGCTGGCCCGGCGGCTCGCCTACAGCCGCAGTTCGGTGGCGAACGCCGAGATCGGCCGGGCGTTGCCGGAGCGGACCTTCTGGGGGTACGCCGACCGGGTGCTCGGCACCGGCGACGAGTTCGTACGCGCCTACGACGCCCACCGGGAACTGGTGCTCGCCCAGCTCCGGCAGTCGTGCCCCGACCCGCCACCGGCTCCCGCCCCGGCACCCCCGGCCGTTTCGCCGGCCCGCCCCCGGCCGGCCGTCCTGCCGGGGTCGCCTCCGGTGGCGGCCCCACCGGAGCCGGTCCGGTCGGACGGTGTGCACCGGCCCGCCGTCCGTGGTGGCGCCCCGGACGAGTCCGGATGGCGCGGTACGGGCGGGACCGGGCCGGTCGAGGCAGGGCCCGTCGAGCTGGTCTGGGGCGGCTACCTGATTCCCGCGCCCGCCGGTGACCACCGGTCGCCGCAGCGCCCGGCGGCCCGGGTGCCGGGCGGCTGACCTGCGAAGGGCGCCGGCCGGACGTAGCATCGGCTGATGCCGGACGAGAAGGTCGAGGTCCACCCGGCGACCGCCGATCGGTGGGACGACGTGGCGACCCTGCTCGGCGCGGGGCAGACGAAGCAGCACTGCTGGTGCACCTATTTCCGGATGTCCTCGGGCGCCTATTCCCGCGGCTCGGACGAGGAACGGGAGCGGTTGCTGCGCGACCTGACCGGCCGGCGGCCCGCGCCCGGGCTGATCGCGTACGCGGGCGGCGAGCCGGTCGGCTGGATCGGGCTCGGACCCCGCGCCGACCTGGAACGGCTCAACCGCTCGCGGACGATCCCGAAGATCGACGATCGTCCGGTGTGGTCGGTGGTGTGTTTCCTCGTCCGTCCCGGTCACCGCCGTCGGGGGATCGCCCACACCCTGCTGGCGGCGGCCGTCGACCGGGCCCGTGCCGAGGGGGCCTGCGGGTTGGAGGGGTATCCGGCCGATCCGGCCGGCGGCCGGCTGGACAACACGTTCGCCTACTTCGGCACCCTCGGCCTGTTCGAGGCGGCCGGCTTCCGGCGGGTCCGGCCGACCGCGTCCCGCACCAGCGGCCGTACCCGCTGGGTGGTCCGCCTGGACCTACCCTGACCCCCGCCGGCACCACCTCCGCGATCAAGGGGATGTGTCACGCAAATCGGGCACCCGAGGGGACGACTTCCCCTTGATCGCGCCCCAAGGGCCGGCCCGGCCCGGGGCGGGGTCAGGCCAGGTACGGGGTGTGGGTGCGGGCTTCGCGTAGGGCGTTGGCCCACCAGGTGAGCCGGTTCAGGAGCACGTCGGCGGCGTCGACCGAGGCCCGGTCGACCGGCTGCCCCTGTGGGTCGAAGCACTGCTGGATCCGGTGGAAGCTGACCGTGTCGCGCACCGTCATCGCGTGCAGTTCGGCGAAGACGCCGCGCAGGTGTTCGACGGCGCGCAGGCCCCCGGAGATCCCGCCGTACGACACGAACGCGACCGGCTTGGCGTGCCACTCCTTGTAGTGCGCGTCGATGGCCTCCTTCAGCGGCCCCGGGTAGCTGTGGTTGTACTCGGGGGTGACGACCACGAAGCCGTCGGCGGCGGCGAGGGTCGCGCTCACCGGTTGGGGATCGGCCAGGTCCACGATCTCGACGTGCAGGTCGGGACGTCGGGCGGCGTGACCGGTGAACCAGTTCGCCACGATCGGCCCGAAGCGGCCGTTGCGGGTGCTGCCGACGATCACCGAGATGCGCAGGGGAGGCATGGTCATTCCGGAGGCCCTTCAGATTCGCCGTGAGCAGGTGCTTCGAGGCTAAAACTGAAACCAAGCTTGAGGTCAAGGTGCTCTTCGGCGACGGGCCCTCCGCGCCGGTGCGCGGAGGGCCCGGGCCGGTGCGGAGGGCCCCGGTCGTGCGGTACGGGTCAGCAGCGGCCGATCTCACGCCACTGGGCGGTCAGTCCGGGCTCGGAACCCTGCGTCCACCAGTTCGCCTGCCACAGCCCGCCGTTGTGGCGTACCCGCTGGCCCTCGAGGTAGACGGTGCCCCAGTTCCAGGCCGGTACGCCGGCGCAGCCGACCGGGGGGTTCGTCGGTGTCCGGGTCGGCGTCGGCGACACCGTCGGGGAGACGGTGGGCGACGGGGTGGGGGAGGAGGTCGGGCACGGCCCGCCGGTGCCGACCGTGTCGACGTGGCTGGTGCCGGCCGTGCGGTAGGCGTTGACCCGGTTCTTCGCCTCAACTGTGGTGATGGCCTGGTCGGCGATGAAGTAGAGGTAGTCGACCTGCTGGACGTAGGTGGCCAGGCCCGGGGTGCTGCGGCCGTTCAGGTCGATGAACCACAGGTTGAAGTTGATCGACATCGGGGTCTCGGGGTAGTAGCGGTCGCCGTGGTCGGCCACCAGTTGACCGTCCACATAGTATTTGACCCGGCCGTCCTTGACCGTGAAGACCAGGTCGTGCCAGCCGGCGTGGCTGGTCCGCTGGGCGGTGTGCGTGTTGTCGGCCACCCACGGCTCGTTCTGGTACGTCTCCCACGTCGTCTGGTAGAGGATCGGGCCCTGCTCACCCCAGCCGCCGTTCGGCAGGTACTCGAAGTCGATCTCCCCGTAGTTCGGGTCCATCGGCCGGTCCAGCGGGGTGATGGTGAAGAACGTCTCGACCAGCCGGTCGCCGTCCGGGCCGGACACCGGGGCGTCGGTGAACTTCACCCGCGAGGCGTACGTGCCCTCGTAGAACTTGCGCTGGTGGAAGAACTCGGCGTGGCTGGTGCCGGCGGCGGTGCCGTCGGTCTTCGCGGTCAACTGCAGGACCTTCTGGCCGGCGTCGGTCGGGAACGAGATGTTCGACGCGGGCCAGGCGGCGCCGGGTACGCCGGGACCGCCGGCGTTGGTGCGGACGGTCCAGTTGCGGGCGGCGATCGCCGGGTCGGACGCCGACGAGTAGTTGAAGTCGTCGAACAGGATGCCGCAGGTGGCGGCGGTGCCCGGGGCGGCGGCCGGGGTGGTGCCGGCGGTCGCGGTGGCCGCGACCCCGGCGAGCGTGCCGGCGGTCAGCAGGGTGGCGGCCGCGGCGGCGACCGTGCGGACGGTGGGTCTCCGTGACATCGGAATCTCCTCACGGTGGGACAAAAGGGGTACGGGTGGCCGGACGGCTCCGGCCGGTCACCCGGGTGGCGCCGGGGATCAGCGGACCGCGCCGGCGGTCAGGCCGGTGCGGATCTGGCGCTGGAAGAGCACGTACGCGGCCAGGACCGGGACCATCGCGATGGTCAGCCCGGCGAACAGGCCGCTCCAGTCACTGCGGTAGCCCTGGCTGACCGACAGCGCGGCCAGGCCCTGCGCGAGCACGTACCGGTCGGGGTCGGGGTTGAGCACCAGCGGCAGCAGGTACTGGTTCCACAGCCCCAGGAAGTTGAAGATCGCGATGCTGACCAGCCCGGGGCGGGCCAGCGGCAGCATCACCCGGAAGAACACACCCCAGTGCGAGCAGCCGTCGAGGAAGGCGGCCTCGGCGACGGCGGACGGCAGCGTACGGAAGAACGAGTGCAGGAAGAAGACCGTGAACGGCAGGGCGTACGCGGTGTAGACCAGGATCAGCCCGTGGTAGGTGCCGAGCAGCCCGAGCTGCCTGACCACGAAGAACAGCGGAACCAGGGCCAGGAACACCGGGAAGAGCAGCCCGGCGACGAAGACCAGGTGGACGATCCGGTTGCCCGGGAACGGGTAGCGGGCCAGGGCGTACGAGATGGTGGCGCCGAGCAGCATGGTCAGGACCAGCGCACCGCCGACGACGATCGCGCTGTTGAGCAGGTAGTCGCCGATCGACGCCTGGTTCCAGGCCCGCGACCAGTTGTCGAGCCGGGGCGTGGCCGGCAGGCTCCACGGACTGGTCAGGATCTCCCGGTCGGTCTTCAGCGAGCTGACCACCGCCCACAGCAGCGGCAGGGTGACCACCGCCGCCCAGGCGAGCAGGAACAGGTGCGCCCCGCGCCCGCCGCCACCGCCGCGTGTGGCCCGCCGCCCCTGTGGCGCCGGCCCGGTCCACCGGTCCGGCCGCACCCTGTCGACGGTGGTCGTCATGACAACTCCACGGGTTCTCGCCGGCCGGCCCGCATGGTGACCACGGCCAGTGCCAGGGTGAGGAGGAACAGCGCGACGCCCATCGCGGCGGCGTAGCCGAACTTGCCGTAGGTGAACGCGTTGCGGTAGAGGCCGAGCCCGATCACCTCGGTCGAGCCGTCCGGCCCGCCCGGCCCGACCGTCATGATCTGTACGACGGCGAAGCCGTCGAGCGCGAGCACCCCGAGATAGACGAAGGCGACCTGTACGTTGTCGCGGACCAGCGGCAGGATCACCCGGCGCAGGGTGTCGAGCCGGCCGGCGCCGTCGAGCACGGCGGCCTCCAGCACGTCGCGGGGGATCGACTCCATGGCCGCCGAGAACAGCACCATGTAGAACCCGACCGACGACCAGACGAGCACCGCCATCACCGCCCACAGCGCCAGCCGGGGATCACCGAGCCAGGTACGCGCCAGCGCGTCCAGCCCGACCGCCCGCAGCACGCCGTTGAGCAGCCCCTCGTTGGGGTGGTATACGAACTGCCAGAGCACGGCGATGATCGGCAACGACAGTAGTTGCGGGAAGAAGTACGCCGTCTTGTAGAACTCGCCGCCGCGCACCGCCGACAGCATCGTGCTGCCGCCCCGGCCGCCGAAGTTGACCAGGGTGGCCAGCAGCAGGCCGAGCGCGATCGTCGCCGCCGGCACCACCAGCAGCATCAGGGCGTTGTTGCGCAACGCGGCCAGGAAGAGCGGGTCGGACAGCAGTTGCCGGAAGTTGGCCAGCCCCACGTAGTCGACCTGACCGGAGACCCCGGACCAGTCGGTGAGGGCGAGGTAGAACGCCTGCGCGTACGGCGACAGCACGAAGACCGCGTACAGCGCCAGACCGGGCAGGATGGCCGCGGCGAGGAACCGGTGGCGACCGTGCCGGATGGCCGTCATCGCCGGCTACCGGGTGTATTTGGTGACGGTGGTGTCCCGGGCGAGCGTGTCGGCGGCCCGCTGGATCCGGTCCGACCACTGCGCCGGGGTGGCCCGACCCGTCACGAGTTCGCCGGTGGCGTCGTCGACCGCCTTGGCCAGCGGCGCGTACCAGGTCCGGAACCGGAAGGTGAAGGTGTGGGTGCCGGCGGCGGCGACCGCCTCCCGCACCGATGCGAGGCCGCTGCTGACGGTCAACCCGTCGGTGGCGCCGGCGACGGTCGGCAGGGTGCTGTTGAGTTCGGCGAACCGGCGCGCCGACCGTTGCGAGAACAGGATCCGCAGGTATTCCAGCCCGCCACGCGGGTTCTTCGCCCGGCTCGGCACCACGAACGACTCGCTGCTGGCCGCCTGGAGACCGGCGGCCGGCACCCGGTCACCGGTGCCGAGCGCGGGCACCGCGCCCATCACCATGTCGAAGCCGTCCGGGGTGACGCCCTTCTGTTCGGCCTCCAGCCACGACCCGCAGGGGATGATCGCGGCCTTGGACTGCGACCAGGCGGCCTGCGCCTCGGTGTGCGACAGCGCCTCCGAACCGGACAGCAGGTAGCCCCTGGCGGCCAGCTCGTGCAGGGCGGTGGCGGCGTCGACCAGCTCCGGCCGCTTCCACGCGCCCGGTTCGAGGTTGTCGACCGCCTTCAGCAGGTCGGGGCCGCCGGCCTTGGCCGCCATCGACAGCAGCGGGTCGTTGATGTATTCCGGGTACTTGCCCTGGTAGGTCCAGGGGGCGAAGCCGGCGGCCTTGATCTGCCCGCACAGTGCCAGCATCGCGTCCCACGTCGCCGGCCAGGTCCAGCCGTGCCGCTCGAACAACGGCTTCGAGTACCACAGGCCCCAGACGGTGTAGGTGAAGTTGAGCGCGTAGACCTTGCCGTCGAAGGTGCCGTCCCCGGTCACGCCGGGCAGCAGCGTGTCCCGTACGGTGCGGGCCGGGTCGTCCAGCGTCGGGGCGTCGAGCAGTTCGGCGAGGTCGGTGAGCTTGCCGGCGGCGACCAGGGTGGCCAGGTCGAGGCGGCCGGCGCCGGTGTTGTCGACCACGTCCGGCGGGGTGTCGGCGACGAACCGGGGCTGCAGCGCCTCGCCGACCTTCTGGATTCCCTTGTGGTCGATGGTCGCGCCGGGGTGCCGTTCCTTGTAGACGGTGCCGGCGTCGATGGCGTACTGGTCGCCGTACCCGCCCTTGAAGATCACCACCTCCAGCGGGGTCGAGTCGGGTACGCCGAGCGGGTTGCCGGCGTCGCGGGCACCGGTCGGTGCCGGGGCGGCGGGTCCGCCGCCGCTGTTCGTGACGCAGCCGGCGAGGGCGGGGGTGGCCAGGGCGGCGGCACCCGCGGTGCGGACCAGGGTCCGCCGGGTCAGCCGGCGGCCGGGGGACGGGGAGGCGGTCATGGGGGTGCCTCGACTTTCTTCGGTCGGGCGGCGCGGGGCGCCGGGGCGAGCCGGCGCGGGGACGCCGGTCCGGGTACGGCGCGCGGGCGCGCCGGGGTGCGGCACGCCGGCGCCGACTCCGGCCCGGCGCGGAACGCCGATCGGGTCGCGGCGCGCGGGCGCCGGTTCGGGTACGGCGCGGGCGCCGCCTTGTGTGCGGCGCGGGGGGCGCCGTTTCTGCTGCGGCGCGCGAGGCGCCGTTTCTGGTACGGCGCGTAGGCGCCGGTGTGAGGTACGGCGCGGGCGGCGCCGGTCAGGCGGTACGCCGGATGCGTCCGGCGTACCGGGCTTCCAGTTCGTGGTTGTGCGTGTCCCCGCCGGGCACGTTCGCCGACAGGTAGACCGGTGGCTGCTCGCCGGCGGCGAGCAGCCGGGCGACCACCTCGCAGACGATCTGCTGGGCCAGCAGCGCCCCGGTGATCGACGAGATCGCGCCGACGGCGCCGCCACCGGGTAGCGGCAGGGCGGCGTCGCCGTACGGGGCGCCGTTGTCGAGCACCACGTCGGCGATGTCGGCCAGCCGGCGGCCGGACGGGTGCCGGGAGGCGACCCTGGCGCTGTGGGAAAGCGAGGTGATCCCGATGACCCGGTGGCCCTGCTCCTTGAGCAGCAGGGCGAACTCGACGATGACGCCGTTGACGCCGGAGTTGGAGGTGACGACGAAGACGTCGTCGGGCTTGACCGGGGACAGTTCGTAGAGCCGGCGGGCCACGGCCGGGTCGCGTTCGAGCAGCGGGTCGTCGAGTACGGCCCGGTCGGCGCCGCCGTACAGCACCAGGTCGCGAAGGGCGATCCGGTTGGTCGGCACCAGTCCGCCGGCCCGGCCGGCGATCTCCATCGACAGTGCCTCGGAGTGCCCGCAGCCGAACGCCTGGAGCACCCCGCCGGCCCGCAGGCCCGCGGTGACCAGGTCGGCCGCCCGCCGTACGCCCTCGGTCTGGCCGGCGGCGACCCGGCCGATCGCCGCGGTGACCGCGTCGAGGTAACCGTGCGCGCTGATGCTCATCAGACCTCCGATCGGGGGCGCCGGCGGCCGGCGCGATTGGCTTCGTCGGGCAGGCGGTGGGCGTCGACCGCGCGGGCGGTCACCTCGAACGCCTCGGTGGTGCGCTGGTAGGTCCGCTGGGCCACCGCGACGTAGATGAGGTCGAGGACCAGCAGTTGGGAGTGCAGGGCGGAGAGCGCGGCGAACCGGAACGTGGTCTCCTGCACGGCGGTGGTCATCACCACGTCGGCGGTCTCGGCCAGCGGCGAGCGGGGGAACGAGGTGACCGCGACGGTGAGCGCGCCGTGGTCGGCGGCCTCGGCGAGCACTTCGATCACCTCGCGGGTACGGCCACTGTGCGACAGGCCGATCGCCACGTCGCCGGGGCCGAGCAGGGCCGCGTTGGTCAGCGCGGTGTGCGGGTCGGGCCGGTGCCAGCACGGCACCCGGATCCGTTCCAGCCGGAACGCCATCTCCCGGGCGGCGTTGCCGGAGCTGCCGAGGCCGAAGAGTTCGACCCGGGTGGCGGTGGCGACCGCCGACGCGACCCGGTCGACGGCCGCGAGGTCGACCTGGCCGGCGGTTTCCTGGATGGCCCGGGCGTCGGCGCTGGCGACGACGCCGAGCAGGTGGTCGAGCGGGTCGTCGGGACCGATCTCCCGGTCGATGTCGGTGTCCCAGCGGGCCTGCGCCGCCCGGCCGGTCTCGGTGGCCACCGCGACCCGCAGTTCGGCGTAGCCGCGGTGGCCGAAGAGCCGGCAGAACCGGGTGACCGTGGCGGTGGACGTACCGGCCCGTTCCGCCAGGTCGATGATCGTGGCGCGGGCCGTCTCCTCGGGGGCGATCAGGATCTGCTCGGCGACCCGTTGCAGGGCGACCGGCAGGGTCGGTAGCTCGGTGCGGATCCGGCCGAGCAGGCCACTGTCGGTCATCAGCATTCCTTTCACCAAACCTCGTTGGTGATGAAAAGTATGACCATCGACGGTGTTCTGTCAATACTGTTAACGATTGGCGGGGGTGGCCGGGGGTGCCGTGCTCAGTGGTGGGCGCGGTACGTCAGGTGGGTGACCAGCGACGCCTGGCGGGCGGACACCTGCTCGAGCCGCAGTGGCGGCACCCCGTCGAAGAGCCGGTCGCCGTGCCCGAGCGTGACGGGTACGACGTGCAGCCGCAGCTCGTCGATCAGGCCGGCGGTCAGGTACTGGTTGACGGTCGCCGCGCCGCCGCCCTGGCCTGTTCGAAGGCGGCGTGGATGCCGTCGGTGACGAACGTGAAGGTGGTGCCGCCCTTCATCGTCGGCGGCTCGCGTGGCTGGTGGCCGAGCACGAACACCGGCGCGTGGTACGGCGGGGGCCGAACATGTTGCGGCCCATGATGTAGGCGCCGGCCCCGGTGACGGCGGCGATCTCGGTCGCGTTCTCGTCCGGGGTCTCGAACATCCAGGTGTGCAGGTCGACGCCGGTGCCGAACGGGTGTTCGCGGGACTGGTCGGGGCGGGACGAGAAACCGTCGAGGGAGATCGCGATGTCGGTCGTGACAGGAGACATGATCCGGGCCACAAACAGAAGATCGTCTACCGGCTCACCGAGCCGTCGATCCAGCTCGTCCCGGTCCTCGCCCAGCTCGGCGCGTGGGGCGTCCGGCACCTGCCGGTCAGCCCCGAACTGGCCGTACGCGCCCGGCTGCTCGCCGACGGCGGACCGTCGCTGTGGGACGACTTCATGGACGAGCTGCGCGAACTCCACCTGGGCATCCCACGGCCGGCGGGGGTGGAGCCGGTGTTCGGCCGGCTCACCGCCGCCTACCAGGCTGAGCTGGCCCGCGCCGGCAACTGACTCCAGCTCGGTTGGCGGCCGGGGATGGTCGCTGTTCCGCTCCACAGCGAATTCGCTGTTGCTACGCCGAATTCGCTGTGGAGCGAAACAGCAGTACCCCGCCTGGCGACCGGCACGAGCGCCACCGTTTCACGAGACGTGTTCCGGGACGGGAGCCGGTCGGGCCGGGGCCGGGCGGGACATGTCCCGCCACGGGCCGCCGAGCAGCGGCGTCAGTGAGAGCAGCAGGTAACAGCAGCCGGCGACGACCAGGGTGGCGGTCGTACCGAAGGCGTTGACGGCCAGGCCGGCGCCGACCGAGCCGACCGGCATCGCCGCCCAGCAGCCGGCGCCGATGACGCCGTACACCCGGGCGCGCATCCCGGCCGGCACCCGCTCGAGCTCGATCGTCCCGATCATCGGGTTGATCGCGCCGGCGGCGAAGCCGGCGACGACGGTGACCGTGACCAGCGCGGGCAGCGGGAGCCCGGCGGCCAGGGCCAGGAACGGCGGGGCGCCGGCGATCAGGAAGGCGACCACGTACGTGGGCCGGCGCGGCAGCCGGTGGCCGATCGCGCCGAAGACCAGTGAGCCGGCCAGCGCGCCACCGCCCATCGCGCCGACCAGCAGGCCGAACGCGGTCGCCCCGCCGAGTTCGCGGTCGGCGACGACGGGCAGCAGGACGGTGCTCTTCGCGGCGTCGAGAAGGTTGGTGAACAGCACCATCAGCACGATGAGGCGCAGCAGCGGCTCGCGGAGCAGGAACCGGACCCCGTCGGTGAACTCCCGCCAGTAACCCGCCGGGCGGGCGTCGGCACCCGGCCCGGCGTCGGCCGCCGGTTCCGTGGCCGGCCGCAGCCCGCGCGGTACGAGCACGGCGACCACGGCGGCGGAGACCGCGAACGTGACCGCGTCGATGGCGAGCACGGTCAGCGCGCCGAACGCCGCCACCAGCAGCCCGGCGACCGGGGCGCCGACGAGCCGGGCACCGCGGCTGGTCGCCTCGAGCATGGCGACGGCCCGCTCGACCGGCATGCCGGCCGCGGCGGCGGCCTCGGGCAGCAGCGCGATCCGGGCGGTGTGCCCGGGGGTGTCCAGCAGGCCGGTGGCGAAGACCAGCGCGAGCAGCGCCCAGAACGGCAGGCCGACCGTACGGTCGAGCAGCGGTACGGCGGCGATCGTCACGCCCGAGACGAGGTCGGCGGCGACGCTGGCCCGGCGGTAGCCGATCCGGTCGACCAGCACCCCGCCGAAGGCGCCGCCGATCACCATCGGTGCGGTGGCGAAGGCGCCGACGAGGCCGGTCGCCGCCGCCGACCCGGTCTCGGCGAGCACGTAGAGCGGCAGGGCGATGATGGTGAGCATGTTGCCGGTCAGCGACACCGCGTGGCCGACGACCAGGCCGAGCAGTGGGCCGTACCGCCGGTCGGGGGTCCGCCGCGCCGGGACGCGCGCGGCGGCCTTCATTCCGGCCGCCGGAACGCGTGGAACATCAGGGTGACCGCTTCGGTGCCGGCCCGACCGGCGGCGCCCCGGGCCTCCCACCGGTCGACGAGCGCCTTCAGGTCGGCCTGCAGTTCCGTCAGCTCGTCGCTGGTCAGGTGCAGTTGGGTGTCGCCGCTGGTGGCGCCGGCGACCCAGGCCGGGGCGAGGGTCGCCTCGGATTCGAGGTAGCGCTCCAGGACCTCGACATAGCGGCGCAGGACGGTGCGGCGCAACGAGTCCAGGGCGGCCCGGCGCTCCGGGTCGTCGAGGACCTCCACCGGCTTCCACGCGGTCCGCTCGTGGGTTGCCCGCCACCACCGTTCCCGCCGGTCGCGGGCGAGTTCCGGAACCTCCTCGACGAACCCGAACGACGCCAGCTTGCCAAGGTGGTAGCTGACCGAGCCGACCGCCTCGTCGACGATCTCGCTGAGCATGCCGACGGTCTGCGGGCCCCGGCCGCGCAGTTCGCCGAGGAGCCGCAGGCGGGTCGGGTGGGCCAGGGCACGCATGGCCCGCGGATCGGTCAGGTGCACGGTCCGGCCGTCGTCGGACGGCCCGCCGGCCTCCTCGCTGCGTTCGGTCATGCGATTCACCGTAGACCCACAAGAAATGATGTACAAGAGATGACGTACAAGAAGTCTTGTCAATCTCGGTAGGTCAGGCCGTGACCGAAGCGAAAGACCGGGTCGACGGTGTCGAACGCCACGTCGGGCCGGCCGGCCCGAACCGCCGCCGACGAGCGGGGCAGGTCGAACGGCAGCCGCCCACCCGGCGCCGCCCGCCCGGCCAGCACGTCCGTCAGCGCCTCGTCGCACACCCCGAACGACACCGTCAGCGCCGCCACCCGCGCCGCCAGCCGGGACAGCACCGCCGGCCGGTCCAGGTAGACGTCGACGACCGTCGGTACGGTCTCGGCGATCGTCAGCACCCGCGCCATCTCCCCGGCGGCGAACTCCAGCGACCCGGCGTGGAAGAACGCCTCGAACTGCCCGGGCCGGTGGTCGTACGGTGCCTGCAGGCGAAGGAGCGCCACGTCGGCGTCGGCCAGCCGGTCCACCACCCGCCAGTCGCGGGCGACGACCTCGGGGGCCACCCCGTCGCACCAGACCCGCAGCCCGCGCCGCAACGGCAGACGCGCCGCCCGGTCCGGGGCCGCGTTCGACAACAGCGTCACGCAGGCCCGCTGGGCGGCCAGCCCCGCCGCCCGGAACCGCGCGCACCCGACGACGGCAGCCGCCCGGTCCGGGTCCACGTACGGCCGGTCGAAAAGCCCGAGGGTGAACTTCTCCCGCAACACCCGCCGCACCGACGCGTCCAGCCGGGCCACCCCGACCCGCCCCGCCCGCACCAGGTCGACGACCAGCCCCGGTACGGCCTCGCCACCGATCTGGTCGGCGCCGGCGTCGAGAACCCGGTGCGCCCGCCGCGCGGGGGAGAGGTGCTCAAGCCCCCAGGCCCGCGCCGGCCGGACCTGCCCCCGGAACACCGCCCCGGTCAGCACCCCCCAGTCGGTGCAGACGATGCCGCCGAAACCCATCCGCCGCCGCAGCAGCCCGCCGACCACGTCCCGGTTGAAGCTGAATCCGACCTCTGCGTAGCCGGTCCCGCGCGGCATCCCGTAGCCGAGCATCACCTGCGAGCAGCCGGCGTCCAGCGCCGCCACGAACGGCCGCAGGTGGTCGGCGAACCGGCCGCCGGGATAGACCTGCTCGCGGCCGTACCGGAAGTGCGGGTCCTCGCCGTCGTGGGCGGCACCGCCGCCGGGGAAGTGCTTCACCATCGCGGCGACCCCGTCCGGCCCGAGCGTCGGCCCCTGCAACCCGCCGACGTACGCCCGCACCAGCTCGGCGGCGAGCCCCGCGTCCTCGCCGAAGGTGCCGAGCGTACGCGGCCAGCGCGGTTCGGTCGCCAGGTCCGCCTGCGGGTGCAGGGCGACCCGGATGCCGACCGCGGCGTACTCCTGCCGGACCACGTCCGCCCACCCGCGCACCAGCGCCGCGTCCCGGGTCGCGGCCATCCCCAGCGGCTCCGGCCACACCGAGAACGCACCGGCCAGCGCGGCGGTGTTCGGGTTCGCCGAGTACGCGTGCCGGGGGTCGGACGACACCGTGACCGGTATGCCGAACGGGGTCGCGGCGGCCAGGTCCTGCAGCCCGTTGTGCCAGCGGGCCAGGTCGGCGGGCGCGGCCGTACCGAGCAGGTTGAAGTGGTTCATCCGCCGGTCGCGCACCATCTCGGCGGCCGACAGCAGCCCGGCGTCCGGGTCGGCCGGGGCCAGCGAGCCATCCGGCCCGATCCCGACCATGGTGTGGAAGAGCAGCCCGGCCTTGTCCGGCAGCGTCATCCGGCGCAGCAGGTCCTCGACGCGTACCGCCACCGGCAGCCGCGCGTCCCGGTACGGCGGCCCGTCCACCACCGCCACCGTACCGGCGCACCCGGCCGCGGTCCCCCGTTTGGAGCACGCCCGACCGGGCATTCGCCGCCGACGCCGACTGGCCTAGGGGGCGCGATGGCGGGTAAGCGGATCATGGTCTTCACGATCCCGAACGACGGGCATCTCAACATCCTCAAGCGGATGATCCGCGCCTACCGGGCCGAGCACACCTTCCGGCTGGTGCTGGTCGACCGGCAGACCACCGCACCCGACCTCGGCGACCTGGCCGGGCTCACCGACACCCTCGACGGCTCCCGGCACTTCGTCAACACGCCGGCGTCCGGGGTCCTGAACCGGGTCTGCGAACTGCTCGACGAGAGCCTCGCGATCACCCGTGACTTCGGCCCCGACCTGGTCGTCCACGACTTCTGCGCGCTGGAGGGCCACTTTGCCGCCCGGCTCGCCGGGGTGCCGTACTGGGCCTCCGTACCGGGGCTGATCGGCCCGATGACCGACCGCCGGCACCTCGCCGACTGCCTGTCGTCGCCGACCAACCGGGCCGCGACCGAAACCCTGCGCCGCCGGTACGGCCTCACCGTCGCCCCCGGCGACGTCGAACTCGTCTCCAACAGCCTGCACATCCCGGCACCGACGAACCTGCTGTGGTCGTACCCGGCGGTGACGCCCGCCGACTTCCGCCACCACCGCCGGCCGGCCCACTACCGGTTCGCCGGCTACCTCTCCGACGGCCACCGGCGCCCGGCCCGGCCCGCCGGGCGGCCGCTGGTCTACCTGTCGTTCGGTACCGAGGTGATGGACAACCTGTGGCACGCCGATCCGACCACCCGCGACGGTGTACGCCGCTGCGTCGCCGGCCTCGCCGCCCGGTGGACCCGCGACGTCGACGTCGTCTTCGTCACCCGCGGCCGGCCGGTGCTGCCCACGTATCCGGCGAACTGGGCCGTGCACGACCGGGTCGACCAGCAGCGGATCCTCAGCCGGGCCGACGTCTTCGTCACCCACGGCGGCAGCAACAGCTTCCACGAGGCGCTGCTCGCCCGGGTGCCGGTCGTCGTCGTACCGTTCTTCGGCGACCAGCCGCTGGTCGCCCGGCGCGCCGCCGAACTCGGCGTCGGCATCGCCCTCGACGGCGGCGCCACCGTCGAACGCGGCGCCGCCGCCCGGTTCCTGCACCCCGACCTGCCGGCGCTGATCGCCGCCGCCGTCGACCGGATCCGCGCCGACGGCACGTACCGCCGCAACCTGCGCGACCTGTGCACGTCGGTCACGCCCGCGCTGGCCGGCGTCGACCGGCTGCACCCCACCGGACCGGTCCGGGGCACGGTGCCGCCGGGTGCCGCGTCCCCGGTCCCGGCCGGACCCGGCGGTACGTGGTGACCGCCGGCCCGCCGGAGATCAGCGACTACGGCCTGCTGTCCGACTGCCACAGTGCCGCCCTAATCAGCTCGCACGGCTCCGTCGACTGGTGGGGCCCGCCCCGCTTCGACTCGCCCGCCGTCTTCGGCCGCCTGCTCGACCCGGACGCCGGGCACTGGTCGATCGCCCCGGTCGACGCGCACACCGTGACCCGGGACTACGTCGGCGACTCCCTGGTGCTGCGGACCGTGCTGCGGACCGCCACCGGCGCGGTCGCGGTCACCGACGCGCTCGCGCTGCACCCCGGCAGCCGGGGCCACGAGATCGGCTTCGACGCCCCGCACACCCTGCTGCGCATCGTCGAGGGCCTCGACGGCACCGTCACGGTCGCCGTCGAAGTCGCCCCCCGCCTCGAATACGGCCTGACCGAGCCCCGGTGGTACCGCGACGGCCGGACCTGGATGGCGCGGGCCGGAGCAGTCGGGCTGCGGCTGACCGACGACTCCGAGCTGACGGCCACCGGCGGCACCCTCGCCGGCCGCTACCCGGTCGCCGCCGGCCAGCGGGTCAGGTTCCGGCTGGCCTACGAGCCGACGTACGAGCCGGTCGACCGCGGCGGTCCGGAGCCGTCGGTGCACGACACCCTGGAGGCGTGGTACTCCTGGGCCGCCCTGCACCGCGGCTACCAGGGCCGTTACCTGCCCCAGGTACG
Organism: Polymorphospora sp. NPDC051019; assembly: GCF_040683055.1. Lineage (NCBI taxonomy): Bacteria > Bacillati > Actinomycetota > Actinomycetes > Micromonosporales > Micromonosporaceae > Polymorphospora > Polymorphospora sp. NPDC051019. The sequence continues at coordinate 225,516 of NZ_JBFBCH010000001.1, read as the reverse complement.
CCGTAGCGCCCTGGTGCTGCAGGGCCTGACCTTCCAGCGCAGCGGCGCGGTGGTCGCCGCCGCCACCACGTCGTTGCCCGAACAGATCGGCGCCGACCTCAACTGGGACTACCGCTTCGCCTGGCTGCGCGACGTCAGCCTGACCATGCAGGCGCTGTGGGTCGCCGCCTGCCCGGACGAGGCCGGCCGCTTCTTCGACTGGATCGCCGACGCGTTCGGCCCGCTCGGCGGCGCACCACTGCAGATCATGTTCGGCGTCACCGGCGAACGCGACCTGACCGAACACGAACTCGACCACCTCGCCGGCCACCGGGCCAGCCGCCCGGTCCGGGTCGGCAACGACGCGTGGAAGCAACGCCAACTCGACGTCCTCGGCGAGGTCCTGTTCGCCGCCGAACTGCTGCGCGAGCGGATCGGCGAGCTGAGCGACGCCACCCGCGAACTGCTCGTCTCCCTCGCCGACCAGGCGGCGGACAGCTGGCGGCTGCCCGACTCGGGGATGTGGGAGTCCCGCGAGCACCCCCGGCACTACACCTCGTCGAAGGTGATGTGCTGGGTGGCCCTCGACCGGGCCGTACGGCTCGCCGGCGCGCTCGGCGTACCCGGCCGGGCCGCCGGCTGGGCCACCGCCCGCGACGAGATCCGCGCGGCCGTGCTGCGACGCGCCTGGTGCGAGCGGATCGGGGCGTACGCCGGCGCCTTCGACTCCGACCGCCTCGACGCCTCGGTGCTGCTGCTGCCGCTGGTCGGGTTCCTGCCCGCCGACGATCCGCGGATGCTCGCCACCATCGAGGCGGTCCGCGACCGGCTCGCCGACGGCCCGCTGGTGCGCCGCTGGTACGGCGACTCCGCCGCGTTCGTCGCCTGTGGCTTCTGGCTCGTCGAGTGTCTGGCCCTGGCCGGTCGGGTGGACGAGGCCGGCGTGCTCTTCGACGACCTGCTGGGCCACGGCAACGACCTCGGCCTGTTCGCCGAGGAGATCGACCCGGCCACCAGACGGCAGCTCGGCAACCACCCGCAGGCGTTCTCGCACGTCGGCCTGATCAACGCCGCCTGGCGCCTGACCGAGGCGTCGGCTGCCGGCGGCGCACCCCGGCCGGCCTGATCGTCTGCGGCTCGGACACCCGACACGCCGTGAGTGCCGCGCCTGAACCGCAGACGATCACGCGGTCGGCTCGGCCCGCGTCCCCGGGTTGGCGGTTGCCGCCCGGCGAGGTTGGCCGGCTGCAAGACTCGACCTGGTGAGCACCGAAGGCGAGTTCCGCTGGTCGCGGTGGATCCGGCTCGGCGCGCCGGGATCGCGGGTCACCCGCCTCGAACTGTTCTTCGACCTGGTCTACGTGTTCGCGTTCCTCAACGTGACCCAGTTGACCGGCGAGGAACTGGGCCTGCTCGGGTTGCTGCGCGCCCTGCTGGTGCTCGCGCTGCTGTGGTGGTGTTGGACGAGCATGGCGGCACTGGGCAACCTGATCCGGGCCGACCAGGGGATCGTCCCGGTGATCGTGTTCATCAACATGGCCGCCGTGTTCGTGCTGGCGCTCACCATCTCGGAGGCGTTCGTCGACCAGCCGGGCGGGCTGCACGGGCCGCTGCTCTTCGCCGCCTGCTACTTCATCGTCCGGGCCATGCAGGTCGCCATCGTGTGGGGCGTGAACCGGGTGACGCCGGGGCCACGGCACGGAGTACTGCTGTTCGCCGCGCCGATCCTGATCAGCGCGACGCTGATCGGGATCGCCGGGTTCGTGCCGGCCCGGCTCTTCGCGGGCGATGCCGAGTACGCCGTGCGCCTCAGCCTGTGGCTGGCCGCGCTCGCCGTCGAGTACGGCTTCGGAACGAAGATCTACACCAGCCGGTGGACGCTCACCTCGGCCGGGCACTGGGCCGAGCGGCACGCGCTGATCGTGTTGGTGGCGCTGGGCGAGTCGATCATCTCGCTGGGCGTCGGCGCCAACCTCATCGGCAGCGCGCCGGTCTCGTGGCAGGCGGTCGCGGCGGCGGTGTTCGGCATCGCCGTGATCGCGGCGCTGTGGTGGGCGTACTTCGACGAACCGGCGCTCGCCATCGAGCAGGTGCTGCACGGCACCCGGGAACGCCGCGCCCGGATGAGGCTGGTCCGCGACGCGTACACGTTCCTGCACCTGCCGATGATCATCGGGATCATCCTGTTCGCCCTCGGCCTCAAGAAGTACCTGACCGACATCACGGCGGACACCTCGACCGGCTGGCAGCACCGGATCGGCGGCATCGAACTCGACGTCCTGTACGGCGGCGTCCTGCTGTATCTGACGGCCCTGGTCGCGATGGCGTGGCGGGTGCTGCCCGGGTTCCGGCCGAGCCTGATCCTGCCGTTCGTGGGGATCCTGCTGCTCATCACGGTGGTGCTGCGTCCCCCGGCGCTGATCGCGCTCGGTATCCTGGCGGCGGGCAGCGTCACGGTCGCGGTGACCCAGATCCGGCACCGGGAGCGGCACCGGTCCAGAATCCGGGAGACCGCGCTGAACGAACAACTGGCCAGCGAGGCCGACCAGAGCGAGTGGCGCCGCAAGCACCTGTGACGGGCCCGCTCCGGCGCGAAAAGCGGTATCCCGCAACACCTTCCGGCCGCGATCATGTCCGGGTGCGTATCCCACGGCAGATCCCGCTCGAAGTCGGCGCTCCCGGCCCCGCGCCGGAGTCGCTGCTGCCCGTCGTCCTCACCGTGGACGACTCCGATTCCCCGCGCGACGTCATCGACGCGCTCGGGCTGACCGCGTTCGTCGCCGGCCACCAGCCGTACGCGACGTCGAAGAGCCTGAACAACGTCCGCGACGACGCGACGCTGCTGCCGCCCGACGTACGGGTGCTACGGGACAGCCGCAGCGACACCGAGCACGCCCGGCTCGCCGCCGGGGACGGCTGGACGCTGCGCGCGGTGCACTGGCCGCGTGGCAGGACCGCCCACGTCGCGGTCACCGCGACCACCGCCGAGCTGGGCGACGAGATCCTCGCCCGGGCGACCGACGGCATGACGGAGCCGCCGCCACCGGTCGAGGAGGCCGTGACGATGGGCTTCTGGTACGCGTCGTCGAACGGCCCGCAGCGCAACCCGCGCTCGATCAGCGTGGGCTCGTGGGCGGACATCCGGGGCAACTACGCCGCCCCGGCCCGGGCCGAGTTCGACCGGCTCGTCAAGGTCGATCGTGACTCGGTACGCGGCCGGCTGGTGCTGCTGCACGGCCCGCCGGGCACCGGCAAGACCACGGTCCTGCGGGCGTTGGCCCGCGAGTGGCGGGACTGGTGCCAGTTCGACTGCGTGCTCGACCCGGAGGCGCTGTTCAACAGCCCGGCCTACCTGATGGAGGTCGCGCTCAACGGGGGCCGCGAGTGCTCGTGCCCCGACCGCAAGCACGACAAGTGGCGGCTGCTGCTGCTCGAGGACTGCGACGAGCTGATCCGCGGCGAGGCGAAGCAGACCACCGGGCAGGCGCTGTCCCGGCTGCTCAACCTCACCGACGGCCTGCTCGGCCAGGGCCGCAAGGTGCTGGTGGCGATCACCACCAACGAGGATCTGGCCCGGCTGCACCCGGCCGTCGTACGACCGGGGCGCTGCCTGGCCCGGATCGAGGTGCCGGCGCTGTCGCCCGCCGAGGCGCAGACCTGGCTGGGTACGTCGGCCGGCGTGCCGGCGGCCGGCGCGACGCTGGCCGAGCTGTACGCGCTGCGGGACGGCTACCAGGTGGCGGTGGAGCCGGAGCCGCTGCCCAGCGGCCAGTACCTGTGACCGGGTCCGGGGCGCCTGCCCCGGACCCGGCATCCGGCCCGGAAAACCCCTGGAACCCGGCGACCCCGGCGCCCACACTCATCGGCGTGGATCACGAACGGATCGTCAGTCTGAGCAAGCGGATGTCGCGGTTGTTGCGGCACGCCCCGGAGCGGGTCGGGCTGACCCTCGACGCGGCCGGCTGGGTGCCGGTCGACGAGTTCCTGGCCGCGACCCGGATCGGGCGCGACGAACTCGACCTGGTGGTGGCTGGCAACGACAAGCGCCGGTTCGCGGTGGAGCGTGGCCCCGACGGGGTGGAGCGGATCCGGGCCAACCAGGGGCATTCGGTTCCGGTGCAACTGGGCCTCGCCCCGGTGGTGCCACCGGAGCGGCTCTTCCACGGCACCGGCGCCGCCGCGCTGGAGTCGATCCGGGCGACCGGCCTGGACCGGGGTGGCCGGCACCACGTGCACCTTTCCGCCGACCGGGCCACCGCCCACCGGGTCGGCGCCCGCCGGCGCGGCGCCGTCGTGGTCCTCACCGTCGATTCGGCGGCGATGCACCGGGCCGGCCATGAGTTCTTTCGCAGCGCGAACGGCGTCTGGCTGACCGACGCCGTACCACCGTCCTATCTGGACGGGCTTGGCGCGGGCTGACGTCGCGACCTCCTCGGGCGGTGTGGTGGCGCCACGCCGATGATCCGGATGAGCCGGTCTGCTGGATGTCAACTGTGAGCCTGCTGTAAAACTTCTGACAGAGTCGCCTTGGCCGAGGTCAGCCCGGTGATGGCCGGCCGTGTGGGGTGAAACGGGGTTCCGCCGTCGACCGGCGGTGGGCACGATCGATCCGACCGAAGGCGACGCCCCGCACACAGCCGGCGACCGTCGCCCGGAGCGGACCGGAAACCTGCCGGCTCCACCCACAGCCCCACCGAGCCGGACGCCGGCTCGCCATCGCTTCGCCGAGAGGACACGCCTTGTCACGAGAGACCCTCCGCCGCAGGACGTTGCTGACCGCCGGCGGCCTCACCGCCGGCGCGATCGCCGTCGCCGGTGTCGGCGCCCCGACCGCCGCGTCCGCCGGCGGCCCGGCACCGTCGACCCCGGCCGCCGCTGTCGCCCACCTGCTGGCCGGCAACCGGCGCTTCACCCGCGGCCACGCCCGGCACCCGCACCAGTCCGTCGCCTACCTGCGCCAGCTCGCCAACGGCCAGGACCCGTTCGCGATCACGCTCGGCTGCGCCGACTCGCGGGTCTCCCCGGAGATCCTGTTCGACCAGGGGCTCGGCGACCTGTTCGACAACCGGGTGGCCGGCAACATCGTCGACGACCTGCTGCTCGGCAGCATCGAGTTCGCGGTCGAGGAGTTCGCGCCGCCGCTGATCATGGTGCTCGGCCACGAGCGGTGCGGCGCCGTCACCGCCACGATCGAGGCCATCGAGCACGGCGGTCACGCACCCGGCCACATCGGCACCATCGTCGACGCGCTGCGGCCGATCGTCGAGCCGCTGGTCGGCGGCCCCGGCGACGTCGTCGACCGGGCGGTCAAGGCCAACGTGCGCGCCCAGGTCCGGGCGCTGCTCGACCGCAGCGAGATCATCCGGGAGAAGGTGCGGCACGGCCAGCTGGCCGTCGTCGGCGCCCGCTACGACCTCGACAACGGCCACGTCACTCTCGTCTGAACGGCCGGTGGCGCCGCCCGGGCGGCGCCACCATGCCGACCGGCATCCCGCCGGCAGGCTGCCGGCACTCCGCCGGCAGGACCAGGCCCGGCCGGAGCCGACCCGACCCGGCCGGGCCACGCGCGGCACCACCGGCCGCCCCGCACGGCCGGCCGCCGCCGCCCGGGTCAGGCGGCCAGCACCCAGTGGTCGTCGGCGCGTACGGCGGCCTCGGCGATCCGGGCCAGCCGGCGCCGGGTGGCGGCGTCACCCGGGTGCAGGGCGGCCCGCGCGGTGGCGGTGACGGTCAGGTCCGGCGCGGCCAGCACCCGCCGTACCGAGGCCCACAGCGTGTCGTCGCCGAGGAACGCGGCCACCGTCGTCGCCGTACCCGACGACCGCCGGTAGGCGAGGGTGACCGGGACGACCGGCGCACCGGTGTCGACCGCGGCCTGGAACATCGCCGGCCGGAACCGTCCGGCCTTCCGACCGCACCAGGTGGTCCCCTCGGGGAAGACGGCCACGACGGCGTCGCCGGCCAGCGCCGAGCGCACGGCGGCGACGGTCGCCGGCAGCGTCCGCGGCCGTTCCCGGTCGACGAAGATCGTGCCGCCGGCGTCGACCAGGGCACCGATGACCGGCCAGTCGCGTACCTCCCGCTTGGCCGTCATCCGGGCCGGCGCGACGGCCAGCACCACCAGCGCGTCCAGCCACGACACGTGGTTGGCGACCAGCAGGGCGCGGCGCTGCGGCAGCCGGCCCCGCACGACGAGGCGTACGCCGGCCGCCCGCAGCAGCGCGCGGGCCCAGCCCCGGGCGACCGCGTGTCGGCGGTGTCCCGGCAGCATGGGCAGCAGCAGTGGCAGCGGCAGGCCGGCGAGCAGCACGGCGACCAGCGCCGCGAGGCGCGCGGCCAGCCGTACCGTCCCGACCCGGGGCGCGCCGGCGGGCGGCAGGCACCCCGGACCGCAGGGCGACGACGGCCGCCAGAGCGGGTTCACCCCTGCCCGCCGAGGAAGTGCCGCAGGTAACGCGGGTGCATCCGGTCGGTCGACAGCAGCACGTAGAAGTCGGCGACGTCGAAGTCCGGGTCGTGGGCGGGCGGGCCGCACACCCACGCCCCGAGGCGCAGGTAGCCGCGCAGCAGCGGCGGGATCGCAGCCCGGTCCCCGTCCGAGGTCGCGACGCCGGCCGGCAACGGCCGGCGGGGGCGTACCCGCAGCAGGGGCGGGGACAGGTGTTTCGCGGCGACCCGGGTCCAGACCGCCGCGGCGGTCGCCCCACCGTCGGCGAGCGGCACCGAGGCGCAGCCGCCGAGCCAGCGTCGCCCGCTCAGGTGCAGGTAGCGGGCGATTCCGGCCCACATCAGGTTGATCACCGCACCGGACCGGTGGTCCGGGTGCACGCACGAGCGCCCGGTCTCCACCAGTACGTCGGCGAGCGGTGCCAGCGACGACAGGTCGAACTCGGTGTCGCCGTACCGGCGGGTGGTCCGGCCGGGCGGCAGCATCCGGTAGGTGCCGACGACGGCGCCGGTGGTGTCGTCGCGGACCAGGAGGTGGTCGCAGTGCTCGTCGAACTCATCGACGTCGAGCCCGGCGACGGGGGACCGCAGGGTGGCGCCGAGTTCGCCGGCGAAGACCTCGTGGCGTAGCCGCTGCGCGGCGGCCACCTGCGCCGAGTCGTCGGCGATCAGCAGCGTGTACCCGCCGGTCCCGGCGGTTGCCGGGCTGGTCAGGAGCAGTTCCATGCAAGATGTGTACGGCCGCTCCCCGGCGACCGTGTGTCGCCGGGGAGCTGCATGGGTGTCGATTCAGTGAACGGCGCACGCCGGACGCGCGCACCGCCCGGTGGAGCGGATCGCAGCAGGTCAGCGCCCGCGGCGACGCCGGCCGGGAGCCGATCCGGCGGTGGGTTGCGGCTTCGGGACGACCGGTACGCCCGAGGGGGTGCGGGCACCGGTTATCCGGGCGAGTTCGGCGTCGCCGGGGCGTACCCGCAAGGACTGGGCGGCGATCCCGGCGGCGGCGAGCAGCCGGGTGGTGTCCCGGTGCTGGTCGGGCAGGACCAGGGTGACGACGGTGCCGGACCGTCCCGCCCGGGCGGTCCGGCCTCCCCGGTGCAGGTAGTCCTTGGCATCGCCGGGCGGGTCGACGTTGACGACCAGGTCCAGGTCGTCGATGTGGATGCCGCGGGCTGCCAGGTCGGTGGCGATCAGGGCGTTGATCGTCCCGGTGCGGAACTGCTCGAGGGCACGGGCGCGCTGTGGCTGTGACTTGCCGCCGTGCAACGCCGCGGCGGGTACGCCGCTCGCGAGCAGTTGCCGGGCCAGCCGGTCGGCCCGGTGCTTGGTCCCGACGAACATGATCACTCGCCCCTCGCGGGCGCCGATCTGCGCGGTCGTCGAGGTCTTGTCGGCGGCCTCGATGTGCAGCAGGTGGTGGTCCATCCGGGGCACCACAGCGGCCGGCAGGTCGACGGAGTGCCGGGCCGGGGTGGTCAGGAAACGGCGGACGAGCTTGTCGACGTCGCCGTCGAGGGTGGCCGAGAAGAGCATCCGTTGCCCGGCCCGGTCGGTGCGGGCGAGCAGTTTGCTGACCTGTGGCAGGAACCCCATGTCGGCCATCTGGTCGGCCTCGTCCAGGACGCTGACCGTGATCTTGTCGAGGAGACAGTCACCGCGTTCGACGAGATCGTTCAGTCGACCCGGGGTGGCGATGACGACCTCCGCGCCCCGCCGCAGCGCCTCGGCCTGCCGGTTGAGTGACAGTCCGCCCACGACGGTGCAGGTGCGCAGCTTGACGGCCCGGGCGTACGGTTCCAGCGCGGTGGTGACCTGCGCGGCGAGTTCGCGGGTGGGCACCAGCACCAGCGCGATCGGCTGGCGTGGCTGGGACCGCTGCCCGGCCAGCCGGGTCAGCAGCGCCAGCCCGAAGGCCAGGGTCTTGCCGGAGCCGGTGCGGGCCCGGCCGAGGACGTCGTGTCCGGCGACGGCGTCGGGCAGCGCCGCGGCCTGGATCGGCGACGGCACGCCCAGCCCCTGTCCGGCCAGTGTGGCCAGCAACGCCGGGTGCAGCGGCAGGTCGCCGAACGAGGTGGCCGGTGGGGCGGTCGGGGCCGGGGAGGGCGGGGTGGCACCCGGTGTCTGCCGGTTGGCCTCCGGCGGCTGTCGATCAGCGGCGGGTGAACGCCGACGGTTATTACGGGCACGCGTAGGCGTGGTCAATACCAGAACCTTCCGTTGTTGGAACGCCACCGGAAGGCCCCGGTCTGCTCGGGGGTCACAGGAACGAACCGTCGGCGGTGGCGGGTCGGCCCGCCACCGCCGACGGTACACGGCCTGCCCGGCCGCCCCGTCGTACGCCGCGGGAGGTCAGGCCGCCAGCCAGACCGGCTGCCAGTTCGGCAGCTCGTGGTAGCGGCGCAGTTCGGCCAGGCCGGACAGGGTGCCGGCCCAACCCGCGTACGGCGGCCGCCCGGTGTCGAACCCGCTCTGCACCAGGGTCAGCCGGGTCCGGCCGGCGGAGCCCTCCAGTTCCCAGGTGTTCACCCCGGCCGGGCCCCAGTCGACGGTCAGCCGGCGGCCGGGCGTGAGGTCGACGATCTTCGCCGGGTTGGGGTTGTCGTCGAAGCCGCCCATGGCGTACCGGCCGCCGACGTGCGGCTCGATCTCGATCGGGTAGCCGAACCAGCTGCTGGCCGCCGCCGAGTCGGTCAACGACTCGAAGATCTTCTCTGCCGGCGCGTCGATCTCGACCTCGGCGCGGAGTTCGGCGGAGGTGAAGTCGACCCGCGGGGTGAGCGGCCGGCCCTCGAGGTGGTCGATCAGGTTGGCGACGGACAGCGCCCAGAAGGTGTTCAGGACGCCGCGGATGCTCTTGCCGGTGATCACGTCGGAGAAGTCGAAGTGGGTCTGCGAGAGGGTGATCAGGGTCGAGTCGGCGGACTCCGCGGTCAGGTCGATCGCGAGGGTGGTCTCCTCGCCGTCGAGCACCCAGGCCAGCCGCAGGCTGTGGTCGTCGACGTGCAGCAGCCGCTGGTGCGGTGCGTCGCCCTCGGGGGTGTGGCGGCCCCAGAACTCGTAGCGGTGCGGCAGTTCGACCTCGGCGTGCTCCGCGAACCAGGTGCGCAGCGCCCCGGCGTCGGTCAGTGCGGTGTGGACGGCGGCGAGCGGGGCGGCGACCCGGGCGCGCAGGGTCATCGGCTCAGTCACGGTCTTCTCCCTTGGGATAGCAGGCGACGGCGAGTTTGAACGCGTCGCCTTCGGCTCCGCCGTAGCGGGTGAACAGGTCCTGCAGCGCGGACTGCAGGTCGTTGAGGAACTGTTGGCGCTGTTCGGGTGGCACCCGGATCTCGCCGGACAACCCGACCGACGGCAGCTCGGGCGCCGTGCGGTCGAGGCCGGCGATGTCGGCCTGGACCTCCTCCATCAGGTCCAGCAGGTAGCCGAGGCTGAACTCGTCCTGCACGCGGCGCAGGCCGAGCCGGCCGACCAGGCGCGGGGACAGCCAGTAGGTCCGCGCGCTTGCCTGGTAGATCCCCTCGTGGATGCCCCGGACCTTGCGTTCGGCGACCTGGTCGACCAGTCCGGCGTCGACCAGGCGTTTGACGTGGTAGTAGACCCGCTGCGGGGTCTGGCCCAGCCGGGCCGCGACTTCGCCGCAGGTGCCGGGTTCGGCCAGTTCCCGCAGCACCTCGATGCGCTGCGGCTTGAGCAGGGTCTCGGCCTGCTCGATCTGCTCCAGGTACAGGACGTCTCTCATGGCAAAATCAGTTTGTATGTAAAACCAAATTTTGTCAATCGGTTCGTCGCGGCCGGACCGGGGGCGTCGCGGCCCGGAGCCGGGTACCGTCCGGACATGCGCTTCGCTGAACTCGACACCGCCCGACCCATGTCCAAGATCGGTCTCGGGACCTGGCAGTTCGGTTCCCGGGAGTGGGGCTACGGCCCCGAATACGAGCAGATCGCGCGGGTGATCGTCCGCCGGGCGCTCGACCTCGGCATCACCCTCTTCGACACCGCCGAGGTCTACGGCTTCGGGCGCAGCGAACGCATCCTCGGCGCCGCCCTGGGCGACGAGCGGCCCCGGGCCGTGGTCGCCACCAAGCTCCTCCCGGTGCTGCCGCTACCGCCGATCGTGCAGCAGCGGGCCGTCGCCTCCGCGGCCCGGCTCGGCGTGCGGACCATCGACCTCTACCAGGTGCACCAGCCGAACCCGCTGGTCAGCGACCGGACCATCATGCGGGGGATGCGGACGCTGCAGGGCGTCGGGCTCGTCGGCGAGGTCGGCGTCAGCAACTACGACCTGCGCCGCTGGCGGATCGCCGAGGCGGCGCTGGGTGGCCGGGTGCTGTCGAACCAGGTCCAGTACAGCATCGTCGCCCGCGCCGCCGAGGACGACCTGATCCCGTACGCGGAGAAGGCCGGCCGGATCGTGATCGCCTACAGCCCGCTGGCGCAGGGCTTCGTCTCCGGCCGGTACGACAGCGCCAACCCGCCGCCGGGCGCGATCCGCCGGGCCAACCCGCTGTTCCTGCCGGAGAACCTGGAGCGTGGCCGGGGGCTGCTCGACACGCTGCGGGCGGTCGCCGACGCGCACGACGCCACTCCGAGCCAGATCGCGCTGGCCTACCTGATCCGGCACCCCAACGTGGTGGCCATCCCCGGCGCGTCCTCTGTGGAACAGGTGGAGGCCAACGCCGCGGCCGCCGACATCGAACTGCGCGACGACGAGTACGCCGCCCTCGCCACCGCCGCCCGCGCGTTCCGTCCGGTGACCGGGCTCGCCGCCGTACCGGACCTGGTCCGCGCCCGGCTGCGCCGCTGACCGCCTCTGCCGGAGTCAGCCGCTGGCTGTCCCTGCCGGAGCCAGCGGCCGCTGGGCCGTTGGCCGCCGCCGGCCGGAGTCAGCGGCGGCGGGGGAGCGGGAGCCCGCGCAGCAGCGTCCGCAGGTCGGCCGCGATCAGCACCAGGAGCAGGAGCAGGGCCAGCCAGAATCCGATCCCGACACCGACGTAGTCGGACGCGTCGCGGTTGGCCGGCACCGTACCCAGGGCGTCGACCCGCGCGGTGAGCTGGCACAGCACCAGCAGTTCGCCGGCGACGAGCAGGACGGCGGCGGCGACGCAGAGCCGGCCCGGCAGGTCGGGCCGTGGCCGGCGGCCCGGTGACGGGCCGGGCTGCCCCGCCGGCCGGGCCCGGAGGCGGAGCGTGACGACGAGCGCCCCGATCACCGCCAGCGCGGCGGCGAGCAGTGGTAGCTGCGGCGGAAGCCGGTCCGGCCGCCGGTCCGCCGGTGCGGCGAGATGGCCGTCCGACACCTCCGGAGCCGTGCCGGTGACCAGGGTGCCGCCCCGGTAGGTGGTGGTCCCGCCGGCCTCGGCGCGACCGTAGCCGCCCGGCAGCCCGCACGAGACGGTGGCGAACGGCAGCCCGAAGCAGAGCACGACGGCGGCCAGCAGCACCGGGCGGGCCCACCCGTGCCGCGCGCGTACCGCCGGCGCCGGTGGTGCCGGCGGTGGCGGTGCCGGCGCTGGTGGTGCGGGAACCCGGTCCGTCGGGGATGCGGTCGGCGGCTCGCCCGTGGGCGGCGCCGGCATCCGGTCCGCGGGCCGGGGCGGTACGGCGACCAGCGCGCCCTCGACGACCGCGGTCTCCGGCCGTTCGACGGTGGTCGGGGCGACGCCGAGCCGGCTGTGCAGCACGTGGGCCGCCAGCGGGATCCGGCTGCCGCCACCGACGAGGAACACCCCGGCGAGCCGCTCCGGCGCCACCCCCGACGCCGTCACCACCCGTTCGGTGAGCGCGCCGACGCCGGCCAGGACCGGGGCGGCGACCGTCTCCAGTTCGTCGCGGGTCAGGTGGGTCGCCGCCGGCCGGCCGGGCAGCCGCAGCGGGGTGTGGCTGGTGCGCGACAGGCTCTCCTTGGCCGCCCGGACCTCCTGCCACAGCGGTACCCGGTCGCCGGCGTCGGCCGGGACCGGCCCGCCGACCAGGTGTGTGACGAGGGCGGCGTCGATGTCTGCGCCGCCGAGGTCGGCCCCGGCCCGGGCGACGACCTCGAGGTCGTCGCCGCGCCGCACCACCGCGACGTCGGTGGTGCCGCCGCCGATGTCGACGATCGCGAGCGCCGTGTCGGCCGGGTGCGGTCCCAGCCGGGCGGCGAAGTACGCCGCGGCGGCGACCGCCTCGCCGACCAGGCGCACCGGGCCGAGCCCGGCCCGGTCGGCCGCCTCGGCGAGCACCCGGCGGCGGGCCGCTCCCCACCCGTCCGGGCAGGTCAGCACGGTGTCGATCCGGCGGGTGGGCAGGCCCGCCTCGGCGCGTACCCGGGCCAGGACCGCCGCGAGCGCGTCGCGGACGTCGACCTGGTGCGCGCCGAGCAGGAGCATCCCGTCGTCGATCCGCCGTTTCGGGTGCGGCTCGAACCCCGCCGGGTCGACCCGGCCGAACCGCTCGGCGTCGCGGCCGGTCAGCAGGTCGGTGCCGGTGCGGGCGAAAACCGCCGACGGCAGCAGTTCCGACCCGTCGAAGAGCAGGGGCCGGGGCGCGGCACCGGCACCGTCGAGCACGGCGACGGTGTTCGACGAGCCGAGGTCGATCGCCAGCCGGTACGCCCCCACGGCCGCCGAGCCTACGGCAGCCCCGCCACCGCGTCCCGGTACGCCGGCCATGACCATCGGCACTTCCGGCCGGCTCGCGCCCGGCGCAGGCTGGGCCGTACGCCGGAAACGCCGGCCCGTGACGAGGAGCCCGAATGCGCCGCTACAGTCCGACGGAACTGCTGCTGGTGGCGGGAATCGCGGGCCCGGTGCTGTTCGTCGTGGTGTCCACCGTCGACGGAGCGACCCGGACCGGCTACGACCCCGCCTACCACCCGATCAGCGCCCTGAGCCTCGGCGACCGGGGCTGGCTGCAGATCACCAACTTCATCGTGTCCGGCCTGCTCGTGACGGCCTTCGCGGTAGGTCTCCGGCGCCACTGGCGGCCCGGCCCCGGCGCCCGGTGGGGGCCGGCCCTCGTGGGCACGTTCGGGATCGGCCTGGTGCTGTCCGGGGTCTTCGTGATGGACCCGATGCGCGGCTATCCGCCGGGTGCCGTGACCGGTGACCCGGCCACGTTCAGTTGGCACCACACCCTGCACGACCTCTTCGGCATGGTGGTGTTCCTCAGCCTGCCGCTCGCCTGCTTCGTCGCGGCGCGCCGGTTCGCCGCGCGGCCGGGCCGTCGGGGCCGGGCCGGATACAGCGTGCTGTCCGGGGTGGCCGGTCTGGTGCTCATGGGTTTCTTCGGCACGGCGTGGGAGACCGACGACGCGCTCACCGGCGTCGTGCAGCGGGTGATGATCGTGGTCGATTGGCTCTGGCTCGTGCTCCTGGCGTCGTGGCTGGTGGCCGACGCGCGCCGCGCGCGGGACGCGGACCCGGACGTGTTGCGGGCGGCGGACCAGGGGCGCGAGGGGTCCAAAACAGATCGAGGCTAACCCGATTGCAGTAGGTACACCTGGCGCGCGCACACGGTACGGTGACTCCGGTCCCGTCGATCGACGCCGGTGAGCTGGGCTCCGCGCGCCCGTCGATGGGCGATGGCACACCCCCAAAAAGGAGGTTTCATGGCACGTAGCCGTATTGCTGGGGCAGCCGCCACAGTAATGGTTCTGCCGTTCCTGACCGTCGTGGCCGCGACGGCGCCGGCCGCGGCGGCACCCCCCGCCGCGCCGAAGACGAACCTGCCGAGCGACACCCGCTCGTTCGTCCCCAAGGCCGAGACGGTCGACGGCAAGGCGATCGAGGTGCCGCGGGAATACCAGCCGAAGTCCAGCGCGCGCAACCGGGCGCAGACCCAGGCCGCTGGCACCCCGGCGGTCGGTACGGTCCGGCAGTGGGTCGCCCTCGACGACGTCCAGGGTGGCGCCTACCGCAAGGACTACACCCTGCGTGGCGTCGGCGACAAGATCGAGGTCTGGGTCGCCAACGACCTCGCGTTCCTGCCCGGTGACTGCCGTCTCCAGATCCCGTCGTCCACCGAGATCACCGACGCGCAGGTCGCGCGGCTGATCGACGAGTTCGACAACAACATGTACCCGAAGGAGACCGCCGCCTTCAGCACCCCGCCGGACCGGGACGGCAGCAACGCCGTTCTCGGCCCCGACGCGAACGGCAACGGCGGCGACTACACCGGTGACGGCGACAAGACCGTCGCGCTGATCGACAACGTCCGGGACGACAACTTCTACGACTTCCCGGCCGCGTCGTCCTACATCGCCGGCTTCCACTGGTCGTACTTCAACGAGCTGCTCGACCGCAACGTCATGACCATCGACGCGTACGACTGGGCGCACCGCACCGGTGACAACCCGCCGAACGAGCCGACCGACGACGTGTGCACCAGCCGGCCGGCCCGTCCGAACCTCTACGAGGGCACGTTCGCGCACGAGTGGCAGCACCTGCTCCACTACTACACGGACCCCTTCGAGGGCATCATGATCAACGAGGGGCTGTCGGACTTCGCGCAGACCCTCACCGGCTACACCGACGCCACCAAGACCGTGTTCGACCTGGGTGGTGACGGTCACCTCTACTGCTACCAGGGCTTCGGCACGGTCCAGACGCCGAACAACACCAACCCGCGTGACTGCGGCGGCCCGGAGAACTCCCTCAACCTGTGGAACGAGGGCAGCAACCCGAGCGCCGTGCTCGCCGACTACGGCAACGTCTACCAGTTCATGCTGTTCCTGTACGACCGGTACGGCACGGAGTTCATCTCGCGGCTGCACCAGGACGGCGACCTCCAGGGCCTGGCCAGCATCGAGGCGGCCCTGGCCGCCGAGGGCGAGAACGACCTCTACAAGGTCATCCACGACTACCAGACGATGACCCTGGTCGACAAGATCATCGGCGACTCGCGCTTCGGGCTGTCGCTCGGTGTGCCGAAGGGCCGGGTCACCTCGCCCAGCCTGCGCTCGACGGTCAACCTGGCCAACCCGGCGGCGAACATCACCCCGGGCGCGGCTCCGAACGGCGCGGACTTCGTGCCGCTCCAGAAGGCCAACGGTCAGGTCCTGCGCGGCCGTGACCTGCGGTCGGTGAAGTTCAACGGCTCGCCGTCGCTGCCGGCGGTCCCGCTGGCCTGGACCCTGGTCGACAACGACCCGGACCGGCCGGGCAACTCGGTGCTGTGGTCCGGCAACGGCAACAGCCTCGACGTCGGCGCGATCGCCTCGGTGGCCGTCCCGACGACCGACCCGACGCTACGCTTCCTCGCCAAGTACGGCGCGGAGGCGGGCTACGACTACGGTTACGTGGTCGTGTCCACCGACGGTGGCGCCACCTACACGGCCATCGCCGGTGACAAGACCATCGACGGCCCGCTCGGCCCGTCGCTGAACGGCACCACGAACGGGTTCGAACCGCACTCGTTCGACCTGTCCGCGTACGCCGGTCAGACGATCCTGGTCGGGTTCCGCTACGTCAGCGACGGCGGCGTCAACGAGGGCGGTCTGCTCGTCGACGACGTCACGGTCGGTGGCACGACGGTCAGCGACGGCTCCAGCCTCGCCGCGTTCGACTCGCCGAGCGAGATCCGGCCGACCGACGTCCACAACTGGAACGTGCGGCTGATCGGCATCAACGAGCAGCTCAACCTCACCTGGCAGTTCGAGTTCGACGGCAAGGACAACTTCTCCGTCGGCTGGGCCCAGCTGCTGCTGCTCAGCGCGTTCCCGAAGGTCGTCGCGATCGTCGCGTACGACGAGCCGACCGAGCAGGTCACCCAGTACGCGCCGTACCAGCTCACGGTGAACGGCGTCGTGCAGCCGGGGGGCCAGGCTTTCTGAGCCTGACCCGCTGACAAGGTTGCGGGCACCCGTCGTCGCTTGCGGCGGCGGGTGCCCGTAGTCCTTTCCGGAGGACGGACCCGCGATACCCGTCAGCGGCGCGCCCTTCGGCCCGCTAGCGACGGAGTGCGGCGAACCGCGCCGGCCCGGTGTGCCGGACCGCTGTCGTGGCCAGGCCGACCGTCACCAGGTCCTCGGCGAGCGCGGCCAGGGTCGGATGACCGCGCCGGCTCGCGTACGCCCGAAAGCGGACCCCCACCATGCTGGCGGCGACGACCCCGGCACAGGCGAGCAGGACCGGCAGTAGCGGCCGGGTGCCGTCACGCCGGGCGAGCGCGGTGGCGGCCACGGCACCGGTGGCGAGCCGCCCGGCCAGCGGGGCCGGGGCGAGTCGACTCGGCGTCCGGGGACTCTTGTCAGCGGCGAGTTCACCGGCGGCGGCGAGGGTGGCCAGGATCCGCAGCGGTCTGGCGACCGGGGGCCGGGCGCTGAGCGTGATGCCGGCCAGCCCGGTCATGCTGCGCCCGCCGGTCGCCGCGCCCAGCACCACCGCCCGCCACGCCGTCCCCGCCCCGGCCCGGTGGCCGTTGCGGCGCCGGTGGCCGTCGCGGCGGAGATGGCCGCCGGAAATGTGCCGGCCGTGGGTGCGGATCCGGCGGGCCGGTCCGGCCACCGGTCGGGTGCGTCTCACCGCCGGCTCCGCCGGTCCGTGGCGGCGAGCACGGCGCTGGTGACGGCGCCGTACGCCAGGTGCGGGATGATGTCGCTCAGCCACGAGCCGGCCGACCAGGTGCGCGGGTCACTGACCTTGAGCCCGGCCATCGGTACGTCGCTGGCGGCCATCGCGGCCAGCCCGATGACCACCGACGCGAGCAGCGGGTGCGGGCGGAACCCGACGGCGCGCAGGGCACCGAAGGCGGCACCGACCGCGACGCCGGTCCCGATGCCGGACAGGGCGCCGAGGCCGGTGAGCCGGTTCTGCCGGGTGTCGCCGTCGCCGGGGACGTCGACCTTCAGCCGTCCGGTGATGGCTTCGACCGTCCGCTGCGGGGTGCTGCTCGCGGGGCGGCCGCGTTGGGCCATGTCGAGGTAGGTGACGGCGTCGAGGGCCGTGGTGCCGGCGGCACCGGCGGCCGCGCCGGAGAGGAGTCCTGACCACATGCTCTCTGGCTTCCCCGGCGTGACCGGGGCAAACGACCACCGGGTACGGGCGGGTCGCCGGCGGGCCGAAAACCGGTGGGCCGGTCCGGGCCGGTGCGCCGAGAATGGCGCGGTGCGTATCCGGACGGTCGGCGTGGACGAGTTGGAGATCCTGCGGGACATCGAGCGGGCTGCCGGCGCCTGCTTCCGTGAGGTCGGGATGCCGGAGATCGCCGACGACGAGACATTGCCGGTGGCGGTCCTGGCGGCCTACCGGCGGGCCGGCCGGGCCCGGGTGGCGGTCGACCCGGCCGACCGGCCGGTGGCATACCTGCTCACCGATCCGCTCGACGGCAACGTCCATGTCGAGCAGGTGTCGGTGCGTCCCGACCACGCGCGGCGCGGGATCGGCCGCGCGCTGCTGGAGGACGTGGCGCGGCGGGCGGCGGCCGACGGGGTGCCGGCGCTGACCCTGACCACGTTCGCCGAGGTGCCCTGGAACGCGCCGTACTACCTGCGGTGCGGGTTCCGGGTGCTGGACGAGGAGCGGTGGACGCCGGGACTGCGGGAGATCCGGCGGCGGGAGGCCGGCCACGGGCTGGACCGGTGGCCGCGGGTGTGCATGCGCCGGGAGCTGGTGAACCACCGCTGACCGGGGCGGCCGCCGGAAATGGCCTCGCGATCTTGCACTTGCGGCCCGTTGAAGGCGGACGGGGTGGACAAGCGCAAGATCGCGAGGGGTCGGTGGGTCAGCCCGCGGCGGGGGCCGGCAGCGGCAGCCGCATCAGCCGCAGCACGTTCCCGTGGTAGATCCGGTCCCGGTCCTCCTCGGTCAGCCCCAGCGCGTCGATGACCTTGATCGTCTCCCGGATGTACATCGGGCCGCCCTCCGGGTCGAAGGGGCAGTCGGTGCCGAAGAGGACCCGTTCGGCGCCGAAGAAGTCCAGCCCGCACCGGGTGCCGATCAGCGACCCGGACAACGCCGTGTCGGCGTAGAACCGGCGGAAGTAGTCGACCGGCCGCAGCGGCATCCGCTCCCGGAGCGCGGCGTAACCCCCGGGTGTACGGCTGCCGAGCTGGTCGCTCCAGCCGAGCCCGACCCGCCCCTCCAGGAACGGGATCATCGCCCCCATGTGGTGCGTGATGATCTTCAGGTCGGGGTTCTCGACCATGATGCCGGAGAAGACCAGCCGGGCCATCGCCGCACTCGTCTCGTACGGCCAGCCCAGCGCCCACCAGATCTCGAACCGCGACGAGTCCTCGCTGGCGTAGTCGGCGGCGCCGGCGCCGCGGGTCGGGTGCATCCAGATCGGCAGGTCGCGGCGGGCCATCTCGGTGAAGATCGGCCGCAGCGGCGGATCGTCCAGCGGCCGGCCGTTGACGTTGGTGAAGACCTGTACGCCCCGGGCGCCGAGCTGATCGATGGCGAAGGCGAGTTCGTCCAGCGCGGCGTCCGGGTTGTTCATCGGCAGCGAGGCGACGAACGCGGGAAACCGGTCCGGATAGCGGTCGCACAGCTCCCGCATCGACTCGTTGGCCAGTCGGGCCAGCGCGGGGGAGTCGGCCGGCCCGGCGAGCAGTTCGATCGGCGGCGACGAGAGGGTGAGGATCTGCTGGTAGTCGGCGCCGAACTCGTCCATCATCCGCAGCCGGGCCTCGACGTCGTGCAGGGCCGGCAGTTCCAGCCAGCGGCGCAGCGCGCCGGCGTCGACGACGAGTTCGCGCATCCGCTCGAAGTAGCGGGCCGGCAGGATGTGGCTGTAGGCGTCGAGTTTCACGGGGTTCCTCCGGAGGTCTTGCGGGCCCCGGCCGGTGCCGGCCGGCGGGACGTGGTGGCAGGCCGCGACGTGGTCGGCAGCCAGCGGGTGAGCCGGCGGTCGACGGCCTGCACCAGGGCGACCGCGCCGAGCGCGACGGCGATGATGACCAGCAGGATGGCGAGCACCCCGGCGCCGTCGAAGCGGCCGCCGGCCTGGGTGACGATCCGGCCGAGGCCGATGACGGAGATGAACATCTCGCCGTTGATCATGCCGACGACGGCCCGGCCGACGCCGAGCCGGACCCCGGCCATGATCAGCGGGGCGGCGGCGGGCAGCATGATCTGCAACAGCACCTGGCGCTCGCTCGCCCCGTAGGAGCGGGCCATCTCGACCAGGTGGCCGGGAACCGTCTGGATCGCCGACGCGGTGTTGATGATCATGATGAACGCGGAGTACATCACCACGACCCCGACGATCGACCCGCGGCCGTCACCCAGCAGCGAGAAGAAGATCGGCGCGAAGACCAGCGACGGCGCGGTCAGCAGCGCGTAGACGTAGACGCCGAGCGCCGCCTCGACCTTGCGGTAGCGGCCCATCGCCACCCCGACGACCAGCCCCAGCGCCAGCGAGATCCCGAAGCCGAGGGCGAGGTTGGTCAGGCTGGCCCCGAGACTGCTGACGATCATCCCGCTGCCGACCATGTCCGCCAGCCGGGCGACCACGGCGCTCAGCGGCGGCAGGAACGGCTGGTCGACGATCCGCCCGGCGATCTCCCAGACGACCGCGCCCACGGCCAGGCTGATCACCCCGGCCGGCAGCCGCCGCGGCGACAGCAGCCCGGGCGCCCCGGTCGAGGTCAGTTGCCGCCCACCCACCATCGTGCTCACGCCGTCACCTCGCTTCGCTCGGCGCCGTCGTGTCCGGCACTGAGCCTGATGGTTCGCTCGCTGCGCTCGCTCACGCTGTCACCTCGCTTCGCTCGGCGCCGTCGTGTCCGGCACTGAGCCTGATGGTTCGCTCGCTGCGCTCGCTCACGCTGTCACCCCGGCGCGGACGTCGCGGTGCTCCTCGTGCATGTCCCGCAGCCGGTCCCACAGGTACGCGGTGATCTGCACGTACTCGGGGGAGCGGCCGACCGCGCCGATGTCGTGCGAGCGGGGGCGGGCCATCGGCACCGGCACGATCTCGGCGATCCGGCCCGGCCGGGCACTCATCAGCACTACCCGGTCGCCGAGCAGCACCGCCTCCTCCATGCTGTGCGTGATGAAGACGACGGTGAGCTGCTGGCCCTCCCAGATGCCGAGCAGTTCCTCCTGCAACAGCCGCCGGGTCTGCTCGTCGACGGCACCGAACGGCTCGTCCATCAGCAGGACCTTGGGGCGTACGGCGAGGGCCCGGGCGATGCCGACCCGCTGCTGCATGCCGCCGGACAGTTCGCCGGGCCGCTTGGTCTCGAAGCCGGACAGCCCGACAGTCTTGATCAGCGTACGGGCCCGCTCCTCGCGTTCGGCCTTGCCGACGCCGCGCATCCGCATCCCGAACGCGACGTTGTCGAGAACCGTGGCCCAGGGCATCAGCGCGAAGTTCTGGAACACCATGCTGCGGTCCGGGCCGGGGCCGCGCACCGGCTGCCCGTCGATGACGATGTCGCCGCTGTCCCAACCGATCAGCCCGGCGATCGCCTTGAGCAGGGTGGTCTTGCCGCACCCGCTCGGACCGAGCACGGTGAGGAACTCGTTCTCGTTGACGGTGAGGTTGACGTCGTCCAGGGCGTTGACCGTGCTGCCGTCCTGGCCGACGAAACTCTTGTGCAGGCCGCTGATTTCGATCATCGGGGGTCCTTCGCGGAGTTGGTCCTGGCCCACGGGGTGAGCTTGCGCTCGCACCACCGGGCGACGGAGATGAGCAGCAGCGCCTCGGCCAGGATGATCACGATCGTGCCGTAGAGCAGCGGGGCCATGAACAGCCCGCGGTATTCGAGGATCAGGCCGCCGAGGGCGACCGAGACCATGAGCAGTTCGACGATGACCATGCCGGTGACGGCGCGGCCGAGGCCGAGCCGGATTCCGGTCATGATGGCGGGCAGGGCGCCGGGGAGCAGGATCTCCCGCCAGATCTGGCGCTCGGAGGCGCCGAACGAGCGGGCCATCTCGATCAGCCCGGGGTCGACGCCGCGCACCCCGGTCCGGCTGTTGACGATCACCATCACGATCGAGAAGACGGTGACCAGGATGACCCGCGAGGTCAGCCCGAAGCCGACCGACATCACCAGCAGCGGGATGATCGCCGCCATCGGGGTGACCAGCAGGATGTTGAGGTAGACGTCGCTGAACCGCTCCAGGGTCGGGAACCGGCCGAGCACGATCCCGACCGGTACGCCGACCACGACCGCGATCCCGAAGCCGATCGCCAGCGCCTGGTTGCTGACGTACAGCGCGTGCCACAGTTCGGGGTCGCCGAGCAGTTCGAAGGTGGCGGCGACGGTCTCGCCGAAGGTGGGGATCAGCAGTCCGCCCCACTGTCGCGCGTAGACCTCCCAGACGACGGCGAACACGACGAAGGTCAGGATCTGGTACGGCCGGTCGGAGTCGGCGATCCGGCGCAGGAGCCCCCGCCGGCGTGGCGGCAGCGGGCCGGCGAGGGTGCTCACGAGGTCGCCTTGACGAACGACAGGTCGGCGGCGTCGGCGGCGGTCATGCCGTCCTTGAGCACGCCGGCCCGGACGAAGAAGTCGATGGTGCCCTGCACGTTGGTGTCGGTCAGCGCCGCCGCGTCGAAGAGCCCGCCGTCGACGTAGCGCTGCGCGATCTGGGCGACGTTCGGGTCCTTGGTGTCCGGAAGGTGTTTGGTGACCAGGTCGACCAGGTACTGCGGGTTCTCGTTGATCTTGCGGTGTTCGGCGACCAGGGCGTCGACGAAGAGCTGGGTCACCTCGCGGTGGTCGCCGATGAAGTCCGCGTTGGCGTAGACGGTCTGCGGGTGCAGGTCGGGCAGGCTGGTGGCGAAGTCGGCGATCCGGGTGAAGCCGGTCTTGCCCGATGCCTCCAGGGTCACCGCGTCGGTGATCTCCAGCGGTGTCGCGTCGATCTCGCCGGCGAGCAGCGCCTGGGCGCGTACGTCGGAACCGCCGATGGTCAGGTAGCGCGGTTCCTTGCCGGCGGCGCAGGTGCCGCGTACCCAGTCCTTCGCCATGGCGGTGGCGACCGCGCCCTCGCTGAAGATGCCGAACGGACGGCCGGCCAGGTCGTCGCAGGTGTTGACGCCGGTCGTGCCGTAGACGGCCCACTGGTTGCCGACCACGTCGGCGATGATCCGGATCGGGGCCCCCTGCTGGATGGCGATCAGGGCCGGGCTGGTCGCCTCGGCGGAGAACGCGTAGTCGCCCTTGGCCAGGCCCTCGATGGCCAGCTCCGGTTCGGCGAGTTCGACGACCTTGACCTGGTGCCCCTCCTGCCGTACGGCGTCGAGCGCGGCCAGGATCGGGACGGTGGTGATGTCGGGCTCGATCAGGGCGACCGAGAAGGTCAGCGTGCCGTCGGCGTTGGTGGTGGCGCCACCGCCACCACCGCAGGCGGCGACGGCGGCGGTCAGCAGGGCGGCGGTGACCGCGGCCAGGGTGCGGCGGGTGGCCCGGGCGGTTCGTGTCGAGAGGCTTCGGTGGCTCATGGGGGTGCCTGCTCTTCCTCTGGTCACTCAACGTGAGTGGAAAGCGTTTGCCGTTTCCGCATGCTAGTGGCCCACCTAACACCGCCGTCAAGAGTCTGACATCAGCCCGTTACCTGAGCCGGGCCGCCACCTGCGGTTTTCCGGACCGATCGGGAGGGTGGGCAAGGTCGGCCGGTGTCGGGGTGGCTTCGGTGTGGTCGGGTGTGGCAAAGTAACGGCAAACGTTCTCCGAACCGAAGTGAGGGTGCGATGGCCTCGCTCGCCGACGTGAGCCGGGAGGCCGGTGTCTCCGTCGCCACCGCCTCCCGGGTGCTCAACGGCGCCACCCACCCGGTCTCCGCCGACACCCGCTCGCGGGTCCTGGCCGCCGCCGAGCGCCTCGGCTACTCGCCGAGTGCCCTGGCCCAGGCGCTGGTCACCCGCACCAGCCGGCTCATCGGGGTGATCGTCAGCGACATCGTCAACCCGTACTTCTCGGTGATCGCGCGCGGCGTCGACGACATGTCGACCCGGGCCGGATACGTCACGATGCTGTCCAACGCCGACCGGCGGACGAGTTCGGAGATAACCCGGCTGCAGACCATGCGTGACTACCGGGCGGCCGGGGTGATCTTCGCCGGTAGCGGCTACGTCGACGACCCGCGGACGCCGGAGCTGGCGAAGGCGGTCGCGGCGGCGCGCGAGCGGGGCGTGCTGTCGATCTCGCTGACCGAGCGCGACATCGACTGCCCGGTCATCACCGCCGACAACCGTGCCGCCGCGTACGACCTCACCGACCACCTGGTGTCCCAGGGGCACCGGCGGATCGTCTTCGTCGAGGGGCCGGCCGGCATGGTCGCCACCGAGCAGCGGCGCGCCGGGTTCCTCGACCGGATGACCGAGGCCGGTCTGCGCGACCTCGCGGAGTGCGTCGAGGGCGGTTTCGACTTCGAGGCCGGCCACGCGGCGGCGCTGCGGGTGCTGGCCAGCCGGGACCTGCCCGACGCGATCGTCGCCGCCAACGACGAGGCCGCCGTCGGCGCGCTCAACGCCCTGCGGCAGGCCCGGATCGACGTACCCGGGCAGGTCTCCGTCGCCGGCATCGACGACCTGCCGGTGGCCCGGTTCGTCGGCCTGACCACGGTCAGCCTGCCGCTGTACGAGCTGGGCGCGATGGCCGCCCGGCGGGTGATCGACGCCGGCACCGCCGGCCCCGCCCCCGAGCCGGGACCGCCCGTGGTCCTCCCACACCGCCTGGTCCCCCGCGAAACAACGGCCCGCCGCCCCTGACCCCGCCGCCCCTGCCCCCGCGATCTTGCACTTGTCGCCCGACAAACCCGAGCAAAAAGGGGAGACAAGTGCAAGATCGCGGGGAGGGTGGGGCGGGGCGGGCGGGGAGGGGTCAGAAGGCGGTCAGGGTGATGCGGGCCGCGACCGGGGAGCCGTTGTGGACCAGGGACTCGAAGCCGCCGACGTCGTCGAAGGCGAAGCCGTACGCCCGGCCGTCGACCATGTGCTCGTGGACGACCCGCGAGTAGTGGTCGGTGACGTCCCGGGTGTAGAAGCCGGTCGGGTCGTACGTCGGCTGGGTGTGCGCGAACCCGAGCGTGGAGCGGTGCAGCGCGGCGCACAGCGTACGCGCGATCGGCCCCACCACGTGGTCGTTCGGGGCGTGCAGCCGGCCGTCACAGCCGAACACGTCCTTTGTGGTCGGTCGCTGGAACGAGGCCACCTCGGCGCCGCCGCCGTCGGTGAACCGCAGTACCCCCGCGCCGTCGGTGCGGCCGTGGAACCTCTTGTCCGGCTCGTGCTGGAACGGCACCACGGTCAGCGTGGTGTCCCGGTAGGTGTCCCACGCCTGCGCGATGTAGCCGTCGAGGTAGGTGTCGCTGAAGACGGCGGTGTCGATGCCCTTGTGCGGTGACAGCACACGCAGCCGGGTGCCGTCGGCGCGGGTGTGGATCAGCCGGCCCCAGTCGCCGGGCTGGCCGGCCAGCGCGTCGAAGATGCCGTCGCGGCCGCCCGCGACCAGATCGCCGGCGGTGCTGCTGCCGCCGTCGGCGCCGGTGACCCCGACCGAGTGCGGCACGCTGAACATGTCGACCTGCGAGCTGTTGAGCCACAGCCCGTCGTCGTTGTAGGTGAACTCGCTCCAGTCGAACAGGATGCCGTGGTTGGGGTCGCCGGACGCCCATGGCGCCGGCTGCACGAGCCCGTCCGGGCTGAGGAAGAACTTCAGCTTCTCGCCGAACGACATGTAGACCCGGCCGGACAGGCCGCGCGGGATCTGCAGGATGGTGGTGCCGCCGCCGGCCGGGCCGGCGATCGCGACGTCGGGTGCCGGGCTCGGCGGCAGCGACCCGCCCGACCAGGCGGTGAAGGTGCCGCCGGCGTCGACGTATCCGAGCCGGCCGGTGGCCAGGTTGACCCCGAGGACGTAGAGGTGGATCTGCTCGCCGCGGCCCGAGTTGTTGGTGACGTGGAGCGGCAGGTGGTCCGGCGGTAGGGCGGACGCCGGTGCCGCCCCGCCGAGCGCGACGGCGGTGGACGCGGCGGCCGCGACCACGGCCAGTCGGTGGAGCAGTTTCCGTCCTGTACGCATGTATCAACTCCTTACGCTTGCGGCCTCCGGCCGCGCTCTGGGCACACTCATGCCCCGAACGAAATGCTCCTTCCTGGCCTGATATGGCCTACCTGAGAGCGCTCTCTCGCTCGAATCCACCCTTACCCGGCAAGCGACCCATGTCAATAGATAGGGGTCCTAAAAATTACCCTCGCGTTACGGCGTCGCATGGCGACGCGGCGTCACCCGGCCGGTGGGGGTGCCGGCGGCAGCCGGTCGGGCAGCAGCGCCAGGGTGGCCATGAGCTGGGAGTGGGCCGGCCGCGGCAGGTCGTCGGGGGCGAACCAGTCGAGCCGGTCGAACTTGTGCGGCTCGCCGATCTCGACCCGTGCCGGGTCGACGCGTACCGCGAAGACCACCGCGACCCAGTGCGACGGCGGGTCGTCGCGCAGCACGTTGCGTACGCCGAGCAGGGTGATCTCCAGCGGGTCGGCGGCGTACTCCTCGCGCACCTCGCGGGTGACCGCGTCCTCGAAGCTCTCGCCGTACTCCAGCGCCCCGGCGCCGGTGTCCCAGGTGCCGGGCTCGTCGCGGGCGCCCGGCCCGCGCCGGGCCAGCAGCAGCCGCCCGGCGCCGTCGTGACACACGAACACACAGGAAACCGACGGGGTACGTCGCATCGCCAACTCCATTTCTCGCGAACCGCCTCGGTGATCCGGGCGTCAGGTTTCCACACCGGGCACCCGTCAGCCGCGGGCGGCGCGCAGCAGGCGGAGCTGGCCGATCTCGGCGACGTTCTTCATCAGTTCCGCGTTGGCCCAGCCCACCATGTGGGCGACGGTGAGCCCGGAGCCGGCCGGCCACGGGAACGGGGCGGGCCGGTCGAGGTCGGCGTCGGTGAGCCGGTCGAGCACCGCCAGCCACTCGGTGCGCAGGTCGCGCAGCCACGCCACCGCCGCGGCGCCGTCGCCGGGCCACCGGACCTCGGTACGGTCCCGTGGCGTACGACCCCGGGCGTGGTCGATCGTCACCGTCCACCACCAGCCGAGATGCCAGGTGGTCCAGGCGATCGTGGGCACCGGGACCGGCTCCGGCTCGGACTCCGCCCAGTCCGGCACCCACCGCCCGTCGGCGTCCGGACGTACGGTCCAGTGGATGCCGGCCGGCACCCAGAGGTGGTCGTCCGGCTCCAGCCGCTCCAGGTGGTATTCGAGCAGCGACCAGGTCAGGTCGAACTGCCAACGCAGCAGGTCGGTGCGGGATGCCGGCATCCGCCGATCCTCGCACCCGGGCAGGTTCGCGCTCGATCGCATTTCCGCGCCGCCGCCCGGGGGACGCCGGCCGGGGACGGTTCAACGCGGTTTCAGCGGGCACACCTTATGTGAAGAGGAAGCGACGCAGGGGGTGAACGACGTGAAGGCAGTGGTTTACGAGGGACCGCGTTCGGTGGCGGTGCAGGACGTACCCGATCCGAAGATCAAGAAGGACACCGACGCGATCATCAAGATCACCTCGACCAACATCTGCGGATCCGACCTGCACATGTACGAGGGGCGGACGAACGTCGAGCAGGGCAAGATCCTCGGGCACGAGAACATGGGCATCGTCACCGAGGTCGGCAGCGGCATCGACCGGGTCAGGGTCGGCGACCGGGTCTCCGTACCGTTCAACATCGCGTGCGGGTACTGCCGCAACTGCCTGACCGGCTGGACGTCGTACTGCCTGCGGATGAATCCCATACCGGGGCGGGACGGCGCCGCCTACGGCTACGCCGACATGGGCCCGTACGACGGTGGCCAGGCCGAGTACCTGCGGGTCCCGCACGCCGACTTCAACCTGCTCGAACTGCCGCAGGGCGACGAGCAGGAGAACGACTTCACCATGCTCTCCGACATCTTCCCGACCGGCTACCACGGCACCGAACTGGCCGGCATGGAACCCGGCGACACCGTCGCGGTCTTCGGCGGCGGCCCGGTCGGGCTGCTCGCCGCGCACAGCGCGATGCTGCGCGGTGCCACCCAGGTCTTCGTGGTCGACAAGGAGAACGACCGGCTCGCGCTGGCCGAGAAGCTCGGCGCGACCCGGATCGACTTCACCGTCGCCGACCCGGTCGAGCAGATCGTCGACGCCACCCACGGGCGGGGTGTCGACCGGGGCGTGGACGCCGTCGGCTACCAGGCCCACGGCAAGGAGGGCGAGCAGCCGGCACGGGTGCTCGACAACCTGGTCGACGTCGTACGCAGCACCGGCGGCATCGGCGTGATCGGCGTCTACGTGCCCGAGGACCCGGGGGCCGTGGACGAGGGTGCCAAGCACGGCCGGATCGGCTTCAACTTCGGGAAGATGTTCTCGAAGGGCCAGCGGATCGGGACCGGGCAGTGCCCGGTGATGCGCTACAACCGGCACCTGCGGGACATGATCATCAGTGGCCGGGCGACCCCGTCGATCGTGGTGTCGCACGAGCTGCCGCTGACCGAGGCACCGGACGCGTACGACAAGTTCGACCGGCGCGTCGACGGCTACACCAAGGTCGTCCTCAAGCCCGAGACGACCGGCTGACCCGTACGGCACGGAGCTGGCCGCCGTCCGGCGGCCAGCTCCGCTAGCCGACCAGGGTCTCCCACAGGGGCCGGTCGGCGCCGTGCACCAGGGCCGACAGCCGGCGGGCCCAGAACTCCTCGCCGCCGGACTCGTCCCGCCAGGCCCACAGCCGGCGGGTGTGCCGGTGCAGCGGGTACTCGCGGGTGACGCCGATCGCGCCGTGCACCTGGTGTGCCGCGCGGGCCACCGCGGTCGCCGCCGTCCCGGCCTGCACCTTCGCCGCGGCCACGGCGAACCGCGTCGCGCCGGTGTCGTCGGCGAGCAGCAGCTGGTCGATGGCCGCCCCGACGGCGGCCGAGGTCGCGGCGACCTCACCGGCCATCAGCGCGACCTGCTGCCGGACCACGTCCAGCTGGGACAGCCGCCGGCCGAACTGGACCCGTTCGGTGCTGTAGCGCAGGGTCATCCGCAGCACCGCCCGCAGCGAGCCGGCGATCTGCACGGCGCGGACGAGCGCCGCCCGGTGCAGGAGGATGTCGTGCGCCGGCGCCGCGACGGTCCGGCTCTCGTCCGGTACGACCGCGACGAACTCGACGTCGTCGCGGGGCTCGTCGGCGAGGTTCCGGCCGGGACGCACCCGGACCTGCTCGACGCGGACGAGGGCCACCGCGGTCCGGTCCGGCGCGGTGGCCACCGGGACGAGCAGATGCCCGGCCCGCGACGCCCACGGCACCCGCCGCGCCGTGCCGTGGATCCGACCGTTCTCGGACCGTAGGTCCGCGTCACCGGCGACGACGACCAGCCCCGCCGGCAGCCGGATGCCGGCGCGGGCGGCCAGCCAGCCGGCGAGGACGGACTGGTCGGCCACGGGCGTGGCCGCGCCGTGTTCGGCCAGCGCGGCGGCCACCGCGAGGGCGTCGGCGGGATCGCCGCCGGTGCCGCCGAACCGCTCCGGGATGCCCGCCCGGTCGAGTCCGGTTTCGGTCAGCGTCCGCCAGAGACCGTCCTCGTCGTTGTCGTGGTCGAGGCAGATCCGCCCGATCAGCTGGTGCAGCTCTTCCATGGTTTCCTCGCTATCGCATGCCGATCGCGCGGGCCACCAGCCCACGCAGGATCTCGCTGGTCCCGCCGCGCAGGGTGAAGCCCGGGGCGTGCAACTGGGCCTGCGCGAGCAGCCGGTCGTACCCGTCCGGAGCGTCGGGCGCCGGAGCGCTCGGGCGCCACCGCCGGGCCTCGTCGACGATCTCGTTCTCCAACCGGGTCCCCATGTCCTTGACCAGCGCGGTGACCAGCGACGACGCCGTCCCGGCGTCGATCGAGCGGGCCACCCCGGTCGACATCTGGCGCAGTACCCACAGCCGGGCGTACGCGCGCCCGAGCACGCCGCCCACCTCGTCGCCGCCGCCGGCCAGCGCCGCGCTCATACGTTCCAGCAGCGGGAACGTGGACAGGTAGCGCTCGGGTCCGCTGCGTTCGTGGGCCAGCTCGGCGGTCACCTGCGTCCAGCCCTGCCCGGGGGTGCCGACCACCATGCCGTCGGAGACGAAGACGTCGTCGAGGACGACCTCGTTGAAGTGGTGGCCCCCGTCGAGGTACGGGATCGGGTTGACGGTGACGCCGGGCGCGGACAGGTCGACCAGGAGCTGGCTGAACCCGGCGTGCCGGGACCCCGGGTCCGGGGCGGCGGTGCGGACCAGCGTGAGCATCAGGTGCGACCGGTGGGCGTGGCTCGTCCAGACCTTCGTGCCGGTGACCCGCCAGCCGCCGGCCACCTGCCGGGCCCGGGTCCGTACCGAGGCGAGGTCCGAGCCGCTGTCCGGTTCGCTCATCCCGATGGCGACGTACAACTCGCCCCGGGCCATGGCGGGCAGCAGCCGGTCCCGTTGCTCCTCGGAGCCGTAGCGCAGCAGCCCGGGGCCGACCTGCCGGTCGGCGAACCAGTGGGCGGCCACCGGCGCCCCGGCGGCGAGCAGTTCCTCGACGACCGCCTGGCGTAGCAGGTTCGACGCCGCCCGCCCGCCGTACCGGCGGGGCCAGGTCATCCCGATCCAGCCGCGTACGGCCAGGGCCTTCGAGAACTCGGGGGAGAAGCCGCCGAGCCAGCTGTCGCATCGCGGCGCGAAGAGTCCCCGGTCGAGGGAGCCGGCGAGGAACTCGCGGACCCGGACGCGTTCCGCGCGGATCGCCGCGGCCTCCTGCTCGTCGGGTGGTGCGACGGGCCGCCACAGTTCGTCGAGGGGCGTGGTCACGCGGTGCTCCCGGCGCTTCCGGCGCTTCCGGTGGCGAACCGGCTCTGCCCGAGGGACCACAACTGCTGGCCGAGTTCGAGTTCCACGGCCTCGGCGTGGTCCCGTACGGCGGCCGTGCCGGCGAGCGTGGCCTTCGTCCGGGTCACCAGTTCCCGGGGGGTGCCGGCCAGCCGGGCCGCCAGGGCGGTCGAGTACGCGACCACCTCCGCATCGGCGACGCAGCGCCAGGCCAGGCCGACCGCTTCGGCGCGGGCGCCGTCGAGGACCTCGCCGAACAGCACGATGGCGGCGGCGGCCGAGGGGCCGACGGCGCGCCGCAGCAGCCAGCCGTGACCGCCACCGGGGTGCAGCCCGACCCGCAGGAACCGGGCGTCGAAGCGCGCCGACCCGGCGGCGACCCGTACGTCGCAGGCCAGCGCCAGGTTCATGCCGGCGCCGACGGCCGGCCCGTTGACGGCGGCGATGGTGGGTAGCGTGATCCGGCTGACCCGCAGGAAGCTGGCGTAGATGCCGCGCAGGGTCGCCTCGTCCGCCCCGTGCAGCGCGCCGAGGTCGGCGCCGGCGCAGAAGGCGCTGCCGGCGCCGGTGACGACGATGGCGCGGGTGGCGGGGTCGGCCTCGACGGTGTCGATCGCCGCGACGAACTCGTCGACCAGTTCGTGGGTCAGCGCGTTGCGGCGGTCCGGTCGGTTGAGGGTGATCGTGGCGACCCCGTCGGTGACGGAGGTCTGGACCTCGGGCATGGCGGTCTCCTGCGGTCGGCGGATGGGGGGCGGGGGGTCGGCGGGGGCGCCGGCCGGGGTCAGCGGGGCGGCATCCGGGTCGCCGCGTCGAGGCGTACCACCTCGCCGTTGAGCAGCCGGATCTCCAGGCAGGTCAGCACGAACTCGGCGATCTCGGCCGGGTCGGCCAGCCGGCGGGGAAAGACCGGCAGGGCGGTCAGCCGTTCCCGCAACGGTTCCGACATCCCGGCGAGCATCGGGGTGTCCACTATGCCCGGACAGAGGCTGAGTACCCGGATGCCGAGGGCGCCCAGTTCCCGGGCCAGGGGCAGGGTCATCGAGGCGATGGCGCCCTTGGTCGCCGCGTACGCGGACTGTCCGATCTGGCCGTCGAACGCGGCGATGGAACTGATGTTGACGATGACGCCGCGTTCGCCGTCGGGGCCGGGCTCGTTGTCGGCCATCGCGTCGACGCAGTGGCGCAGCACGTCGTAGAGCCCGACCAGGTTGACGGCGACGACCGAGCGGAAGCGGTCCAGCGGATGGAGTTGCCCGTCGGGTCGCCGGACCGGGGTGGGTGTGGCGACGCCCGCGCAGCTCACCAGGGCGTCGATGCCGCCGAGTGCCTGCCGGGCGGCGCCGATCGCGGCCCGTACCGAATCCGGGTCGGTGACGTCGACCGGTACGAAGGTGGGCCCGCCGGCCGCCGGTGGCGGCGCGCTCGACGGCAGGTCGAGGACGGCCACCCGACTTCCCGCGTCGTGCAGCCGCCGCGCGACGGCCCTACCGATGCCGGAGGAGCCCCCGGTCACCACCACCCGTGTGTTTGTTGCGTCCACGTCACACCGCCTTGAAGTCTTTGTTAGGTGCATCTTGCGTCTTAGGCATATTAGGCGCATGATTGCCGTCACATCACTAGTCCGTACGGCCCAAGCCGCTCCAGAAGCCCCCTGAGCTGCCCGGACTCGACCCCGACCCGATGGAGGCGTGGTGCATGCGCTGACCGAGGAAGCCCTCAAGGCCCGGCTTTCGACGCGCCGGGTACGGGTCCCCGAGCACGCGGTCATCGGTGCGACGGACGACGTCGAGGCTCTCGCCGGCCGCCTTCCCGGCCCGACCATGGTCAAGGCCCTGGTGCCGCTGACCGACCGGGCCCGCCGCGGGCTCGTCGTCCGGGCCGCGGACCCGGGGGAGGCGGCGACCGCCGCCAGGGCGATGCTCGGCTCCACCGTGGCCGGTCACCGGGTCGACCGGGTCCTGGTCGAGGAGCTCGCCCCGGACGGCACCGAGTACTACCTCGCGGCCGGCTTCGACTACGCGCACGGGGTGCCGGTGCTGCTGTTCGGCCCGGGCGGCTCGGGTGTCGAGGGGCGGGCCGCGCCCCGGCGGATCCCGTTCGCCATGGCCGACCCCGGCGGCCTGGCGGCGCTGCCCGAACCGCTGCGCCCGGTCGCCCGGGCGCTCGTCGAGGAGTTCCTGGACCTGCGGGCGAAGCTGGTCGAACTCAACCCGGTACGCGTCGGCCCGGCCGGCGCCATCGTGCTCGACGCGAAGGCCGCCCTCGATCCGGACGTGCCGGCCCCGGCCGGGGCGGTCGAGGTCGGCGTACCCGACGAGGCCGACCGGCGCCTGCGGGAGCTGGCGCGCAGCCTGCCCGGCGGCACCGAGGTCCGGTTCGGGCGGCTGGACGGCACCGTCGGGCTGATCAGCGCCGGCGGCGGGGTGCTCGCCATCGTGCACGACGCGCTGCGCCGGCACGGCCTGCGCCCGGCCAACTTCTCCGACGTCTCCGGCGGCAGCGCCACCACCGAACTACTGGGCGCCGTCGCCGGCGAGGTGCTCGCGCTGCGGCCGGAGGGCATCCTCATCGTCACCGGGATCACCTCCAGCATCTCGGTGACCGGGTTCGCCGAGGCGATGGTGGCGGCGCTGGCGCCGCTGCGGGACCGCCCCGACGACGAGCGACCGGTGATCGTCGCCCGGATGGCCGGCCCGGACGAGGCGGACGCGGCGCGGATCATGGGCGCCCTCCCGCACTGCGTCGCCGTCGGCCGGGACACCGCCGTGGACAGTGCGGTCGCGCTGCTGGCCGACCGGATCGTGGCGAGGAGGGGCGATGGGAATCCTGCTTGACGCCGAAACCAGGGTCTGTGTCGTCGGCATCACCGGGGGACGGGCCCGCGCGGACACCGAGCGGAACCTCGCGTACGGCACCCGGATCGTGTGCGGGGTCGCGCCGGGCCGGCGCGGCCAGCGGGTCGCCGGGGTGCCGGTCTACGACAGTTGCGCCGAGGCCGCCGCCGACCACCGGATCGACGCGGTGATCGCCTACCTGCCGCCCCGGGTCTACCGGTCTGCGCTCGACGACATCCTGGCCGTCGGTCCGGCGTGGGTGCACGTGGTCACCGAGGGCATCCCGCTGCACGACAACGTGGCCGGGCTGGCCGCGGCCCGCGCGGCCGGGGTCCGGCTGATCGGGCCCAACACCAGCGGCATCATCACCCCGGGCCAGGCCAAGGTCGGCTTCCTCGGCCACGCCACCTGGCTGATGAGCCCCGGTCGGGTCGCCGTGCTGTCCCGCTCCGGCGGCTTCACCCACGACCTGGCCTACCTGGTCAGCCAGGCGGGCTACGGGGTGTCGACCGCGGTCGCGATCGGCGGTGACGCGGTCGTCGGACAGTCCTTCGCCGACCTGATCGAGCTGTGCGAGGCCGATCCCGGCACCGACGCCGTGGTGATGTACGGCGAGGCCGGCCCCGCACTGGAGCACCAGGTGGCCGACGCGATCGCCGCCGGCCGGTTCGGCAAACCCGTCGTCGCGCTGATCGCCGGCGACTTCCTCGACGACCACGAGCGGGGCAGCGTCTTCGGCCACGCCGGCGCCTTCCTGGAGGGACCGGACACCCGCGCCGCCGCGAAACGCGACGTGCTGCGCGCCGCCGGGGCGTACGTGGCCACGTCCGTCGACGACATCCCCGGCCTGCTGCGGGCAGCCGGAGTTCCGAGAAACCAGCAGTGACGACCGGAGGTGACGACATTCCCATGCATACAACGACCGCGTCCGACGCGGCTGCGCGCGGCTCCGCGCGGAGCGGCGATGACGCGCACATCTCGTTCCAGGACATCGGCATCGTCTTCCCGACCGGGACCCGGGCGCTGGCCGGCGTCACCCTCGACGTGTACGAGGGCGAGTTCCTGGCCATCGTCGGGCCCAGCGGCTGCGGCAAGTCCACCCTGCTCAACATGGCCGCCGGCCTGATGACGCCGACGGTGGGCCGGGTCGAGTACCGGGGCCGGCAGGTCCGCGGCCCGAACCGGCAGGTCGGCTACGTCACCCAGAAGGACCAGTTGCTGCCCTGGCGGACCGTCGAGAAGAACGTGATGCTGCCGCTGGAGTTCCGGGGTGTGACGGCGGCCGAGGCGAAGCGTCGGGCCGGTGCGGTCATCGAGCAGGTGGGCCTGCGCGGGTTCGAGAACAGCTATCCCGGCCAGCTCTCCGGCGGAATGCTCAAGCGGGCGTCGCTGGCCCGCACCATGGTCTACGCGCCGGACACCTACCTGATGGACGAGCCGTTCGCGAGCCTGGACGCCCAGCTGCGCATGGTGATGCAGGACGAGCTGTTGCGGATCTGGCGGGAGACGAAGAGCACCTTCGTCTTCGTCACCCACGACCTGGCCGAGGCGATCAGCCTGGCGGACCGGGTCGTGGTGATCAGTGCCCGGCCCGGCGTGGTCAAGATGACGGCGGAGGTCCACCTCGGCCGGCCGCGCAGCGCGATCACCGCGCACGAGTCTCCCGAGTTCGCCGGCCTGCTGTCGCGGCTGTGGAAGGCGCTCGACCAGCCGAGCGAGGAGGCCCGTTCATGACGACCGTCACCGAGGCCCGGCGTACCGGCGGCCTGGAGGCCGAGATCGCGGCGGTGGAGACCCGGGTCAAGCGCAACGCCCGGCGGCGCTCCCGGCTGATCCTGCTGATCCAGGTCGTGATCGTGGCGACCGGTCTGACCCTGTGGGAGGTGCTGTCCCGTGCCTTCGGGTGGGAGTTCTGGGTCTCCAGCCCGTCGGCGGTCTGGGAGCAGCTGACCACCTGGGCGCGCACCGACGAACTGTGGAGCGGCCTGCGGGCCACACTGCTGGTCACGGTGCTCGGCTTCGTTCCGGGGGCGTTGATCGGGGCGCTGACCGGCTTCCTGTTCGGTTGGTTCCGGACGCTCGGCCGGATCTGCGAGCCGTTCGTGCTGGCGCTGTACACGCTGCCGAAGATCGCGCTGGCGCCGCTGTTCGTCCTGTGGTTCGGCATCGACCTGCTGCCGAAGGTCGTCCTGGCCGCGGTGCTGGTGTTCTTCCTGGTCTTCTTCACCACCTTCCAGGGCGCCAAGAGCGTCGACCGGTCGCTGCTGGAGATGGGCTACCTGATGGGCGGCGGCAAGCTCGCCGTCTTTCGCAAGATCGTCATCCCGACCTCCGCGGTCTGGGTCTTCTCCGGCTTCAAGATCTCCCTGCCGTACGCGCTCATCGGGGCCGTGGTGGGTGAGTTCATCGCGGCCACCGAGGGCATCGGGTTCATGATCAAAAACGCGACGAACGAGTTCAACACCGCCGGCGTCTTCGCCGGACTGGTGATCCTCATGGTCGTCGCGACGGCGCTGACCCAGGCGCTCCGTCTCACCGAACACAAGCTCCTGCACTGGAACGAGGGGAGCTGAGCGCCACCCGCGATCCGCGGGCGGCGCACGGGGGCACCGATCTGTCTCACCATCACTCAGGCGACCGCAGCGTCGCCCGGGAGGCCGCTCCATGACACACACGACAACCACCGTTCCCGCCAGATCCCGTCGACTCCGGGCCGTCGCCCTGGCCGCGGCCGTACTGCTCGGCGCCGGCGGCCTCGCCGCCTGCGGCTCCGACGAGGCGGCCGGCCCGGACGGCAGCCTCAAGAAGCTCGACATGACCTTCACGATCTCGTCGACCAGTCTCGCCCACCAGCTCGTCTTCGCCGCGCGCGACGGCGGTTACCTGGAGAAGTACGGGATCGACGCCCGGTTCGTGACCGCCGAGTCGTCGTCGGTGGCGATCGCCGCGCTGGCCTCGAACTCCGCGCAGGTCGCGTTCGTCGGGCGTACCGACGCCCTGCTCACCACCGCTCAGGGCAAGCAGATGGTGTACGCGTACAAGCAGTCCACCGGCTTCCTCACCAACGTCACCGTCGCCAAGGCGTTCGCCGACCGTAACCCGGGCTGGGAGTCGAAGTCGGTCGAGGACCGGCTGCGCCTGCTCAACGGCGCGACGATGGCACAGGCCTCGGCGAACGGCGTACTGACCCGGGTCTTCGACGACGCCATGTCGTCCGTCGGCGGCAAGGTCACCAACACCTACATCGCCGTCAACACCATGCCGACCGCGCTGACCCGCGGCTCGGTCGACGCCTACATGGCCCCGTCGCCGTTCCAGGAGACCTCGGTGCAGCGGGGTGAGGGTGTCATGTTCATCAAGGGCACCGACCTGCCGGCCTCCGGTGGCGAGACGATCGTGCAGGGCGCCACCGTGGTCAGCAAGAGCTTCCTCGACTCCGACCGGGAGAGCGTCGTGCGGGTCATGGCGGCGTTGCAGGCCACCGCGGAGGCGATGAAGGCCGACCCGGACAGGGCCAAGCAACTGGCCAAGGAACGGCTCAACACCATCGACGCGTCGATCTTCGACGTCATGTGGCCGGACGCGTACAAGGTGATCATCGGCCCGCTGGAGCACCCGATCTCGGCCGAGGACATCACTTTCATGATCGAGCACGACGCCGCGGGCGTACCGGAGGCACAGAGTCTCGACCCGGCGGCGCAGATCGTGCCGGCGGACCTGCTTACCGACGCCAAGGCGCTGGTCAGCGAGGTCGGCTTCTAGGTCGTCGTCCGGCCGGAGCGGACCCGCGCCACCGCTGCGGCCGGACGCCCCGACGACCACCGACCCGCCCGACACCACAGGGGAACCATGAATCTCGATGACGCGCCCGCCCAGGCCGAGCTGCGGGCCCGGGCCCGCGCCTGGCTCGCCGCGCACGCGGCACCCCGTACCCCGGCCAGCGTCGACCGGGCCGACGACGACGCGGCGGTGGCCCGCGGCCGGGCCTGGCAACGGACCAAGTTCGAGGCCGGCTGGGCCGGCCTGACCTGGCCCCGGCCCTTCGGCGGGGCGGGTCGGCCGCTGATCGACCAGATCGTCTGGGACCAGGAGGCGGCCCGGTTCGACGTGCCCGAGGAGACGTTCATCGTCTCCACCATGCTGGCCGGCCCCACCATCATCGACGCCGGCACCGACGAACAGCGGGCCCGGCACCTCCCGCCGATGCTCGACGGCCGCGCCGTGTGGTGCCAGCTGTTCAGCGAGCCGGCGGCCGGCTCCGACCTGGCCGGGGTGACCACCCGGGCGGTCCGCGCCGGCGACGGCTGGGTGGTCACCGGGCAGAAGGTGTGGAACTCCGGCGCGCACTACGCCGACTGGGGACTGCTGCTGGTCCGCACCGATCCGGCCGCCCCCAAGCACGCCGGCATGAGCTACCTGCTGCTGGACATGCGCAGCCCTGGCATCACCGTCCGGCCGATCCGGCAGATCACCGGCGCCGAGCACTTCAACGAGGTGTTCCTCGACGAGGTGTACGTGCCGGACTCGGAACTGCTCGGCGCGCCCGGGGACGGCTGGCGGATCGCCCGGCTGACCCTCGCCCACGAACGCGAGGGGCTGGTCGTGCGGCGCCGGGTCGACGTCGACGCCTTCCTGGAACTCGTCCGCTCGGCCCGGATCGACGGCGAGCCGGCCGCCGGCCGCGCCGACGTCCGACAGCAGGTCGCCGAGATCTGGATGCGGGCCCAGGCCTTGGAACTGCTCAGCAACCGGGTCACGACCTCCATTGCCCGGGGTCGTGCACCGGGGGCCGAGGGCTCGGTGGGCAAGCTGCTCGGCGCCGCGCTCGTCAACCGGGTCGGCCGCCTCTCCCTGTCGTTGCAGGGCGCCGACGGTCTGCTCGACGGCCCGGAGGCCCTCGACGGCGGCAGGTGGCAGCACGCCTTCCTGGACGCCGCCGCCCGCCGGATCGCCGGCGGGAGCGACGAGATCCAGCGGGACATCATCAGCGAACGTGTGCTCGGCCTGCCCCGGGAGCCGCGTGTGACCAAGGATGCGAGGACGTCATGAAGGACTCCGTGGTACTCGTGACCGGAGCCGGCCGGGGCATCGGCCGGGGCGTCGCGGTCGAACTGGCCGCCGCCGGGGCCCGGGTCGTGGTCAACGACCTCGGCACCGACGCGGCCGGCGGCGGCAACGACGACACACCAGCGTCCTCCACAGTGGACGAGATAGTCGCCGCCGGCGGCGAGGCGGTCCTCAACGGTGCCGACGTGGGCGACTGGGCGGCCGCCCGGGCCGCCGTCGACCAGGCGATCAGCACGTACGGGCGGCTGGACGCGGTGGTCAACTGCGCCGGCTTCCTGCGCGACCGGATCTTCCACCGGATGAGCGAACAGGAGTGGGACGACGTCATCCGGGTCCACCTCAAGGGCTCGTTCAACATCAGCCGGGCCGCCGCCGAACGGTTCCGCGAACAGGGCTCGGGCGCGTTCGTGCACATGACGTCCACCGCCGGGCTGATCGGCAACTTCGGCCAGGCCAACTACTCGGCGGCGAAGATGGGCATCGTCGGGCTGTCCCGGTCGATCGCGCTGGACATGGCCCGCTTCGGCGTACGCTCCAACGCCATCGCGCCGTTCGCCTGGAGCCGGCTCATCGGCACCCTGCCCGAGGAGACGCCGGAGCAGCGGGTCCGGGTGGCGAAGTTCCGCGAGATGCGCGCCGAGATGGTCGCCCCGCTGGTGCACTTCCTGCTCAGCGCCGACGCCGCCGACGTGACCGGCCAGGTCTTCGTGGTACGGCGCAACGAGATCTTCCTGATGAGCCAGCCCCGCCCGATCCGGTCCATCCACCACGGCGACGGGTGGGACGTCGAATCGCTCCGCGAGCGCCTGGTGCCGTCGTTCCGCACCGGCTTCACCCCACTGGAGCGCTCGGGCGACGTCTTCTCCTGGGATCCGATCTAGGACGGGATGACCATGACCATCGACCTCGACACGCTCCTGGGCTGGCAGTTCCCGGTCATCGAGCAGTCGTACGACGAACGTGACGCGATCCTCTACGCGCTCGGCGTCGGGCTCGGCACGGACCCGACCGACGAACGGCAACTCCGCTTCCTCTACGAGGAGGGCATGGTCGCCTTCCCGACCCTGGCCCTGGTGCTCGGCCACCCCGGTCCCTGGTACAGCGACCCGGCCACCGGCATCGACTGGATCCGGGTGGTGCACGGCGAACAGGACCTGCGCATCCACCAGCCGCTGCGGCCCCGTGACGACATCGTCTGCCACACCCGGGTCACCGACGTGATCGACAAGGGCCCCGGGCGGCCCGCCCTGGTCTACTGGGAACGCCGGGTGAGCCGGCGGGACACCGGCGAGCCGCTGTGCACGCTCTCCTCCACCCTGGTCTGCCGCAACGACGGCGGGTTCGGTGGCCCGCCCGGACCGGCCCGGCCCCGTGCCGCCGTACCCGACCGGCCGGCCACCACCTGGTGCGACCTGCCGACCTCGCCGCGCGCCGGGTTGATCTACCGGCTCAGCGGCGACCGCAACCCGCTGCACGTCGACCCCAGGGTGGCCCGGGAGGCCGGCTTCGAACGGCCGATCCTGCACGGGCTGTGCACGCTCGGCGTGGCCGCCCACGCGATCCTGCGCAGCGTCCTCGACTACGAGGCCGGGCGGCTGGTCGGGCTCTCCGGGCGGTTCTCCGCGCCGATGCTGCCCGGTGAGACGGTCCGCACCCACCTGTGGCTGGAGGACGGGAACGTCGCTTTCCGGTGCGTCAGCCTGGACCGGGACCTGACCGTCATCGACGGCGGCCTGGCCGTCCTGGCCGGCGCCGCCGAGACCGTCGGGGCGACGGCATGACCGGCTACCGGCATATGCACTACACCGTCGCCGACGGGATCGCCCGGATCCGCCTCGACCGGCCGGGCCGGCTCAACGCGCTCACCTCGGTGATGGCCGACGTCGAACTGCCCGAGCTGTGCCGGCGGGCCAGCGCCGACCCGGCGGTGCGGGTGGTGGTGCTCACCGGTACGGGCCGCGGCTTCTGCTCCGGCGCCGACCTCGGCGAACGCATCGACGCGGTCACCACCGGCGCCGACCCGACCCGGCTCCAGCAGCCGCTGGGCAGCTTCGTCCGGGCGGTGTGGGACATCCCCAAGCCGGTCGTCGCCGCGGTGAACGGGGTCGCCGCCGGCGGCGGCATG
This sequence comes from Polymorphospora sp. NPDC051019, assembly GCF_040683055.1. NCBI lineage: Bacteria > Bacillati > Actinomycetota > Actinomycetes > Micromonosporales > Micromonosporaceae > Polymorphospora > Polymorphospora sp. NPDC051019. The sequence goes on along the minus strand of NZ_JBFBCH010000001.1, from coordinate 185,334 downwards.
TCCCTGGCGACCGCCGCCGACTTCCGCGTCGTCGCCGAGTCGGCCCGGTTCGAGCCCGCGTTCGTACGGCGGGGACTGATGCCCGACGGCGGTTTGACGTACACGCTGCCGGCGCTCGTCGGCCGGTCCCGGGCGCTGGAGATCCTGATGTTCGGCACCCGGGTCGACGCGGCGCGGGCGGCGGAGATCGGGCTGGCCGACCGGGTGGTCCCCGACGACCGGCTCGACGAGGCGGTGACGGAGTTCGCCGGCCGGCTCGCCACCGGCCCCGCGCTGGCGCTGTCGTTCACCAAACGCGCCGTGCAACGGGCCGACGGCGGCGACCTGGCCGGGGCGCTGGAGTTCGAGAGCTGGGGGCAGCGGGTCTGCCTCGGCTCGCGGGACTTCGCCGAGGGCCGGGCCGCGTTCGCCGAACACCGCACACCCGTCTTCGAGGGGCACTGAATGACGTACACCGACATCCTGGTCGGCCACGACGGCGGTACGACCACGATCACGATCAACCGTCCCGAGGTGCTCAACGCCCTGCGGACGGAGACCATCGGGGAACTGACCGACGCGTTCACCCGCGCCGACGCCGACCCGACCGTGGGCGTGGTGGTGCTGCGCGGCGCCGGCGAGCGGGCCTTCTGCGTCGGCGGCGACCAGAAGGTGATGGTGTCCGCCCTGGACCGGGCCGGCTGGCTGCGGCTGGCCGGCAGCCTGCGGGACCTGTTCGCCGCGGTCCGCCGCTGCGGCAAGCCGGTCATCGCCGCCGTGCAGGGCTGGTGCATCGGCGGCGGCCACGAACTGCACTGCTTCTGCGACCTGACGATCGCCTCCGCGTCGGCCCGGTTCGGGCAGGTCGGGGCCCGGGTCGGCGGCGCACCGATCTTCAACACGAGGCTGCTGCCACGGCTGGTGGGGGAGAAGCGGGCCCGGGAGATCCTGTTCCTCTGCGACACCTACACCGCCGACCAGGCCCGGGAGATCGGCCTGGTCAACAAGGTGGTGCCGGACGACCAGTTGGACGCCGCCGTCGACGCGATGTGCCGGGACCTGCTCGCCAAGAGCCCGACCGTGCTGCGGGCGCTGAAACTCGGCGTCAACGTCGACGACGTCCTCTCCGACGCGTACCTGCCGCTGATGGTCGACTCCCTCGCCGGGTTCTTCGGCTCGCCGGAGCAGCGCGAGGCGACCACCGCGTACGCCCAGAAACGGCAACCCGACTTCTCGCCCTACCGGAGTGCACCGTGACGACGACAGATCGCCCGCTCGACGGGGTCCGGGTACTTTCCTTCGAGCACGCCTGGGCCGCGCCCTACGGCACCATGATGCTCGCCGACATGGGCGCCGACGTGGTCAAGGTCGAACCGCCCGGCGTCGGCGACCACGTCCGCGCCTGGACCCGCAACGACCTGCAGGGGCTGAGCCCGCACTTTCTCGCCGTCAACCGCAACAAGCGGTCGGTCGTGCTGGACCTGAAGACCCCCGACGGGCTGGCCACCGCCCGCGGCCTGGCCGCCCGGGCCGACGTGGTCGTGGAGAACTTCTCCCCGGGCAGCCTGGACCGGCTCGGGCTGGACTACGCGACGCTGAGCGAGGCCGACCCGGCCCTGGTCTACTGCTCGGTCAGCGGCTTCGGCACGTCGGGGCCGTACCGCGACCGGCGGGCGTACGACCTGCTGATCCAGGCCGAGGGCGGGCTGATGTCGGTCACCGGGGAGGGGCCCGACCAGCTCGCCAAGGTCGGCGTACCGGTGGTCGACATCATGGCCGCGATGGTGGCCGCGTTCTCCGTGGTCTGCGCCGTCCGCGACCGCGAACGGCACGGCCGGGGCCGGCACATCGACGTCGCCATGCTCGACGTCGCCGCCTCGGTGATGGCGTTCAACGTGTTCAGCCACGGCATATCCGGTGTGGTGCCGCAGCCGCTGGGCACCGCGCACCCGCTGCTCGCCCCGTACGAGATCTACCCGACCCGGACCGGGCCGGTCGCGATCGCGATCCTCACCGAGGCGCACTGGGCCGTGTTCTGCACCCTGCTCGGCCGGCCGGACCTGCGCGATCAGCCCGAGTTCGCCACCGCGCCGATGCGGGTGGAGAACCGCGACCGGCTCAACGAACAGCTCCGGCCGCTCCTCGCCGACCGGGACCAGGGCGAACTGGTCGACACCCTGGCCCGGCACGGGCTGGCCTGCGCGCGGGTCAACGACGTACCGGCGCTGGTGGAACATCCGCAACTCGCGCACCGGAACTTCTTCTCCCAGTGGGAGATGGCCGGCCGGCAGATGGTGGCGCCCGGTGCCCCGTGGCGGGCCGTCGCCGAAGCCGGGGGCGGCCCGCCGGTGGCGCCGGTCGCCGACCGGTTGCCGGCCGAACGCCCCGGCCAGGACACCGACGCGGTGCTGCGGGACTGGCTGGCCCCGGCGGCGGAGGCGACGGCGTGAACGCCGGGATCGTGGCCTACGCGGCCTACCTGCCCCGGCACCGGCTGACCGCGTCCGACGTCGCGGCGGCCCGCACCGGCACCCCCGGCGGCCGGGGCGAGCGGCGGGTGGCGGCCTTCGACGAGGACGCGCTGACCATGGCCGTCGAGGCGGGCCGCCTGGTGCGCCGGCTCGGCGGCACACCCGCCTCGGTCGTCGTCAGCACCACCAACCCGCCGTACGCGGGCAAGAACAACGCCAGCGCCGCGCACGCCGCGCTCGCCCTGCCCGACGACGTACCCGCGTACGACCTCGGCGGCTCCTACCGGTCGGTCCCCGGGCTGCTCGGCACGGCCGCGCCCGGCACCCTGCTGCTGGCCGCCGACGTCACCGTCGGCCGCCCCGGCGGCACCGACGAACTGGACCGTGGCGACGCCGCCGCGGCGGTGCTTCTCGGCCCGGCCGAACAGGCCGCGGTACGGGTGGTCGAGCGGGCCACGGTCACCGAGGAGTTCCTGGACCACTGGCGGGCACCGGGCACGCCGTTCGCCAACCAGTGGGAGGAGCGGTTCGCCGTCGAGCGCTACCTGCCGCTGCTGGACCGGGTCCTGGCCCGGCTCACCACCGCCTCGGTCGACCACGTGGTGATCTCCTCGCCCGGGCCCCGGACGGCCCGTACGGCGGCGAAGCGGCTCGCCCCGTACGGCCCGGTCCGCGACCTGGCCGGGGTCGGGCACGCCGGCGCCGCCGACCCGCTGGTCCGCCTGGCCGCCACCCTCGACCGGGCCGAACCGGGGCAGACGATCCTGCTGCTCGTCCTGGCCGACGGCTGCGACGCCCTCGTGCTGCGCTGCACCGACCGGCTTCCCGCCGCCCGGGCCACCCCGACGGTCGACCGGCAGCTCGCGGCGGCCCGCCCCGTCCGCTACCTCGACTACCTGGCCTGGCGAGGGCTGCTTGACCGGGCCGGTCCGCGCCGGCCCGACCCGGCCGTCGCCAGCGGCCCGGCGAGCGCCCGCAACAGCCGCTGGAAGTTCGGCCTGGCCGCGTCGCGGTGCGGCTCCTGCGACGCGGTCCAGGCCCCGCCGCAGCGGGTCTGCGTGCGCTGCGGCGCGGTGGACGGCGCCACCCCGGTGCCGCTCAGCGAGGCCGGCGCGTCGATCCGCACCTTCAGCGTCGACCGGCTCGCGTTCAGCCTGAACCCGCCGGTGGTCGCCACGGTCGTCGACTTCGACGGCGGCGGCCGGCTGGAGATGGAACTGGCCGACCCGGACCCCGACCGGCTGCGGGTGGGGGGCCGGGTGCGGATGGTGTTCCGGCGCCGGCACGCGAGCGGCGGGGTGCACAACTACGCGTGGAAGGCGAGCCTGGAGGAGGAGACCGGTGACTAGCAGAGGTTTGCGGGACCGGGTCGCGATCGTCGGCATGGGCTGCACCCGCTTCGGCGAGCGGTGGGAGTCGTCCGCCGGTGACCTGCTGGTCGACGCGGCAACCGAGTGCCTGGCCTCGGCCGGGGTCACCGGCCCCGACGTCGACGCGTACTGGCTCGGCACGATGGACTCCGGCTACGCCGGGCTCACCCTGTCGACCGCGCTCAAGACCGACTACCGGCCGGTGACCCGGGTGGAGAACCTGTGCGCCACCGGCTCGGAGGCGTTCCGCAACGCCTGCTACGCCGTCGCGTCCGGGGCGTACGACGTGGTGATGGCCGTCGGCGTGGAGAAGCTGAAGGACTCCGGCTTCTCCGGCCTGGTCCGCCGGGATCCGCCCGACGACGGTTCGGCGGTGGAGAGTTCGGCGCCGGCCGCCTTCTCCTACCTGGTTCCGGCCTACGCCGCCGCGTACGGCGTCGACGACGCCACCATGCGCGAGGTGCTCACCCACATCGCGGTGAAGAACCACGCCAACGGGGCGCTGAACCCCAGGGCCCAGTTCCGGACGCCGGTGTCGGCCGAGACGGTGAACCGGGCCCCGCTGGTCGCCGGAGCCCTCGGCGTCTACGACTGCTCCGGGGTCGCCGACGGCGCCGCCGCCGCGCTGATCGTCCGCGCCGAGGACGCCCACCGCTACACCGACCGGCCGCTGTACGTCAAAGCGCTCGCCGTGGCCAGCGGCCGGGGCGACGGGGCGCTCGACGACCGGGTCTCCTTCACCAGCTTTCCCGAGGTGGTGCGCTGCGCGCAGGACGCGTACCGGCAGGCCGGTGTCACCGACCCGCGTAACCAGATCTCGCTGGCCGAGGTGCACGACTGCTTCACCCCGACCGAACTGGTCCTGATGGAGGACCTGGGCTTCTCCGAACGCGGGCAGGCGTGGCGGGACGTGCTGGACGGCGCGTTCGACCGCACCGGCCGGCTGCCGGTCAACGTCGACGGCGGGCTCAAGGCGTTCGGGCACCCGGTCGGGGCCAGCGGGCTGCGGATGCTGCTGGAGTGCTGGCTGCAGATGCGCGGCGAGGCGGGCCGGCGGCAACTCGACAACCCGACCCTCGGTCTGACCCACAACCTCGGCGGGCGGCCCGGAAAGTGTGTGTCCTTCATCGGCATCGTAGGGAGTGAACTGTCGTGAGCGAGACCCGACGGGTTGCGGTGGTGACCGGGGCCGGCGGTGGCATCGGCGCCGAGATCGCCAAGGCACTGGCGGCGGCCGGCTTCGCGGTCGTGGTCAACGACATCGGTGCCGACCTGGCCGGCACCACCTCGGACGCGGCCCCGGCGAACACGGTGATCGACGAGATCACCGCGGCCGGCGGCACGGCGGTGGCGAGCTTCGCCGACGTCGGTGACTTCGACCAGGCGGCGGGCATCATCGACACCGCCGTCGACGAGTTCGGCCGGATCGACGTCCTGATCAACGCGGCCGGCATCGTCCGGGACCGGATGATCTTCAACCTGGCCGAGGACGAGTGGGACGCGGTGATCCGGGTCCACCTGAAGGGCACCTTCAACACCACCCACCACGCCTCCCGCTGGTGGCGGCAGCACCGCGGCGGGGACTACCGGCTGCTCAACCTCATCTCCGGGGCCGGCCTCTTCGGCGCCCCCGGCCAGCCCAACTACGCGGCGGCCAAGATGGGCATCCTCGGCCTCACCCTGTCGTGCGGCAACGCGCTCAAGCGCTACGGCGTCACCTCGATCGCGGTGTCGCCGGGCGCGGCGACCCGGATGACCGAGGCGGTGCCCGGCGACCGGGCCGCGCAGGTCGGCATCCGGCACGACGACGAGATGGCACCGGCCAACGTGGCGCCCGGCGTGGTCTACCTGGCGCAGCCGGACCGGGCCTGGCTCAACGGGCAGACCGTCGGCATCCGCGGCTACCGGCTGATCCTCTACACCGGCCACGAGGTGAGCCGCGAGATCGTCGGCACCCGCCCGTGGAGCGTCGCCGAGGCCGGCGAGGCGATGGAACGCGTCTTCCGGCCCGCCCTGGAACGCCGGGGCATCTTCGACACGCAGGTCGCCTGATGGCCCGCGGAGCCGCCGTCGTCGGGATCCACGAGCACCCCGACCGGCTCAGCCCGTCGACCAGCGCCATGCAGTTGCAGGCGATCGCGGCGGCCGCGGCGCTGCGCGACGCCGGCCTGAAACCATCCGATGTGGACGGGCTGTTCAGCGCCCTGGACGGCGGCCTGACCAGCCGGCTGGCCATGGCCGAATACCTCGGGCTGGCACCGACGGTCGTCGACACCACCATGGTCGGCGGCGCCTCGTTCGAGTTCCACGTCGCACACGCCCGCAGCGCCATCCTGGCCGGCAAGTGCGAGGTCGCGCTGATCACGTACGGTGCGACCAACCGCAGCGCGGCCGTACGGATCGGCACCGGCGCCCCGCCGAGCTACGGCGACGACAACCCCGGCGAGAACATGGAGGCGCCGTGGGGGGCCACCCTCATCGCCAACTACGCCATGGTCGCCACCCGGCACATGCACGAGTACGGCACCACGCCGGCCCAGCTCGCCGAGATCGCCGTCGCCACCCGGCACCACGCCGTACGCAACCCCGACGCGGTCGCCGCGATGAAGGCGCTCGGCTTCCGGCACACCGGCCCGCTGACCGTCGACGACGTGCTCGCCTCCCCGGTGGTCGCCGACCCGCTGCGCAAGCTGGAGTGCTGCATGGTCTCCGACGGCGCGGGAGCGGTCGTGCTCGCCTCCGACCGGGTGGCGGCGGCGACCCGCAAACCGCCGGTCTGGGTGCTCGGCAGCGGCGAGGCGGTCAAGTACACCACCAACGGCGGCGACATCTGCCGAACCGCCGCCGCCCGGTCCGGGCCGATCGCGTTCGCCGAGGCGGGGGTGACCCCCGCCGACATCGACGTGGCGATGATCTACGACTCGTTCACCGTCACCGTGCTGACGGTCCTCGAGGACCTCGGCTTCTGCGCCAAGGGCGAGGGCGGTGCCTACGTCGAGGGCGGCCGGCTGCGGTTCGACCGGCCCGGCGGCCCGGCACTGAACACCGACGGGGGCGGCCTCTACTCCAACCACCCCGGCATGCGCGGGCTGTTCCTGCTGATCGAGGCGACCCGGCAACTGCGCGGCGAATCCACCGCCCAGGTTCCCGGCGCCCGGCTCGCCGTCGCCCACGGCAACGGCGGCATGCTCGGCAGCCGGCACGCCGGCGGCACCGTGATCCTCGGAAGTGAGCGGCCATGAGTGACCGGACGACCCCCACCGATCCACCGTCCTTCGCCGCCGGGCTGCTGCCGGCGGTCCTCGACCGGGACACCGCGCCGTTCTGGGCGGCCGCCCGGCAGCGGCGGCTGACGTACCAGACCTGCGACGCGTGCGCCGCCGTGGTCTTCTTCCCGCGCCGGCACTGCCCCGGCTGCCTGTCGGCGGCGCTGACCTGGCACGACTCCGCCGGGCTGGGCGAGGTCTACACCTACTCGGTGGTCCGCAACAGCCGCGATCCGCGCTTCGCCGACCGGGTGCCGTACTGCGTCGCCTGGATCGACCTCGACGAGGGCTTCCGGATGATGTCCAATGTGGTCGAGGTCGACCCGGACGCGATCACCGTCGGGCTGCGGGTCAGGGTCGACTGGCGGGCCTCCGGCGACCAACTGCTCCCGGTCTTCGTCCCGGCGGACCCCGCTCTCCCGGCGGACCCGGCCGTCCCCGCGGAGCCGGCGGACGGTGCACCGGCGGTTGGGTCCGGCGATGACTGACCCCACGACCCGGCCCCTGGGCACCCTCACCCTGCCGGTCGACCGGATCAAGGTCCGCGAGCTGGCCCGGGCACTGCGCGCCGACCCCGGGACCGTCCCGCCGACGTTCACCGTCGTCGCCGCGCACCACACGCCGGCCGGCGGCTCGCCGAACGAGCTGATCATCGCGGCGGCGGGCCTGGACCAGCCGCGGGTGCTGCTCGGCGAGCTGTCCTGGACCTACCGGCGCCCGCTCCGGACCGGGGAGACCCTGACCGGGACGGTACGGCTGGACGACCGCACCGTCCGACGGGGCCGGCGGGGCGGGGAGATGGTGCTGGCCACCGGCACCACGATCTGGTGCGACGAGGCCGGGGCCGAGGTGCAGCGCGGCCGGGTGGTCCTGATCCAGCCGGAGGCGCCGGCGACCGGTGGCAGCAGCACCGTCACCCGGGCGGCCGCCGACGGGCCGCCGGCGCCCGCCGACCCGGCCGCCGCCGACCCGGACACGCTCCGGCTGTCCCGGACCGACATCGTGCGCTACGCCGGTGCCGCCGGCGACTTCAACCCCGTACACCACGACGAGGGCCACGCCGTCCGGCTCGGGTTTCCGGGGGTCTTCGCGATGGGCCTGCTGCCCGGCGGGATCCTCGCCGCCGAGGCGGCCCGGGTCCTGCGTCCCCGGCCGCTTTCCGCCGTGGCGATCCGGTTCACCGGGCAGACCTGGCCCGACGTGACGTACCGGCGGCACCGTGACCCGCTGCCGGCGACCGACGACCGGGGCGGGGGAATCGAGCTGGGCCTGACCGGACCGGCCGGCGAACAGACCGTACGGGTACGCGCGTACCCCGGACCACAGGGCGGTGCGTGATGGACTTCGCCTACTCGACCGACCAGGAGGCGTGGCGGGACGTGGTCGCCGCCTTCCTCGACGACCGCGCCCCGCTGGCGAAGACCCGGGTACGCGCCGAGCGGGGCGACGGCCCCGACACCGACCTGTGGCGCCGGATGGCCGACCTCGGGCTGCACGGCCTCCACGTACCGGAACACCACGGCGGCCAGGGCTTCGGCGTGGAGGAACTGGCGATCGTGCAGGAGGAGATGGGCGCCCGGCTGGTCGGCACCCCCTACGTCGCCTCCACCGTGCTGGCCGCCACCCTGCTCGCCGCGCTCGCCGACGCCGAGCCGGCGGCGGCCGACCTGCTCGCCCGGGTCGCCACCGGGGACCTGACCGGCACCGTCGCGCTGTGGGGGCCGGGCACCGGATGGGTCGACGACGGCCCCGGCGTCCGCGCCGCCCCGGCCGGCGCCGGAACGGTCACCCTGACCGGAACCAGGACGCTCGTGCCGTACGGCGCGGACGCGGACCTGCTCCTGGTCACGGCCCGGCACGACGACCGCCCGGCGCTGGTCGCCGTGACCGGTGCCGCCGCCGGGCTGGACCGGCGGACCGTCAAGGGGCTGGACCTGACCACCCGGTACGCCACGGTGACCTTCACCGGCACCCACGGCGTCCTGCTCGCCGAGGGCGAGGCGGCCCGGGCCGCACTGGACCGCCTGGCCGACCACGCGTACGCGCTGCTCGCCGCCGAGATGGTCGGCGGTGCCCGGGCCTGCCTGGAGAACGCGGTGGAGTACGCCGGGCAGCGGCACCAGTTCGGCCGGCCGATCGGCTCGTTCCAGGCGGTCAAGCACCTCTGCGCCGACATGCTCGCCGAACTCGAACTGGCCCGTTCGGCGGTGCTGTTCGCCGTCTGGGCCGTCCGGACCGGCGATCCCCGGGCGGCGTCGGCCGCCAGCACGGCCAAGGCCCTGGCCGGCGACGCCTACCTGTTCATCGCCGATGCCGCCCTGCACATCCATGGCGGCATGGGCTTCACCTGGGAACACGACTCGCACCTCTACCTGCGCCGGGCGCGGGCGGCCAGCCTGCTGTTCGGCGACGCCGGCCACCACCGCGAGCGGTTCCTCCGGCACGCCGGCTTCGGTCCCGACCCTGTCCCCGCTTCCGTGACGAAAGGAACGCCATGAGCATCCTCACCCCGACCCAGCTCACCGCCGAACTCGAGGGCCAGTACTACAGCCCGAAGATGCAGTGGTGGTGCGCCCACGCCGACCTCGTCGACTCCGACGGCGTGTCCTGGTCGTTCTACTTCTGGCCGGCGCTGGGTTCCCTCGACGAGGCGTGGATCGCCACCCTGTACGTCGGCGACGAGGTGGTCGACCTCACGTCGCTGCACCTGCCGGTCGGCACCCTGAAGGCGTCCCGCGACGGCGTCGACGTCGCCTTCGGCGACCAGTACATCCGGGGTACGTATCCGGACTACGAAATCCATGTCGAAGGCGTCCACAATGGTGAGCGGGTATCGTTGACCCTGCGGATGTCGGCCCGGATGCCGGCGTTCGAGGCGCTGCCGAACCTGCGCGGCATCACCTGGCACTATGTGCCCCAGTTCAGCACCACCGGCACGGTGACCCGGGGCGACCGGGCCCGCGAGGTGACCGGCTCGGGCTACCTGGAGCGCCGGCGCGGCCGGTTCTGGGCACCGGGGGTGGCCCGGGGCATCTGGGAGAGCATCCCGGCGGCCTCCACCGGAGGTCTCAGCGTTCCGCTGTTCTACAAGGTGTGGCGCGACGACGGCACGGTCCAGCTGGAGACGCTGACCTTCACGGTGGACGGTAAGGACCTGGTCGATTTTGGAGACGTCGAAGTGGACATCCTGGAGACCGCGAAGCTGCCCGGCTTCGAGGACATCGACCACCCGATGCGGTTCCGGCTGCGGGCCGAGGGCGACGGCGGCCGGGCCGAGCTGGAGGTGATCCGGTCGCCGCACCGGCTTATGATGCGAGACTATTTCGTCGACCCCGACCGCGACGCCAAGTTCACCGGGTTCTATGGTCCGGGCGAGACCCGCGGGACGATCGAGTACGCGGGCGAAAAATACGCGGTCCAGAGCAGGAGCTTCGGAAGTGCTCTCTTCTTCACCCGCCGCAGTGCCTCCTGAGCGGCGCGCATCGGTGGCGCCCGGCCCGCACCGCGGGCCGGACGCCGGCGTACGCCTCAAGCGTGACCGGCGCCCGCCCAAGGCGTCGGTCATGCTCGCGGCCGACATCCGGGCGCACATCCTCGGGCACGCGCTGCCGGCGGGCAGTGTCCTGCCGTCCGAGGCACAGCTGGTCAGCGACAGCGGGCTGGGGCGGGCGACGGTGCGCGAGGCGCTGCGGCTGCTGGAGGCCGAGGGCCTGATCGCGATCAAGCGCGGGCCGCAGGGCGGGGTGACGGTGCAACGGCCCGACCTGTCCCGGCTCAGCCGGTCGCTGGCACCGTTCCTCACTCTCTCCGAGGCGCCGCTGCGGGACCTGTTCGTCTTCCGCAAGGCGGTGGAGCCGACGGCGGCGTCGCTCGCGGCGGTCCACGCCACCGACGAGCAGCGGGACCGGTTGCTGCGGCTGGCCGACCACGATCCGCACTCCGGCTACTCCAACGAGATCGCGTTCCACGAACTGGTCGCCGAGTCGGCCGGTAACGAGCTGATGCGGGTGCTGCTGCTGGTGCCGTACGACCTGCTGCGGCTGCACCTGGACGTCGAGGACATCACGGCCGACGACGTCGGGGAGGCCAACGCGGCGCACAAGGCGATCGCGACCTTCATCGCCGACGGCGACCAGCAGCGGGCCGGCCGGGCGATGCTCAAGCACGTGGAGAGCTTCGAGGAGATGATGCAGCGGCACAACCGGCTGGACCAGCCGATCGTGCCCCGGGAACGCTGGCTGCGGGAGTGGCGGACGGCCAACGGCGGCCTCGGTGACGGCGGTGACCTGGGCGACTGACACCGGCGCCCACGACCACCGGGCCGGCGAGCGGACCACGCCCGCCGGCCCGTCCGTGTGACCGGTTCGCCCGGTCGGGCGGGTCGGTCACGGAAAGAGGGACCGGCCACCGCGGGAGGAGGATCCACGGTGGCCGGTCCGTACGGCCCCCGCCCGGACCGGCGGGGGCCGCACCTGTGGGGTTGCCTATCGGCGGGTGGGCTTGTCGCTGGTCACGTGTCCGGTGAGCCGTCCGACCACGTTCAGGTGGACGAGACCTTCCTCGATCTCCGGAAGGCCCTCGACGTACACGCCGGTGGCGAGGTACGTCGACTGCCGCTGGTATTCCTGGGCGAGCGCGTCGGTCCGCAGGTAGCCCTGCGTCGCGATGCAGTTGCCGACCGGGTCACCGGCGAGGGTCGCGGGCAGCGGCCCGGTGGGGCAGTTCGCGCCGTACTGGGGGATGGTGTCCGGCCGCGGGTCGATCCAGGGCGTGCACGGCACCCCGCCGTCGGGGCACCGGTCGTACTTCTTGAGCGCGCCCAGGAACGTCGACATCAGGTGGTCCGACCCGGTGCTTCCGAGCAGGAACTTGCCCGGAAGGTGCTCCTCACCGAAGAGCAGCCCGTTGAGCCGGTCGTTGGTGCGCAGCGCCTTCGGGAACCCGGCCTCGGTGTACGCCTGGAGGAGCATCAGCCGCTCGTTGAGCTTGTCGGCCGCCTTGGCCAGGTCGCTGGTCGGGTCGGCGAGGGCGGTCACCACGTTCTGGTAGTAGACCTTCTGCTTGCCGTGCAGCAGGCCGACGACCGAGAGCCAGGTCGCGTCCTGGGCGCCGGACACGGTGGCGAGCCGGGTGCTCCGCTCCACCTGGGGCTTCATGGTCGACCACTTGTTGTAGACCATCTGGTTCGGTTCGACCTTGCTGTGGTGGCCGGTCCGGTTGTTGGTGAACTCGACCTTGCCGGCGGGGCCGGTGTACCGCACGGTCCGGACGTCCTGCCAGGCCGCTCCCGGCCACCGCTCCTTGGTCCGTACCCGGATCGTCAGGTCGATGTCGGCGGTGAAACCCGTCTCCATCTGCGTCTCGTACCACTCGTGGTTGACGTACGAGGCGTCGTAGCAGGCAGTCAGGATCGGGCGGTCCTCCTCCGGCAGCATGCTGTACGCGGTGTGGTAGGCGTGCGGCAGCCCCTGGAGCAGGGCGCCCTCCGGGGTCGGCACGCTGGGGCCGGTCCCCGAGCAGGGCAGCACCCTCGGAACGGCCGCGGTGGTGATCCGGTCCGGCGGCGCCTGGTCGCCCGGGCCGAACGGGTCGACCTTGTTGTCGCCGGCGGTGGCCCGCAGCGCGGCCAGCTCGTGGCTGACCCCGTCGAGCGCGGTCCGGTACTCCTTGATGAGGTTGGTGTAGAGCTCGTTGGTCCTGCCGTCCTGCGGGTTGCTGAACGACCGGACCACACCCGTGATCTCGGTGCCCCGGCCGCTGAGCGCCGCGAGGAGGTTCCTGACGTCGGGGGTGGTCCGGCTGAACTCCTCGCTCTGGTGTGCCATGCCGTTGAAGGCCCGGGCCGCGGACAGCCACATTCCGGCGTTCGGTACGCCCTGGTGGACGGTGTCCACCCGGGGGAGGGGGAGCCCCGGTGCCCATCCCTTGCCGCGGGCCAGATCCGCCAGCAGGTAGAGCGATCCGTGGGTGGAGTAGTTCAGCAGCGTGTTGCGCAGGTTCGCGGCGGCCGGCCCCGACTCGAGCTGGGTCAGGGTGAGCGGGGACATGCGGGCGTTGTTCTCGCCGTAGTAGTAGAACGTCGTCAGGGCGTCCCAGTACTTCTCGTACGTCAGCTCCCGCTGGGTCCGCTGTTCGTAGCGCAGGTTCTGCACGCCCGTGACACCGAAGTCCTGCAGGATGACCTGGCTCAGTGCGAGGTGGGTCGAGTTGGCGGCCGCGTCCATCTTCGCGTCCAGCGTCAGCAGGGTGTTCTGGATGTCGGTGAGCTGCCGGCGGATCTCCTCGATGTCGCCCTGCATCCGGCCGAGCTGCGTCACGATGTCCTCGTGGATGGCGACCAGCGCCTTCTCGATGCGGTCGAACCGTGTGTTCATCTGGTCGCGCAGCTCGGTGATGTCCTGCCGGACCCGGGCGACCTCCTCGAGGATGAGGGTGGTCGGGTCCGGCCCGGGGAGGAACACCTCGGTCAGCGACATCACCGCGCCGAGGATGTTGCCGGTCAGGGCCATGGTGCTCAGTGACGTCAGCGCGCCGACGACGCTCTTGCCCACGATCTTGGGAAGGTACTCGCTGATCGCGGTGGCGATCGTCACGCCGGCCTTGCCGACCGCGGAGACCTTCTTGCCGACGGCCTTGTCCTTGAAACCGATGAGATGGGCCAGGGCCTCGATGCCCTTGCCGAGGTCGTCGATGACCGCCTTGCGTTCCTTGGCCGCGTCCAGGGCGAGGGCGAGTTCCCGCTTGGCCCGCTCCTCGTCGGTGGGAGCGGTCGGCGGGTTCTTCGCCGCCTCCGCGGCCGCCTTCTTGGTGGCGTCGTCGGTCGCGGCCGTCAGGGCGTCGAGCTGGTTCTTGAGCTGGGCGTTGGCCCGGGCCTCGTACTCCACCGGGTTGTTGCGGGCCGACTCGAGTTCGGCGAGGTCGAGGCCGGGCACCTTGGCGGCCAGCGTCTCGACGTCGTCGTCGACGGCCACTCCGGCGGCCGCGCCGATCCGCGCGTCCCAGGCGTCCCCGAGGGCGCCGTCGGTCCGGCCGGCCCGGGCGGTCTCGATGAAGACCCGGTTCTGCTCCTCGTAGAGGTGCGCCTGGTAGGCGTAGTTCTGGTACGAGCCGCTCACCTGGTGCCGCCGGATGAGTTCGGCGTCGAGGCCGGCGCCCCAGGTGCTGGCCACCACCTTCGAGACCTGCGGGGTGGCGATCTTGGACATGGCCGGTACGGCGAGCACCGCGTCGGCGCCGTTGACCATGAAGCCGTAGCTCGATCCGATGGTGGCGATGCGGTCGTGCCGTGCGGTGACCGCGGCGTCGAGCTGGTCGATCAGCGCCGTGATCTGCTCGGTGGTGGCGTCCGGGTTCGCCGCCCGCCAGTCGAGCACCGCCGCCGACACCACCATGCGCCGGACGCTGGTCGGGTCACCGCCGTGGTTGCTGAGCTGGACCGCGAAGAGCTTGTCGCGCAGGTCGGCCTCGTCCCAGGCGACGGTGGAGCCGTGGGCGACCGAGGCGCTGCCGGTGACGAGGGCGGTGACGACGGCGCCGGTGGTGACGGCCCGCTGCCACCACCGGCGCCTTGAGGCTCTGGTCGGTGGCCGCAGGTCCGGCGGATCGTGTGCGGCGGTGCCGGCGGACAAGGATGTTGACACGCGGGTTCCCCAATCTTTCGACGGATCACGCTGGATCCGGATCGGCTCAGGGTGCCGTCCGGCACTGGAAACCCGGTTAAAAGTCACTGGTACGGATGATCACGATGTCCTTCCAGCGACCAATACGTCAGCCTGTTGCAATAGTGTGTGTCGCACAGTATCGTGTTGGGCATGGACGAAGTAACGGCCGGACACCTGCAAGAGCTGCGACGCGGCACCGTCGTGCTCGCCTGCCTGGTGCTCCTGGAAACCCCCGGCTACGGCTACGGCCTGCTCGAACGCCTCAACGAGGCCGGGTTCGCCGTCGACGCCAACACCCTTTATCCGTTGCTGCGCCGGCTCGAGAAGCAGGGCCTGCTCACCAGCCTGTGGAACACCGACGAACCCCGTCCCCGCAAGTACTACCGGGTCAGCGACGACGGCCGCCGCGTCGCCGAGACGCTGCGCGCCGACTGGGACGCCCTGCGCGCCTCGATCGACGCCCTGCAGGTATGACGCCACAACACCCGACCCGACCGCCGCGCGGCCGCGCGACCCGCGACCACACCCCGCCGAAGAGGATCGTCATGACCGACACCAACACCCTCACCGACCGATACGTCGCGGCCGCGCTGCACTCCGTGCCGACCGCCGAGCGCGACGACCTCGAGCGCGAGTTGCGCGCTTCCATCGCCGACGCCGTCGACGGACGCGTCGAGGCCGGCGAGACCCCGCCGGCCGCCGAGCGCGCGACCCTCGAGGACCTCGGCGATCCCGCCCACCTCGCCGCCCGCTACCTCGACCGGCCCACCTTCCTGCTCGGGCCCGCCTACTACTTCACCTGGCTGCGCCTGCTCAAGACGCTCCTGCTGATCGTGCTGCCGATCGGCGCGATCGCGGCCGTCGCCGTCGACCTGCTCGACGGGATGCCGCCGCAGCGGATCGTCGGCACGGTCGTCACGTCGGTGCTCGCCATCGGCGTGCACCTGACCTTCTGGACCACGCTCGTCTTCGTCGTCCTCGAACGCAGCGGCGCGAAGAATGCCCGGCCGGCCGGTGCCAAGGGCGTCCCGTCCTGGTCGCTGGACATGCTGCCGGACGTCGCCCGGCGTACGACCGGCGTCGCCGAACTCGTCGTCATGATCGTCGGCACCGTCCTGTTCGCCTTCGTCGTCATCTGGCAGCAGCAGGTCGGCTTCGTCCGGGACGACGCCGGTGACCCGGTGCCGTTCCTGCGGCCGGAGCTGTGGGGCTTCTGGATCCCGGCGCTGTTCGTCCTGCTGGCCGTGTCCGTCGCCCTCGCCGTCGCCCGCTACCGGGCCGGGCGCCCGACCGGGACGCTCGTGCTCGCCGGCGCCGCGCTCAACGTGGTCGGCTGGACGGCCGCCCTGGTCCTGCTGCTGCGCGGCGAACTCGTCGACACCCGGTTCTTCGACCGGCTCGACGTCACCGCGGCGACCGGCGACTGGAACGTGGTCTACCAGGTCACCGCCGTCATCATCGCGGCCACGGTGCTCTGGTCGATCGTCGACGACGTGGTCAAGTGGCGCCGCGCGGCGCGCGACGCCGGCTGACCCGGACACCCGCGACGGCCGGCCGCACCACGGGGCCGGCCGCCGGCGCGTTCAGCCGTGGCGCCCGTCCCCGGGCGGGTCGTCCGCGCGCGTCGGCGCGACGGAGTTGCCGGTGAGGTCGTTGTCCCACATCCGGCCGGCCGACCGGGTGCCGGCCCCGGTCACCCACAGGCCGTGCGTCTGGGTGGCGTGCGCCGGGTCGTCCCAGATCCGGTTCCGGCTGACCGTCGACCGCACCAGCGGCGCGGCGACGGCGATGCCGGCCCGGACCGTCGGCGGGTCGGGCAGCCGGTACGCGGTACCGGCCGCCGGCACGGGGCCGTGCCACCCGTGGCGGGCCCCGTGCGGCCGGGCCAGGACGAGCGTCGTCGCCGAGTTGGCGGCGACGAACGCGGTCACCGAACCGGCGGTCACCGTCTTGCCCCGGTGGCCGTCGACCGGCCAGTGGGCCGCCGTGTCGGTCAGCGACGCCGGCCCGTACGTCACCGTGGCCCCCGAGCCGGCACCGGCCGGCGCGGTCTGCATCCCGTTGTGACGTATCCGGTTGTTCGTCACCACCGCGTCGGTGAGCGCGCAGTCGAACCGGATCCCGTCCAGGCCGTTGGCCCAGATGTCGTTGCCGTCGATGACGATGCCGCCCGCCGGCCCGATCGAGCGGGACAGGTTGTGTTCGCGGTAGCCGTGCCGGCCGTTGCCGCTGATCCGGTTGCCGCGCACCGTGTACGGGCCGGGCGTGTTGCCGATGCTGACCCCGTCGAGGGTGTTGCCGTCGATGAGACAGTCGCTGACGATCCCGCCCCGGCCGCCGACGCCGACGGTGCCCTCCCCGGAGACGTCGAATCCGGCCTCCGCGTTGCCGACCAGGGTGCAGCCGGAGAGCAGCAGCCCGTCGGCGCCCCAGTCGGAGATGCCGAACCGGTTGCCCTCGGCGTGGCAGCCCGACACGTGGATGCCGCGCGGCCGGTCCCAGGCCGCGTCCTGGAGTTCGAAGAAGATGCCGCTCTGGCCGTTGCCGACGGTGGTGCAGTTGGTGATCGTCAACCGCTCGACGTCACCCCACCCGCCGATCCCGACACCGATGCCCGCGCCACCCTTCTCGTGGTGGATGTCGAGCCGGCCGCAGTCGATCGCGATCACCCCGTCGATCACGCAGTCCTGGAGAAAATCGCAGCCGAGCCCGGTCGCCGCCGTGCCGTGGATGTACAGGTCACGGAAGCGGCCGCGCAGCACGTACTGCAACCCCAGGCCCTTGGCCTGTACGTCGTACTCGGACAGCTCCACGCCGGTGCCGTCGATCTCGAAACCGGCGAACGTGCAGTCGACGATCGGGTTGCCGCGCCCGGCGCCGTGCCACAGCGTGGTGAAGAACGCCAGCGGCGTCGGGTCGGCGCGGTTGCCGGGATTGGCCAGCACGAACCGGGTCAGCCCGATCCCGGCGCCGATCAGCGACACGCCACTTCGCCACACCGTGCCGGCGTCGCGGATCGAATAGACCCCCGGCGGGCAGCGCAGCACCCGCGGCCGCCCGTCGGCGGCGTACCCGGCGCCCAACTCGTCCACGGCGCGCGCGAACGCGGGCTGGTCGTTGGTGACCCCGTCACCGGTCAGCCCCCGCTCGTGGGCGTCGTACGTCAGCGGAACGTCGATCGTGCGCCCTCCCGTCACCCGTCGCCGCGGCGGCGACCCGGGGAGTTCCCGGCGACCCGGGACGCACACCTGCGGGGTGCCGGCGACCCGCGCCGGCACCCCGGGCGCCGTCACAACTGCGGCGCCACCTCGGCGGCGACCAGCTCGATGTGGGCCAGGTCGTCGAGGTCCAGCACCTGCAGGTAGACCCGCTCGGTGCCGACCTCGGCGTACCGGCCGATCTTCTCCACGATCTCGGCCGGCGAGCCGGCCAGCCCGTTGGCGCGCAACTCGTCCGGTTCCCGGCCGATCGCCGCCGCGCGCCGGTTCACCTCCTCGTCCGTACGCCCGCAGCACAGCACCAGCGCGTTCGACAGCCGCAGGCTGCCCGGATCTCGGCCGCCCTCGGCGCAGGCGGCCCGGACCCGCTCGAACCGCGTCCGGGTGTCGTCGACACCGGCGAACGGCACGTTGAACTCGTCGGCGTACCGGGCGGTCAACTGCGGGGTGCGCTTCGCGCCGTGGCCGCCGAGCAGCACCGGCGGGCGCGGCGACTGCGCCGGCTTCGGCAGGGCGGGGGAGTCCGACAACTGGTAGTACTTACCGCTGAAGTCGAACGTGTGCCCGACCGGCGTGTCCCACAGCCCGGTGATGATCGCGAGCTGCTCCTCCAACCGGTCGAACCGCTCCCGAAGGGGCGGGAACGGGATGCCGTACGCGGTGTGCTCGGTCTCGAACCACCCGCTGCCGATCCCGAACTCGACCCGGCCACCGCTCATCCGGTCGACCTGCGCGACCGCGATCGCCAGCGGCCCCGGCAGCCGGAACGTCGCCGCGGTCATCAGCGTCCCGAGCCGGATCCGGCTGGTGTCGCGGGCCAGCCCGGCGAGCGTCACCCAGGCGTCGGTCGGGCCGGGCAGGCCGTCGGCGTCGCCCATCATCATGTAGTGGTCGGAGCGGAAGAAGGCGCCGTACCCGGCGTCCTCGGCGAGCCGGGCGACGGCGAGCAGCTGGTCGTAGGAGGCACCCTGCTGAGGTTCGGTGAAGATCCGCAGTTCCATACGGCGAGCATACGAACCGGGCCGGGACGCCGCCCCGCACGCGCCGCGACGGTGACCGGTCATCCTCCGCCAACCGGCCCACCGTCGCGGTAGCTGGCCGTGTAGTAGTCGCCGACCTGCTTGCGGAAGTCGACGGCCTTACCGGTGTCGGGGTCGAACTGGGGGGCCTCCTTCACCTGGTCCCTGGTCCGGTCTAGATACACGGTCCGGTTCAGGTGGTCGACGTGGTTCACGGTGCCGACCGGCAGCATCACCCGCCGGCCGAAGATCCACGGCCCGGTGTCGACGATCAGGTGCCCGGCGTCCGGCGGTGCCTCCTCGACCGAGCCGATGCCGCCGTCGGTCGCCTCCACCTCGTAGCCGACCAGGTCGACCTCGGTCCCCGGCCCGCCCTCGTCGGTCTCCGCCTCACGGCGCTGCTCGGTCGGCCCCTCGTCCGCCGCCGCGCCGCGGTAGCCGCCGGCGAGGATGGCCTGGTCGCGCCACAGCCACGGATCGAAGATGAACGGCTGCATGGTCGCCTCCGGATCGGCTCGTCGTTCCCCGCGTCCTACCCGCCCGCCGCCCCGATCATGCCGGCCGGGTGGGTCCGGACCGGTCCGGCACCGCCCGCCGGCCCGGTCCGGCGCCGTGATCTCGACCTGGTCCGGCGCCGCGACACCCGACCGGACCCGCCGCCACGCCGTGACCCCTGACCCGTCGGCGGGGCATCGGGCACTACGCTCTCGTCGGCGGATCGGCCCGACGGGGGAGGCGCGCGTGAAGGACCTGAAGGCACTCGACGAGATCGACTGGACCGGGCTCGAACACGCCTACGGCCCCGCCGGTGACGTCCCCGACCAGCTGCGGGCGCTGGCGGCCACCGATCCATCCGAAGTGGACAAGTCCCTGCACGCCCTGTACGGCAACATCTTCCACCAGGGATCGCGCTACCAGGCGACGGCGTACGCGGTGCCGTTCCTCACCGGACTCGCCGCCGACCCGGCCACCACCGGCCGGGACGAGATCCTCAGCCTGCTGGCGAGCATCGCGATCGGCTACGACGAGTCGTGGCTGCCCGACGGCCTGCCGATCCTCGAACACCGGGCCGAACTCGACCGGCTGCGCGCCACCGACCCGGAGACCGAACGGGCCAGGGTCGCCGCCTGGGTCGAGGCCGCCGCCGACGAGAGCGAACGCACCTCCCGCGAGTTCGAGGCGTCGCTGTTCGACCCGCAACTCGTCACCGCCAACCAGCAGTGGGCGGTCGACGCCTACGACGCCGTCCGCGCCGACCTGCCCCACCTGCTGCCGCTGCTCGGCGACGCCGACGCCGACGTCCGCACCGCCTGCGCCTACCTGCTCGGCTGGTTCCCCGAGGACTCCGCGACGCTGGGCCCGGCGCTGCTGGACCGGATCCGCGAGGACACCTCACCGGTGGTCCGGGGCACCGCCCTGATCGCGTACGGGCTGCTGGCCGGCCCCGCCGCCGCCGACGTGGTGGCGGCCCTGGACGACCCGGCCCCGGTCGTACGCGCCGCCGCCGCGATCGCCGCCGCCCGGCTCGGCGCGGTTGACAGCGACCGGGTGGTGGCGGTGCTGGTCGAGACGATGACCGCCGAGGCGACGACCCGTCGCAACCGGCTGCCGTTCCTCGACGGCAACCTGCCGGGCTACGCCGCGCTCGCCCTCGCCCAACCCGCGCAGCACGTCGACCGGGCCGTCGACGCGGTGCTGACCGTGTTGCCGACCACCGCGCCCTACCCGGCCGTACCGCTGGTGTCGGCGCTGCTCGGCGCCGTGTTCCCGGACGGGCGGGTGGCGCCCGGCACCCCGTTCGGCGGGTTGACCGACCGGCAGCGGCGGGCGGTCGCCGGTCTGGCCGCGGCCGACTTCGCCTGGCACGGCGGCCAGCCCGGCACCACCTACGTCAACCTGAACGAGGTGGTCCGCGCCTACGGCCTCCCCGACCAACTCGAGGCCCTGAAGACCTACACCGCATCCTGACCCACCCCGTCCGCCCTGACCCACCCCGTCCGCCCTGGGCCGCCGCGCCCGCCCTGGGCCGCCGCGCTGATCAAGGGCTAGTCGTGGCCGTCCCGGGGTGGAATGCCCGGGACATCCCCTTGATCAGCGCGGGTGGCGGTCGCGCGGGGTGGGGATCGCGCGGGTGGATGTGGGGCGGTCAGGGGGTGAGGTCGTGGCCGTCGATGGCGGACTGCTCGGTGGACCGCCATGCGTCGCGGTCGAGTGGGACGGTGCGCTCCGCCAGCCGGCGCAGTGCGGCCGTGGCGGCGTCGTCCCAGTTGGCGCCGCTGTAGAGGACGTAGCCGACCAGGCCCGGAACCGGTTCCCAGGCGATGGCCGCGTTGCCGCCGAGCAGTCCGGTGAACACCCGCGCCGGCCGGCCCGCGACCAGGCCGGCGTCCACCGTGTTCGTCACGTACATCTGGTCCTCGAGCCCGCCGCCGGTGCGCAGGCCGACGACGACCAGGCCGCTGCCGAGCGCCGCCTGCTCGTCCAGGGTGGCCGCGCCGTAGCGGACCTGCCGGATGGTCGGCGACGCGTACGGTCCGGTGTGGACGACCCGGAACCCGGCCGGCGCGGTCACCACCGGCCGGCCGCCGGTGGCCGTGGTGGCCGCCGCGATCCGGGCGAGGTCCGCCTCGGGCAGGTCGCCGCGGATCCGCGCGTGCCCGTCGCCGAGCGGCCACACCAGCCAGCCGGGGCCGGCGTCGGCGTCGACCCCGCCGACCGGCACGGTCCGGGCCGGGGTCGGGGCGCGGTCGACCGGGTACGTCACGACCGCGCCGCCCCGGCCGAGCACGCCGGAGGTACGACGGACGACCGCGGTCCACGGGCCGTCCTGCGCGCCCGGGGTGCAGCGTTCCACGCCGTGCACCGGGATGCCGGGGTCACCGATGGCGAGCGCGGCGACCGGGGGGCCGGCGGTGGTGGCCGGCCCGGCGAGGTCTACGGGGCACGGCGCGGCCCGGGGTGTGGCCGCCGGGGCGGCGGTCCCGGGGGATGCCGTGGCCGGGCCGGGGCTCGCGGTGGGGTGCCCGGCGGCGCCCGGCGTGTCCGGGCCGGAAGCGGCCGGTGTGTCCGGGCCGGAGCCGCGCAGGCCGAGGAAGCCGGCCACGATCACCGCCGCCACCAGCGTCACGGCGATCGTGGCGAGCCAGCCCGGCGGTGTCCATCTCGGCTCCGGCGGGCCGTTCTCGATGACGTCCACCCGTCCCACCCCTCTTCCGGCTGCCGGGATTATCCCCGGAGCGGGGGCCGGCCGCATCACCGGATCCCGGCGGGTGGTGCCGGTGGACCGTTCCGGACGGGTGGGGAAACAGTTTCCGCGATCGGAATCCGCGGTCACGCACGCATTTCAATTTTCGCCTGGCCGGATCGATTTCGCCCGGCCGAGTCGATTTCCACCTGGCCGGATCGATTTTAGTCAGGCCAAGTCAATTCCATCCGGCGGCATCGCGAATGGACGGTACGGGCGGATTGGTCAGCCCTGTTCCGTACGCCGTCGCCCGACCCAGATCAGCGTCGCCACCCCGGTTCCGAGCAGTGCCGTACCGGCCAGCAGGAAGGGCGTGACCCCCATTCCGGTGCCGGTGGTCGGCAGGCTCTTGGTCGACGCGCTCGGGGTCTGGTCCTGCGGTGCCTCGGTGGCCTCGGTCGCCTCGTCGGCCCAGGGGTCGCCCTCCCACTGCGACTCCTCCGCCCAGGGGTCCGCCTCCCCGGGGGTCGGCCGGTCCTCCTCGACGGCCGGCGTCGGCTGGTCGGGCTGGTTGGGATCGGGTGGCGTGATGACGATGCCGGCGACCGACGAGCTGGTCGCGGAGTGGTCGGGGTGCACCTCGAGGGCGTCGAAGCGCCAGGTGCCGGGCGGGATCGGGTTCATGAAGGTGCAGGCCCACTCGCTGCTGGCGGGCACCAGCACCGAGCAGCCGAAGACCTGGTCGCTGGCCTGCTTGGCGTAGACGGTGACGGTGCTTCCGGGCGTGGCGCGGCCGCTGACCTCCGGGTGCTCGACGGCGCGCGTGGAGCCCGAGGGCGGATAGTTGATTTCCGCCCAGGCGGGGCCGGAAAAGGCGATCGCGCCGGTGGCGATGGCAGCGCCTATTGTGATCCGCAGGGTTGATCGAGAACCATTCATCGGTGCCTCCTTGGCCGGGCCGCTTCGTTTCGGACATTACTTCCGGAAGGGTCTGGATTTCGGAGAAGGAATTGACTCGCGCGGGACATACAGCGGTCGACGTAGCAGGGCGACATTCCCGGCAATAGGTGTATTTTGCTACGGGGTCTGGCGGCCGGGGAACATGTTCGGTCGATCCGCGGCCCCGGCGCCCGTAGGCTCCCGCCATGACACACGCGGAGCGGGCCGTCGTGGTCGGCGCCAGCATCGCGGGCCTGCTGGCCGCCCGCGCTCTCAGTGAGACGTACGCCCACGTCACCGTCGTCGACCGTGACCCGCTGCCCGACGCCTCGGCCGCCCGCCGGGGCGTACCGCAGGGCCGGCAACTGCACGTCCTGCTCGCCCGGGGCCGGGAAGTGCTCGAGGAACTCTTCCCCGGACTGTCCGAAGAGGTCGCCGCGCTCGGCGGTGCCATGGTCGACCTCCAGGACGACGTCCACTGGTACAACGACGGGTTCCGGATGCGCCGCGCTCCGTCGCCGATGACCGCGTTCGGGGTGAGCCGGCCGCTGCTCGAACACGTCGTCCGGACCCGGGTCCGCGCACTGTCCAACGTGACCCTGCTGCCGGACACCGAGGTGCTCGGCCCCACCGCGACGCCGGACGCCCGCCGGGTCACCGGGGTGCGGGTACGGGTACGTACCGCCGACGCGCCGGAGTCCACGATCGACGCCGACCTGGTCGTCGACGCAGGCGGGCGCGGCTCCCGCAGCCCGGTCTGGCTCGACCGGCTGGGCTACGCGCCCGCTCCCGAGGAGCGGGTACGGGTCGACGTCACCTACGTCACCCGCACCTACCGCCGCGAACCCGACCAGTTGGAGGGGCTGCTCGGCGCGCTGACCAACGCCACCCCCGCGCTGCCGCGCGGCGGGATCGTCGCCGTGCAGGAGGGGGACAGGTTCGCCGTCGCCATCTGCGGCATGCTCGGCGAGGAACCGCCGCACGACGACGAGGACCTGGTCCGCTACGCCGAGACCCTCGCCGCCCCGCAGATCGGCGCCCTGCTCCGGTCGGCGGTTCCGGCGTCCCCGCCGGTCCGGATGCGCTTCCCGGCCAGCCTGCGCCGCCGCTACGAACGGCTGCGCCGGTTTCCCGACGGCTACCTGGTCATCGGCGACGCGCTGTGCAGCTTCAACCCGATCTACGGGCAGGGGATGACGGTCGCCGCGCTCGAGGCGCTGCTGCTGCGCGACCTGCTCGCCGCCGGCGGCACCCGGCTCGCCCGACGGTTCTTCCAGGGCGCCGCCAGGGTCGTCGACGGCCCGTGGGCGATCTCGGTCGGCACCGACCTGCGCTTCCCGGCGGTGCCCGGTCGGCGTACGCCGAAGGTGCGGTTCGTCAACGCGTACGTGGAACGGGTGCACGCCGGGGCGGTCGCCGACCCGGAGTTGGGGGCGGCGTTCCTGCGGGTGCTGAACCTGATCGACCCGCCGACCCGGCTGCTCGCGCCGCGTACGGTCTGGCGGGTGCTACGGGCCGGCCGGCGCCGCCCGACCGTGCCGGTCGCCTGAACGCCACCGCCGGCCCGGACCGGCCGGTCCGTCCCCGGGGACGGACCGGCCGGTGCTGTCACGCGCAGTTGGTCGGCGGGGCGACCGGTCGCGCGGTGTCCATCGGCCAGTTCCAGCGGATGTCGTTCTGCCAGCCGGAGTTGCCGCCGCCGTCGGTGATCTCGAACGGGTCGCCGCGCCAGGTGCCCCCGACGCCGAGGTTGCGGGCCTCCACGCCGGTGAAGCTGCCCGCGCCGGCCACCTGGAGTTGCAGCGCGTACGTGCCGGCGCCGTCGATGCAGGCCCCGTCGACGTGGATGTTGCTGACCGAGTGCGCCTCCGGGTGCCCCTTCACCGCCATGATCGCCGAGTAGGTGCTGTCCAGGAACGAGTTGTCGACGACGTCGATCCGGGCGTCCATCGGACCGTCCAGCGAGTAGAACCACAGCGCCCCCACGCCGAAGTTCCAGTTCAGGTCGAGCACGCCGGCCCGTACGGTGGTGTTGCGGGCGAACGTGAGCGTGCCGGAGAACCGGGTCGACCCGTGCCGGTAGCCGGCGTGCAGGCCGCCGCCCTCGCGCACGGTCTCGGCGACGACGTTGTCGGACACCACGTTGTCCCGGCCGCCGTAGATCGCGATTCCGTTGGCCAGCACCGGCGCGATCACGGTGTTGTGGTCGTAGACGTTGTCGTGGTCCTGGTCGGCCTCCTCCGACGTCTCCGGGGTCCCGTCCGGGTTCTTGACGAAGTGCGACCACATGGCCAGCCCGTCGTCGCCGAGGTTGCGCAGGAAGTTGTTGGTGACCCGTACGCCGGAGATGCCGCGCCGCAGGTTCAGCCCGTCGGCCATCTGGTCGACGATCATGTTGTCCCGCACGGTGAGCCCGTGGAACGGGCCGTCGAACCACATCCCGACCTTGGTCCGCTGGATGTAGAGCCGCTCCACGGTGGACCCGCCGCCGAGCGCCCCGCCGATCCCGTTGACCTGGAGGTCGTCGCGGCGTTCCCGGATGTTGCCGATGATCGCGAAGTCGGACAGGTGCACGTCGTGGCTGCCGCCGTCGGCGGCCCACTTCCCGTAGAACCCGACGCCGTCGCCGCGTACGACGCTGTGCCAGTTGCCGGCCCCGGTGACGGTCACGTCGTCGACGACGACGTGCCGGTTCACCTGGTACGTCCCCTGTGGGATGAACACCGTACGGCCGCTCGCCCGGCCGGCGGCCACCGCGGCGTCGAACGCGTCGGCGGATTCCCGTACGCCGGTCGGGTCGGCGCCGAAGTCGATCACCGACAGCGCCCCGCGCGGCATCTTCTTCGGCTTGGCGACCATCTCGAAGTCGACCAGGTCGATCACCGCCCACGGCAGCGTCGAGTCGTGCGGCAGCTTCAGCTTGATCTTCTGCCCGGCGTGCAGGGTCTTGCCGAGCAGGAGCCGCTGCTCGGCGTAGAAGTGGTGCGGCCGGAACGGGGTCTTGACCGGGCGCGGCTCCGGAATCCACCAGTCGTCCGGCGGGACCGCTCTCGGGTCGTTGGAGAACGGGTACGTGCTGTAGAGCCAGGAGAACTCCGACGTCAGCGTGATCGTGTGCCGGCGCTGGTTGTTGAGGTAGACGTCCAGCGGGCCGGTGATGCCGCCGCCCTGTTCGGCGTCCGGGACGGCGTACCGGACGTTGAGCGAGTTGGTGTCGCGGGTCAGGGTGAACTCCACCCACTCGCCGGGGGCGTCGAGTTTGACCGCCCGGCGCCCGGACGCCTCCGACGGCAGCGTGTAGGCGTTGCGGTCCGGGCCGATGATCTCCCCGGTGGTGGCGGCGTTCTCCGCCTCCTGCTCGACGAACGGCACGGTGGCGCCGCGGCCGGCGGTCAGGTGCGGTGGCAGCCCGGCGACGGTCTCGACGCCGGCCGGGCCGGGCGGGTCGGCGGTGGCCAGCGCGGGGTGCGCGCCCAGCGTGCCGGCGCCGAGGGCGACCACGAACGATCCGGCCACGACGGCCCGGATCCGGCGCCGCCGGGCGGGCCGGCGGGGGTGTTGCGAATGCTGGTCAGACATCGATGGCGACTCGATTCTCGCGGGGCCGGCCGGCGCGCACTGGGGGACGGGCGGCGCCGATCGGCGGCGGTGGTTGCGATGACGTTAAATCTCGACGCAACGTCAGACAAGACCCGATCGGACAGTGAAAGTTCCTGGCGTCGCCGTGCAAGAACGGGACGCTCGCGGCTCGACCCGCTGACCTGTCCGGTCGAAGGGCCGCCGGGCGGGGCGGGCCGGTCGGCCGGCCGGCCGGCGCGCGGATGTGGGCGGTGGGCGCGCGGGTGTGGGCGGTGTAGGTGCGCCGGCCCACAGCGAAGTCGGTGTGGAAACAGCGAATTCGCTGTGGGCCGCGACAGCGATACCCGGGGCGGCGCGGCCCACCCGGCAGCGGCCGCCGGGCCAGAGAGTGCCGCCGGGCCAGAGGCGGCCGTCGGGCAGCAGACAGCCGCCGGGCAGGGACAGCCGGCGGAAGGAGCTCCGCCCGGCTCGGGCGGGCCGAACCGGGCGGATCAGGTCGGGGTCGGGCTCAGCCGAGGTCGACCGAGGGGTAGAGCGGGAACCCGGCGAGCAGTTCGTCGGCCTGCTTGGCGATCCGGTCGGCGACGGCGGGGTCGAGGACGTACTTCGCCTTGGAGGGCGCGCCGTCCGGGCCGACGCCCGGCTTGGTCTGGCCGAGCACGGTGTTGATCAGGTCGGCGGTCTCGTCCATCTGGGCGGTGCCGAGCCCACGCGTGGTCAGGGCCGGGGTGCCGATCCGGATGCCGGAGGTGTACCAGGCGCCGTTCGGGTCCTGCGGGATCGAGTTGCGGTTGGTGACGATGCCGGCGTCGAGCAGCGCCTGCTCGGCCTGCCGGCCGGTGAGCCCGAAGCCGGTCGTGTCGATGAGCACGAGGTGGTTGTCGGTGCCGCCGGTGACCAGCCGTACGCCCCGGCGCAGCAGGCCCTCGGCGAGAGCCTGGGCGTTGTCGACGATCCGCTGGGCGTAGTCGGCGAAGGCGGGCTGGCGGGCCTCGGCGAGCGCGACCGCCTTCGCCGCCATGACGTGCGGCAGCGGGCCGCCGAGCACCATCGGGCAGCCGCGGTCGACCTGGTCGGCGAGTTCGGGCTGGCAGAGCACCAGGCCGCCGCGCGGGCCGCGCAGCGACTTGTGGGTGGTGGTGGTGACGATGTGGGCGTGCGGCACCGGGTCGAAGTCGCCGGTGAAGACCTTGCCGGCGACCAGTCCGGCGAAGTGGGCCATGTCAACCATGAAGGTGGCGCCGACCTCGTCGGCGATCTCCCGCAGGATGCGGAAGTTGACCTTGCGCGGGTAGGCCGAGTAGCCGCCGACGAGGACCAGCGGCTTGAACTCCTTGGCGGTCTGCCGCAGGGCGGCGTAGTCGATGAGCCCGGTGGCCGGGTCGGTGCCGTAGCTGCGCTGGTCGAACATCTTGCCGGAGATGTTCGGGCGGAAGCCGTGGGTGAGGTGGCCGCCGGCGTCGAGCGACATGCCGAGCATGCGCTGGTTGCCCAGCTCGCGGCGCAGCGCGAACCAGTCCTCCTCGGTCAGGTCGTTGACCTGCCGGACCTGGGCCTTGCGCAGGGCCGGTGCCTCGACCCGGTCGGCGAGGATCGCCCAGAACGCGACCAGGTTGGCGTCGATGCCGGAGTGCGGCTGCACGTACGCGTGCGGGGCGCCGAAGAGCTCACGGGCGTGCTCGGCGGCGATCGCCTCGACGGTGTCGACGTTGCGGCAGCCGGCGTAGAAGCGGCGGCCGATGGTGCCCTCGGCGTACTTGTCGCTGAACCAGTTGCCCATGGCGAGCAGGACGGCGGGGGAGGCGTAGTTCTCGCTGGCGATGAGTTTGAGGGACGCCCGCTGGTCGGCGAGTTCGGCGGCGATCGCGTCGGCGACCCGGGGTTCGACCGTGCGGACGACGTCCAGCGCGCTGCGGTAGGCGGTGGACTCGGCGTTGAGCGACGACATGGCACCTCCGGTTGCGGTTGAGGGCCCAGGCGCTCGGCATTCGTCGTGGTGACGGGGCCGCTCCCCGATGGTTTGTGCCCATCCCAGCGCGCCAGTCACGGCCCAGGGAAGACCTTACCGAATCGTGGTCGGCGGTCGTCGCGGTGTCCGGCGGGGTGTCGGGGCCGCCGCCCGTGGGCGGGGGTCCGGTGGCTGTCGGGGTCCGGGGGTACGGCCGGGTTGGTCAGGCCCGGCCGGTGTGGGGTGGTCAGCCGTTGGCCGGTACGGGTTGTGCCCCGGCCCGGTTGCCGCGCCGGCTCAGCAGCGCGTCCAGGGACCACGGCCCGGCACCGAGTACGGCGATGACCAGGAACGCCCACGCGTAGAGGGCGGAGGTGACGCCGCCGTTCTCGATGGGGAACAGGTTGGTCGGCTGGTGTACGACGAAGTAGGCGTACGCCATCGAACCCGAGCTGAGCACGGCGGCCGGCCGGGTGGCGAACCCGACGAGCACCAGCAGCCCGCAGACGAGCTGGATCAGGCCGGCCCACCAGGCGGGCCAGGCGCCCACCTCGACGGCCTGCCCGGTGCCCCGGGCCCCGCCGAAGAGGCCGAGCACGGTGGCGGCCCCGTGGCAGGCGAAGAGCAGGCCGACCACGGCGCGGAACAGCGACCACACGGGCGCTGCGATGCGGTTTGACGTCATTCGTGACCCTTTCGTGAGGCGGACCGTGAAGAGCAGGATGGCCTGTCCACCTGCCTCTTCCGTGTCCGGGACGTAAACATCTATCGATATATTGCCCGGCCGGCACCGCCCCCCGCACGACCGTCCCATCGGGCACACTTTGCGTGGCGACGCGAGCACGTGTTCATGGGCTGACGCCGGCCCCGGCCTGTGGTGGTGAATGAGGTGGCGAGTGCGCCGGTCAGCGGGGCCGACCAGGACCGGGTCGAACTGCTCAGATCATTTCTCCGGGCCCGCCGGCTGCGGCTCGACCGGCCCGACGCCGGCCTGCTGCCCCGGGTCGGCGGCCGGCCGGGGCTGAGCCAGGACGACCTCGCCGAGGCGACCGGCTACTCCGTTCGCATCATCAGCCAGCTCGAGCAGGGCCGGCTGCGCTCGCCGTCGGCGCAGCTTCTCCAGGCCGTCGCCACCGCGCTGCGGCTCGACCCGGACGAGCGGCACGTCCTGTGGATGCTGGCGACCCGCTCGGCCCCGCCCGCCCAGCGCTACGCCACCGCCGCCGATCCCGTGCTGACCCGGCTCGCCGACCAGCTCGATCCCCATCCGGCGCTGGTGACCGACGTGGCGTGGCGGGTGCTCGCCGCGAACCGCGCGGTCGCGCGGTGGTTCGTCGACTTCGACCGCATCGAGCCGGACCGGCGCAACTTCGCCCGGTGGTTGTTCTGCGACCCGCACGCCCGGCACGCGATGGTCGACTGGGAGTGCGACTTCGCCGCCGACCTTCTCGACGACCTGCGGGCCACGTGGGCCCGCTGGCCGGACGATCCGGCGCTGCGGTCGCTGGTCTCCGGCCTGCGCGCGCAGAGCCCGCTCGTCGACCGGGCCTGGCGGGACGGGGCCGGGATCCACCCCCGGCGGCCGGGCCGTACCCGCGCCCTGCGCCGCCCCGGGCACACCGATCCGGCCCGGGCCGGCGACGCCGGACACCACGTACGGGTCGAGATGACGACGCTCGCCCCCGGCCGCCCGGACGACGAGCGGCGGCTGCTCGTGTTCCTGCTGCCCGAGGGTGAGGAGCCCGCCGGCACGTTCTCCCGCGACGCCTGCTCCGCGTGCAAGCCGTCCGGGGGTGGGCGATGACGCTTTCCGAGGTCGGGCCGCCGGCCGTCGATCCCCGGCTGGGGCACTGGCTGCGCCGGCTCCGCCGGACCACCGACCGGGCCGGGCTGGGCCTGCCGCCCGGTCCACGGTCGAGGGGAAACTGGCTGACCCAGGTGGAGGTGGCCCGGCTCGCCGGCTGCACCCCGCGCGCCTACCAACTCGTCGAACAGGGCGTACGGGTGCCCGGGCCGCGGCTGGCCGAGGGGATCGTACGGGCGCTGCGACTCGATCCCCAGCAGCAGGCCTACCTCAACAGCCTGCTCAACCCGGTCACCGATCCGCCGACGCTGCTCGACCGGGCGGTGCTGCAACGGCTGGTCGACGCGAGCGCGGCGCCCGCCATGGTCTTCGACCGGTACTGGACGGTGGTGGTCGTCAACGCGGCGATGGCGCCGGTGTCGCCCTACGTCGTACCCGGGGCCAACCTGGGCGCGTGGCTGTTCAGCCGGGTGGGCCGGTCGATCGTCGGCTGGGAGCGGGAGACCGAGGAGTTCGTCGCCCGCTACCGGCTGGCGCAGGCGGCGTATCCGGCCGCCGGGCTGACCGACCCGGTGATGGAGCGGCTGTGCCGGGTCAGCGAGCGGGCCCGGCTGCTGTGGGCCGGCGCCGGCGTCGCCGCCGACCCGGTCGGCAAGCGGTGGCAGGTGCGTATGCCCTCGGGGCAGTTGCGGACCTACGAGGTGACCGTGGCGCAGTTGGCGTCGTACGCCCCGGGGCTGCGGCTCGCGTTCTGCCTGCCGGTGTCCGACCCGGCCTGAACCGTGATCGCGCCGACGGCGCCGTACGCGAAATGCTGTTTCTACCAGTGGTTGGTGCTGGCTCCAATGGATCGTCGCATCGGACACTTTGGGTCGCCGTGGGAGCACTTGCAGTGAGACGTTCGTCTTGCGGTGTCCTGTGGTGCAAAACCCCTTTGCTGCGGGCGACGGTCGTACGTCAGGCGACCGGCCGCCCGTTTGCGTCCCCCGGGTGTCTCGTCACGCGGTGGGACGCCCCGTGCAGACCCGCCGAGGTCGGCGCCGGTTCGGCGTCCGGCGGGGTCCCGCGAGAGCGCACGCCGCAGCACGCCCCGCAGGGGGCGTGACGGGGGGCGGCGGGCGCGTACCGGCGGGCGAGCGGGGTGGCCGGCACGCCGTGGCGGACGCCGGCCGCCCGCCCGCGCGGCCGTGGGAGCACGACGCTCGCGCTGGGCGCCCGACGCACGGGGCGCCCAGCGTGGGCGGGGCGTCGCCGGCCGTACGATCCGATCTTCCCGCTGATCCGTACGTCAGGCTTTGCCGAACCGGTTCGTGTTCTTGACGACAAGATTTGTCGGTGGGACGGTGGTGCCATGTTCGACGTCGCAGTGATCGCCGACCCGGCCGCCGCCGAGGTGTCGTTGGACCCGGTCCGGGCCCGCCTGCTGGCCGCGCTGGCCGAGCCAGGCTCGGCCAGCAGCCTGGCGCCGCACGTCGGGCTCACCCGGCAGAAGGTCAACTACCATCTGCGGGCGCTGGAGCGGCACGGCCTGATCGAGCTGGTCGAGGAACGCCGCAAGGGCAACTGCACCGAGCGGGTGATGCGGGCGACCGCCGCGTCCTACGTGATCTCGCCGACCGCGCTGGCGGCCGTCGCGCCCGATCCCGGCCGGGCCCCCGACCGGCTCTCCGCGCAGTGGATGCTCGCCCTCGCCGCCCGGCTGGTGCGCGAGGTCGGCGAACTGATCACCGGAGCCGCCGCGGCGAAGAAGCGGCTGGCGACCTTCGCCATCGACAGCGAGGTCCGGTTCGCCTCGGCCGCCGACCGGGCCGCCTTCGCCGAGGAGTTGACCGGGGCCGTCACCCACCTGCTCGCCAAATACCACGCGCGCGACGCCGAGGGCGGGCGCGAGCACCGCCTCATCCTCGCCCTGCACCCCAGCCTCCGGCCGGCCGTGCCGGACGGCGTCGACACCCGCGCCGGCGAGGAGAGCTAGGAAAGGCGCGCGGTCAGGCGGTCAGCAGCGCGACGCCGTACGCGGCCAGGGCCGGTCGGACCGGCAGGAAGTAGCTGGTCCCGGCGGCCGGGCAGGTGCCCGACCCGCCGACGTGGACGCCCTGCGCCTGCCCGCTCGCCGTCAGGTAGGGCGTGCCGACCTCGCCCGCCTCGGCGCAGATGTTCGCCCGGGTCAGCCCGGGGACGGCGCCGCCGGGGAAGTTGACCGTCTGGTTGAGTCCGGTGACCGGGCCGCACCGCCAGCCGGAGGTCGGCCCGGAGCGGCAGACGAGCGCGCCGACCGGTGCGGGGTTCGCGCCCTTCACCGCGACGGTCCCGCCGGCCACCCGTACCTGGCCGACCGGCACCCAGCCCGGGTTCAGGTCGACGAGGACGTAGCCGACCTGCGGGTAGGCCGAGGCGACGATCTGGCCGACGGCCACCCCGCCGGTGGTGGTGATGGTCGTGCCGGCCGGCCCGCAGACGCTGCTGGCCAGGAAACCGTCGGGCACGGTGAAGCCGACGACGCAGCGGCCGCCCGCGCCGATCAGCGTGTCGCCGCCGCGGATCTGGCCGCTCAGCGTGGTCGGTGGTGCCGCCCCGGCGGTGGCCGCCGACGCGGCGGTCGCCGGCGGAACGGCGGCCGACAGGCCGGCGGCGAGCAGGGCGGCGGCGAGGATGCGCGGGAGTCGGCGGGCCATGCCCACCAGGCTAAGCGACGATCCTCGATGTCTCCACCCGGCGGGTCAGGTTCGGGGCCGGTGCCGTGGCGTCCAGCGGTGGAGGGCCGCGGCACCGGCGAAGCCGACCAGGCCCATCCCGGCGATCCCCGCGCCGAGCGCGCCGAGCGTACCGAGCACGCCGACCAGCAGCGGCCCGGCGCTGCCGCCGAGGTCGTTGCAGAGCCGCCACGCGCCGAGGAAGGTGGCGCGGTGCTCCGCCGGTGCGATGTCGGCGCCGATCGTCATCATCACCCCGCTGCCGATGCCGTTGCCGAGACCCATCAGCAACGCCACCACGGTCAGCGTCGGCACCGTCGAGGTCAGCGGCAACGCCAGATGGGTGACGCCGAGGACGAGCATCGACGGCACGCCGATCCAGCGCCGTCCGTACGTGTCCATCACCTTGCCGGCCGGGTAGAACAGCAGCATGTCCATCGCCGCGGCCGCGCCGTAGATCAGGCTCGCCGTCGTCGGATCCAGACCGAGGTGGTCGGCCCACAGCGGCAACGCCACCTGGCGGGCCCCACGGACCGCGCCGACCAGGACCGCCGCCACGCCCAGGGTGCGCAGCAGCGGCAGGCTGGTGCGCAGGATCGCCAGCAGGCCGGCGTCCGGCGGGCCGCCGGGCACCCGCCCGGTGCCGACGTCGGGCAGCGTCAGCACCGCCGCGCCGGCGGCGGCGACCGCGACGACGAACACCCAGTACGCCCCGTCGGTGCCGGTCCACCCCATCACCGCGGCCCCGACGAACGGGCCGAGGAAGTAGCCGATCCGGTTGGCCCCGCCGAGGGTCGACATGGCCCGGGCCCGCGCCACGTACGGCACCGTCTCGGACAGGTAGGTCTGCCGGGCCAGCCCCCACACCGAACCCGCCACGCCGATCACGACGACCCCGGCGGTCAACACCCACAGCGCCGGCGCCAGCGCGCAGGCCAGCGCACCGGCCACCGACACCACCGCGGCCCAGATCATCGCCGACCGCTCACCGATCCGGGTGATGATCCGCCCGGACGGCAGGTTGCCGACCACCTGGCTGACCCCGAGCAGCGCGGCGACCAGCCCGGCGACACCGATCGACGCGCCCAGGTCGCGGGCGCTGAACACGATCACCGGGGTGATCGCGCCGACCCCGACCCCGTACAGCGCGGTGGGCAGCAGGACCGGCAGCGCGATCGTGCGCAGGATGGAGCTGATCTCTGACGACACGGCTCCCGGTTATACCCGCTGCGGCGCGGGCGCGCGCATCGCTGTGGCGAACGCCCCGATCGCCGCCGCGGTCGCGGCCAGCCCGGCGGCCAGCACGAACACCCAGCCGTACCCGATCAGCGCGACCGCGCCGGTGACCAGGCCGGCGACGCCGAGCCCCAGGTCCCAGAACGAGGTGTACGCGCCGAGCGCCGTACCCCGGTCCCGCTCCGCCGACCGGCGGATCACCAGCAGCGCGAGCGCCGGATAGAGCAGCGTGAACCCGCCGCCCATGACCAGCGCGCCGACCGCGGCGACCCAGAACGTCGGGGCGAGGGCGATCAGCAGCAGGCCGGCCGCCTCGGCGAGCCCGCAGAAGACGACGACGGGGCGCGGCCCGACCCGGTCCGGCAGCCGGCCGAAGACCAGCCGGACCAGCACGTACGCGGCGCCGAAGAGGCTGAGCAGCACCGCGCCGTGGCCGATGCCCCGGTCGGCCAGGTGCAGGGCGACGAAGCCGGTGAGCGCGGCGTACCCGAACGCCGACAGGGCCAGTGCGGTCCCGGGCAGGACGACCGGCCGGGGGAGCAGCCGGGCCGGCCCGGCCTCGCCGGGCACCGTACCGGGCAGGGCGGCGACGACCGCGACGGCGGCCAGCGGCGCCAGCGCGGCCAGGGTCCACACCGCCGGGTAGCCGACCCCGGTACGCAGCAGGTGCCCGACCATCGGGCCGAGGGTCCAGCCGCCCCACATCGCCAGCCCGTAGTAGCCGACGATCTCGGCGCGGCGGTGCGCCGGGGCGAGCGCCACCACCCACACCGAGCCGGCGGTGAAGACGACCGCCTCGGCCAGCCCCATCAGTACCCGGGTGGCCAGCAGCCCGGGCAGTCCGGCCGGCACCGCGTAGGCGGCGCCGACCAGGGCGGCGAGGACGCAGCCGGCGACCATCACCGGACGGCTGCCGTGGCGCTGGGCCAGCCGGCCGGCGTACGGGCGGCCGAGCAGCGCGGCGATGCCGGACAGCGCGAACGCCAGCCCGACGGTGAACTGCGAGCCGGCGAGCCGGTCGAGCACCAGCGGCGGGAGCACCGGCACCACGGCGCCGAACGCGACGAAGACGATCAGCAGGGTGACCAGCAGCCCGCCGACGACGACGCCCCAGCGCGGCCCGGTGGTCGGTACGGCGGTCACCCGATTCCCCGGGTCGCGCCGCCGTCGACCAGCAGGCAGGTGCCGGTGACGAAAGCGGCCGGCCGCCCGGCGAGGAAGGCGACGACGGCGCCGAAGTCGGCGGCGTCGCCGACCCGGCCGAGCGGGATGCCGGCGCCGATGTCGGCGAGCCGGGCGTCGGCGTCGGCGCCGAACTGGCGCCGTAGCCCCGGCGTGTCGTGGTAGCCCGGCGCCAGCACGTTGACGGTGATCCCGCCGGGGCCGAGCGAGGTGACCAGCGAGCGGGCGAAG
Source organism: Polymorphospora sp. NPDC051019 (assembly GCF_040683055.1). NCBI lineage: Bacteria > Bacillati > Actinomycetota > Actinomycetes > Micromonosporales > Micromonosporaceae > Polymorphospora > Polymorphospora sp. NPDC051019. The sequence continues at coordinate 149,554 of NZ_JBFBCH010000001.1, read as the reverse complement.
CCGAGCAGGCCGGGCCGTACGGTGCTGGACAGGCCGTAGTGCGGGATCGGCTGGCGGACGGTCTCCGAGGCGACCAGCAGGATCCGGCCCCAGCCGGCGGCCCGCAGGTGCGGCAGGGCGGCCAGGGCGAGCCCGATGTGCGGCAGCAGCGCCGTCTCCACCGCGGTGCGGTAGCCGTCGAGACCGAACGCGTCGACGGGGCCGGGCGGTGGGCCGCCGCCGTTGCTGACCACGATGTGCACCGCGCCGAAGTCGCGGGCGGTGGCCGCAACCCAGCCGGCGACGGCGGCCTCGTCGCCGATGTCGACGGCGTACGCGCCGACCTTGCCGGCCCCGGCGGCGGTCAGTTCCGCCGCGGTGGCGGCCAGCCGGTCGGGGTCGCGGGCGCAGATCGACAGGGCGCAGCCCTCGGCGGCCAGGGCGTGGGCGGCGGCCCGGCCGAGCCCGCTGGTGGCGCCGGCGACCAGCGCGACCCGGCCGGCTATTCCGAGATCCATGGGTGGCCTCCCTGGCGGCGGAAGGGGTAGCCGTACCGGCTCAGCACCGGACTGGCGATCAGGGTGGCGAGCAGCCCCGGCCCGGCCGGCAGCCGCGCCTTCCAGCCGTCGTCGGGCCGGATCCGCACCGGCCCGTGCACCAGCCGGTCGGGGTTGCCGGTGACGGTGTGGTTGACGCCGAGCACCGCCTCGCCGTCGGCGGTCACCGGCGGCGGGTCGGGCAGCCCGGCCAGGGCCAGCACCCGGGCCAGCGCCGCCCGCGGGTCGCGGGTGAAGTCCTCGTAGCGCAGCCGCAGGTAGCGGTCGGGGGCGGCCCGGCCGATCCGGTCGGAGGCGACGTTCGCGGCGGTCCAGTAGCCGGTGCTGCGGGTGACGCCCATCGCCGGAATGTACGCCTTGGGCCGCCGCCAGGAGTGTGCGCTGGCCCGCGGGTCGCGGATCAGGTGCAGGATCCGCAGGTCGAGGTCCTCGCGGCGGAGCAGGGCGGCGGCCTCGGCCGGGTATTTCGAGCCGTCGACGACGAGCCGGGCGCCGGTCTGGGCGGTGATCGCCCGGTAGCAGCCCACCATCCGGTCGAGGGCGGCGGTCACCGCCGGCGCGCCGTCGGCCGGCGCGGTCCGGTGCGCGACCGACTCGCGCAGCCGGGCGCCGGTGTGCCGGGTACGCAGGTAGCCGCGCTGGACGTCGAGCATCCGGCGGGCGACCCGCGCCGGATCGGGGGTGGCGACGGTGGCCAGCACCTTGCTCCACAGTGGGCAGTCGGCGACCTGTTCCCCGCAGCCGCAGGAGGTGTTGGTGCCCTGCCGCAGCACGCCGTTGCGCCACAGGTAGTGCAGCTCGCCGACGTGCACCACACCGGTGAGCTCGCCGAGCAGGTTGCCGAGCACGGTCGAACCGCTGCGGCACCAGCCGGTGACGTACAGGACCCGGGGCGGCCCGGCCGCCGTCACTGCCGCTCCAGCAGCAGGAAGTGCTGTGGCAGGTGCACGGCCAGCCCGACCGGCAGCGCGGCGGTCACCAGGTCGGCGCCGTCCGGCCCGGCGCCGGGCCGCAGCGACAGCGTCGACACGCCCGGCTCGACCAGGGTCACGGCGGCCCGGAAGTCGCCGAACAGCATCAGGTCGGGCGCGATCATCCGGGTGCGGCTGACCCGTACGCCGGCCTCGGCGAGGCGGCCGAGCAGCCCGTCGTGGACCAGCTCCCAGTAGCGGTCGGGGTGCACCACGATCCCGTCGCAGGAGCCGCCCATCTCCTCCACCCGCGCGGCGGCCCGGACCACCTCGGCACCCAGCGGTCCGGGCGCCGCCCGGCGGTGCAGCCCCGGCAGGTGGAGCAGGCCGGTGATCGCGCCGTCGGCGCTGCCGTGCAGGAAGACCTCGTTCTCCACCGTGCACAGCCGCACCACGACCCGGTGGTCGACGAAGGCGGCGAGCAGGGCGGGATCGTCGGTCAGGCCGGCCGGCAGCGGCACAGCGGCGGCGAGTTCGGTCAGCTTCGTCTGCGCCAGCCGCGGGCGGAACCGGGCCTCCGGGGTGGCGCCGTAGCGGTCCCCGGACGACTGCGGGCCGTCCGGGGCCGGGGGTTCGGCGACGAACCGTACGGTCTCGTCGACGACGGTCGCGGTCTTCAGCAGGTGCCGTACGGTGTAGCGCGGCCGGTGCGCGGCCAGCGGGAACGTGGTCGGCAGCGACACCGCGAGCCGGACGGTGACCGGCCCGCCCCGGTCGGCGGCGACGGCGCGGGCGAACTCCTCACCGGGGCCGCGGTGGGTCAGGTTCGGGTCGGCGAGCAGATAGCGCATCGTGGTCCCCGTTCAGCCGGGCGGGAGGGCGGGCAGCACCCGGGTCACCGCCGCGACGAGCTGGTCGCAGTCGTCGGCGGTGAGGTTGGCCGACAGCGGGATGTCGATGGCCTCGTCGAGGTGCCGGGCGGTCCTGGGCCAGCGGGCCCGGGCGGCGGCCGGGTCGGGGCCGACCAGGAACCGCCAGTTCCAGAAGACCCGTACGTTGGTGTCGCCCGGGTCGGCCAGGGCGCGGGCGTCGATCCCCTCGGCGCGGATCGCGGCGGCGAACCACGCGGACTGGGCCGCCGTGGCGCCCGGCAGCCGGAAGACCAGCGCCTCGCCGAGGTAGGCGCCCGGGGCCACCGGCCGGCGCAGCGCCACCCCGGGCAGGTCGGCCAGGCCGGCGGCCACGTGGGCGTAGTTGCGGTGGTGGGCGGTGAGCTTGGCGGGCAGCCCGGTGAGCAGCGCGCCGGCCAGGGCGGCCCGGATCTCGTCCATCCGTACGCCGAAGATGGGGTGGGCCAGGTCGTCGACGGGCGGGCGGTCGCCGCCGAAGTGCCGGGCCAGCCGCCCCTCGTACGCCCCGCTGAACACCACCGCGCGGGCGTAGAGTTCCGGGTCGTCGGTGAGCAGGAAGCCGCCCTCGCCGGTGTTGAGGGCCTTGTCGGACTGGGTGGAGAAGGCACCGGCCCGGCCGAACGTCCCCAGTGGACGGCCGTCGAGCGCGGCGCCGAGCGCGGGCACCGCGTCCTCGATCACGGGTACGCCGTATTCGGCGGCCAGGGCGCAGATGGCGGGCATGTCGCCGGCGAAGCCGCGCATGTGCACCACGACGATGGCGGCGACCCCCTCGGCGAGCGCCCGGCGCAGGTCATCGAGGTCGAGGTGCAGGTCCTCGTCGCACTCCACGACGACCGGCCGGTGGCCGGCGAGCAGGATCGCGCTGGGCGTGGCGGCGAAGGTGAACGCCGGGCAGGCGACGGGGGAGCCGGCCGGCAGGCCCAGGCCGAGCAGGCCCAGCGCGATCGCGGTGGTGCCGCTGGCGCAGGCCAGTGCGTGCCGTACGCCGAAGTAGTCGCACAGGCCCTGTTCGAACCGTCCGGTGTGGGTCTCGGCGTGCGGGCGGGTGTCGTAGCGGAAGTAGCGCCGCTCGCGGATGGCGCCGATGGCCGCCTGCTCGTCGGCCTCGCTGATCCAGACGTCGCCCTTGTCGTACGTCGGCCAGGGGCGGGTCCGGATGGGGGTGCCGCCGAGGACGGCCGGTGGGCCGGGCGGACCGATGGTCGGGGGACTGGTGGCGCTGTCGCCGTGGGTCAACATCGGAACCTTCTCCTGGTCAGAGTCGGGCCCTGCTCCGCGTGGTGGGCGGGATACGCTCGGCGACGTTACGCGGGGTCGTTAACAATTGCCAGTCCGCAAGTTTCCTGTTGATTGCAGATCTTGCATTGATGCTGGTCGTTGCAGGCAATCTTTTTTGCGAAAGTCCTTGATCGCGGTCGGCTCTTGCTTGATCACGCTGTGTTGGTCAGGATGGGCGGGCGGTCCACTGGCGACACCCCCACCGCCGCGAGGTGGCACCGCCGACGCTCCACGTCAGGAGGCGACCCCCGATGACGACCCCCCTGCCCGACCACAGCCCGCCGGCCTACCGGGCGGCCGGCTGGTGGCGCGACCGGACCATCCTCGACGACCTGCGCGACGGCGCCCGCCGCCACCCCGACAAGCCGGCCGTCGTCTGCTACCACGCCGACGGGGCACCCACCGAGACCGTCACCTACGCCGAACTGCTCGCCCACACCGGCCGGTTCGCCGCCGCACTGCGCGACCTCGGCGTCGGCCCCGGCGACGTCGTCACCCTCCAGATGCCCAACTCCTGGCAGTTCGTCGCCCTGTGCCTGGCCACCTTCCGGCTCGGCGCGGTCGTCAACCCGGTCATCCCGATCATGCGGCGCCGCGAGGTCGAGCACATGGTCGGCCTCACCGGCAGCCCTGTCTACGTCGCTCCCGCCCGGCTGCGCGACTTCTCGTACGCCGACCTGGCCGCCGAGGTGGCCCGGGCCGTACCGGGCCTGCGCCACCGGGTGCTGCTCGACGCCCCCGCCACCCCGCCCGGGACCGGCGGCGACCCCGCGGTGGTCGACTTCGCCGCCGCCTTCCTGCGCGCCGACCTGCCGGCCGACGCCGACCACCCGGAGGCTCTCCCGGACGACCTCGCCCAGATCATGTTCACCTCCGGCACCACCGGCGAGCCCAAGGGCGTGATGCACACCCACAACACGCTGCACGCCCTGGTCCGCACCGAATACGAGGCACTCGGCCTGACCGGCGACGACGTGATCGCGATGGGCTCGCCCCTGACCCACCAGGCCGGATTCGCCTACTGCTTCCTCATGCCGCTCACCCTCGGCGCCACCGCCGTGCAACTCGACGCCTGGCGGCCAGACCTGATGCTGCGGGTGATCGAGGAGCGGCGGGTCACCTTCTCGATGGGCGCGCCGACCTTCCTGGTCGACCTGATCGACGCCCAGCGCCGCGCGCCGCGCGACCTTTCGTCGCTGCGCAGTTTCGCCTGCGGCAGCGCCCCGATCGCCCCGGTCGTCGCCGAACGGGCCGCGGAGGTGCTCGGCACCCGGGTCTACGCGCTGTGGGGGATGACCGAGAACGGCACGGTCACCATCACCCGGCCCGCCGACCCGCCCGACCTGGCCACCCGCAGCGACGGCTCGCCGCCGCCGTGGATGGAGGTCCGCATCGCCGACGACGCCGGCGACCCGGTGCCCGCCGGGCAGACCGGCCGGTTGCTCGTCCGCGGCGCCAACCAGTGCCTGGGCTACTACCGGCGCCCCGAACTGTACGAGTCGTGTGTGGACGCCGACGGGTGGTTCGACACCGGCGACCTGGCCCGCGACGACGGCCACGGCGGCATCCGCATCGCCGGCCGGGTCAAGGACGTCATCTCCCGCGGCGGCGAGAAGATCCCGGTGGTCGAGGTCGAGGCGGCCCTGCTGCGCCACCCGGCCGTACGCGACGTGGCCCTGATCGGCTATCCCGACGAGCGGCTCGGCGAACGCGCCTGCGCGGTCCTGGTCGCCGACGCGCCGCTGACCGTGGCCGACCTCCAGGCACACCTCGGCGCGCTGGACATGGCCCGGCAGTACTGGCCGGAACGGGTCGAGGTCGTCGACGCCCTGCCGCGCACCCCGTCCGGCAAAATCCAGAAGTTCATCCTCAGTGGACGGTACGCGGCCGGCCCGGCCCGGGCCGACGGCGCCCCGGACGGACCGGCGGTGGCCGCGTGAACTTCGACCTCACCCCCGAGCAGGAAGAGTTGCGCGCCCGGATCCGGGCCTTCGCCGCCACCCACGTCGCACCCGACTACCAGGCCGCCGACGCCCGCGGCGCCCCCCGCCCCGGCCTCTACGCCGACCTGGCCGGCGCCGGCCTGCTCGGGCTGCGGATCGCCACCGGGTACGGCGGGCTCGGCCGCGACGCGGTCAGCACCGGCGTCGCCCTGGAGGAGTTGGCCCGCGCCGACTTCAACGCCTGCTACCCGGCGCTGAACGCCGCCCTCATCGCCGACGTGCTGGCCGCCAACGGCGACCAGGCCCAGCGCGACCGCTGGCTGTCCCCGATCGCCGACGGCTCGGCGATCGTCGCCCTGTGCCTGACCGAACCCGACCACGGCACCGACGCCGCCGCCGTCGAGATGCGCGCCGAACCCGACGGCGACAAGGGCTGGCGGCTGTCCGGCGTCAAGAGCTCCATCATGCTCGGCGGCTACGCCACCCACGGCCTGGTCTTCGCCCGCACCGGCGCGGCCGGCCCGCACGGCATCACCGCCTTCTACGCCAAGCTCGACGACGCCCACGTCGCCCGGCGTACGACAACCGACGTCGGCAACCGCTCGGCCGGCCGGGCCGAACTCACCTTCGACGCCCTGCCGGTCGACGCCGACGACGTCGTGGCCGGCCCCGGCCTCGGCTTCGTGCAGGTGATGCGCGGCTTCGACTACTCCCGCGCCCTGATCAGCCTGATCTGCGTCGGCGCCGCCTCCGCCTCCCTCGACGAGGCGTTCGACCACGCCCGCGAGCGGCACGCCTTCGGCCAGCCGATCGGCCGGTTCCAGGGCCTGTCGTTCCCGCTGGTCGAACACGCCACCTACCTGCACGCCGCCCGGCTGCTGGCGTACGAGGCACTGTGGCGCAAGGACGCCGGGCAGGACCACCGGCTGGCCGCCAACATGGCCAAGTGGTGGGCGCCCCGTGCCGCGTTCGAGGCGGCCCACCAGGCGCTGCTCACCTTCGGCCAGCACGGCTGGGGCGACGAGAGCCCGCTCGGCCAGCGGATGCGCGACGTGATGGGGCTGGAGATCGGCGACGGCACGGCCCAGGTCACCAAGCTCGTGGTCGCCCGCCTGCTGCTCGGCCGCGACAGCGCGCCCTGACCCGCCGACCACACCCGCCGGCCGCTGGCCCGCGCTTGACGTCAGCTATTCATTCAGTGAATAGTGGCCCGCATGTCGACGGCACACGTGCTGCTGGGCCTGCTCGCCGGGGCCCGCAGCACGGATACGAGCTGAAGCGGTCCCACGACGAACGGCTGCCCCGGGTCAAACCGGTGGCCTACGGCCAGGTATACGCCACCCTCGGCCGGCTCGAACGTGACGGCCTCGTCGAACCGGCCGGCCAGGACCGCGACGGTGGACCCGACCGCACGTCGTACCGGCTGACCGAGGGCGGCGAGGTCGCGCTGTCCGACTGGCTCGCCACCGTCGAGCGGCCGGCGCCGTTCGTCACCGGCGCCCTGTTCGTCAAGGTCGTCGTCGCGATCCTGGTCTCCGGCGCCGACCGGGCGCGGGCCTACCTGGTCGCCCAGCGCCAGGCGCACGTCGACCGGCTGCGCGAACTCACCGCGGTCAAGACCGATCCCGGGGCGAGCCTCGGCGAGGTCGTCGCCGCCGACTACGCGATCGTCCATCTCGACGCGGACCTGCGCTGGGTGCAGAACACCCTCGACCGCGTCACCGAACTGCACCGGGAGATACGGGGATGACTTTCCTGCGGGCACGAGGAGTGGTTAAGTCGTACGGGCACACACCCGCTCTGCGCGGCGTGAGCGTCGACGTCGACGAGGGTGAGATCGTGGCGGTGACCGGGCCGAGCGGGTGTGGCAAGTCCACGCTGCTGCACTGTCTGGCCGGAATCCTGCGCCCCGACGCCGGCGAGATCCGCTACCGCGACCAGCGCGTCGACGCCCTGCCCGAGGCGACCCGCTCCCGGCTGCGCCGTACCGAGTTCGGCGTGCTCTTCCAGTTCGGTCAGCTCGTCGCCGAACTGACCGCCGCCGAGAACGTGGCCCTGCCACTGCTGTTCGCCGGCACCGGCCGGCGCGAGGCCCGCGTCGCCGCGCTCACCTGGCTCGACCGGCTCGGCGTCGCCGACCTGGCCGACACCCGGCCCGGCGAGATGTCCGGCGGCCAGCAGCAACGGTGCGCGGTCGCCCGTGCCCTGGTCACCGAGCCACGGGTGCTCTTCGCCGACGAACCCACCGGTGCCCTCGACTCGCTCACCGGCGAGCAGGTGCTCATCCAACTGGTCCGGCTCGCCCGCGAGCAGCGCACGACGGTCGTCCTGGTCACCCACGACGTCCAGGTGGCCGGCTACGCCACCCGGGAGGTGACCATGCGCGACGGCGGCATCGACCCGACCGGCCTCGGCCTGGCCACGTCCGTCCGGTACCCGCGATGAGGCCGTCGGTCCTGCTCCGGCTCTCCCTGGCCGGCACCCGTACGGACCTCATGCGGGTCGTGCTCACCGCCGTCAGCATGCTGCTCGCGACGCTCGCCGTACTTGCCGCGCTGAACGTCCTGGCGATCTCGACGCCCCTCGCGGTGGCCGACGAGACCGGTGCGCGGCTGTCGACGCAGTATTCCAACGCGTTGCTGCGCGAGCCCGGGCTACGGGGCGGCACCGCGCTGGCCCTGGTGCTGCTGACCATCCCGATCCTGGCCCTTGCCGGGCAGTGCTTCCGGGTGGGCGCGCCGGCCCGTGAGCGGCGGCTGGCCGGCTTCCGGCTGGCCGGTGCCTCGCCCCGGCAGGCGGTGCTGGTCGCGGTCGCCGAGACCGGGATCGCAGCCCTGCTCGGCACCCTCGCCGGACTCGGCGTCTTCCTCGCCGGCCACGAACTGCTGCACCGACCGGACAGGCGGGGGCAGCTGCCGCTGCCGACCGACGTGCTGCCCGCCGGGCCCGGGGTCGTCGCCACCGTGGTGGGGCTGCCGTTGCTCGCCGCCCTGGTCACCGCACTGCTGATGCGCCGGGTCGTGGTCGGCCCGCTCGGGGTCGTCCGGCGGTCGGGGCGTACCGGCGCACCCGCGCCCTGGCCCGGCATCCTCATCGCGGTCGGCGCCGCCCCGTTCGTCACCCTGATGCCGCTGAGCCGCTGGCTCGCCGAGCAGGACGTGCCGAACTGGCTGGCACCCCTGGCGCTCTTCCTCGGCGCACTCTTCGCCGCCGCCGGCGTGATTCTCGGGACCGGATGGCTCTCGTACACCGCCGGGCGGCTGCTGCTCCGGATCGGCCGGGGACCGGCGACGCTGCTCGCCGCGCGGCGGCTCGTCGCCGACCCGTGGACCGGCAGCCGTACCCTGGCCGCGCTACTGGCCTGCATGCTCTTCGCCGGCGGCGCGGCCGGCGTGCGGGCCTGGATCACCACCGGCCGCGACGTGCAGGAGGAGGCCAGCCGGGCGGACGCCGCCGCGCAGGGCTACCCGTACGACCCGAGCGGCTCGGACTTCTACTCCCGAACCCTCGACCTGGTCGACCTGGCTGTCGGGGTGGGGGTGGTGATCGCGGCCGGTGGCCTGCTCGTCGCGCTCGCCGAGAGCATCGTGGCCCGGCGCCGCGCCTACGCCATGCTCGTCGCCACCGGTGTGCCCCGCCGGACCCTGGCCGCCTCGATCGTCTGGCAGGTGGCGGCCCCGGCCGTACCGGCGGTCGGGCTCGCGCTGGTCGTCGGCGCGCTGCTGCCCCGCGGGATCGCGACCGAGGTCGGCGTCGTCCGGATGGAGGGCTGTGTCGACGGTGTGTGCGCCCGGTCCGAGGAGTCCGTGCGCGCGATTCCGGTGCTGTGGGACCACCTGCTCGTGTTCGGTGCCGGCGGGGTGGCGACGGTGCTGTTCATGACCGCGGTCGGGCTGCTCTTCCTGCGGGCGAGTACGGCTGTCGAGGAGTTGCGCGTCGGCTGACCCGCCCCGGTTCTCGCTCGGGGGTCCTTCCTCGGCAAACCGCCAGGGAACCCGTGATCATCAGCTGTCCGGCAGCTCGACACGCCGTACCTGTGCCGGCGGAACGACTAACGATCACCACGCACCCCCGGCCCATCGCCGCGAATCGGCGCGGATACGGCAGAGATCGATGTATTGACGTCTCGCAACATGGGCGTAACCTTCTTTGGAGAGCGCTCTCCAAACACATCGCCTCCCATCACACCCCGCAGGAGATCTGATGTCATCCACCCCCATCGCGGCACGCCCGCGGTATCCAGGGCTCAGGCGGCTCGTCGCGCCGCTGGCCGTCACCGCGCTCGTCGCCTCGGCACTCGTCGCCGGCCCGCTCAACTCCGCCGACGCCGCGGCCGCCCTGCTCTCCCACGGGCGCCCGGCCGCATCCTCGTCCAACCAGGGCGCCGGAACCCCCGCCTCGGCGGCGTTCGACGCCGACGTCCACACCCGCTGGTCCAGCGCCGCCGCCGATCCGCAGTGGATCCGCGTCGACCTCGGCTCGCGGTCCACGATCAGCCGGGTCGAGTTGCAGTGGGAGGCCGCGTACGCGACGGCGTACCAGATCCAGACCTCCGACGACACGTTCACCTGGAGCACGATCTACTCGACCACGACCGGTACCGGCGGCAACCAGACCCTGGACGTCACCGGCACCGGCCGCTACGTACGGCTGCTCGGCACCGCCCGGGGCACCATGCACGGCTACTCCCTGTGGGAGTTCCGGGTCTTCGGTACGACGGGTGGCGCCCCGCCGACCACCCCGCCGCCCGGCAACGGGTACGTGCCGGCCAACCCGCCGGTGACCGGTGTGGTGCCGTCGACGCACCGCCCGCCGAACAAGGAGCACCGCGAGTTCCAGGCGAACTGCGCCCCGACCCATCACCTGCCGGACGACCCGATCGTCTTCCCCAACCTGGCGGGCGCCTCGCACTACCACACCTTCATGGGCAGCCCGACGACCAACGCCTACAGCACGCTGGCGTCGCTCCAGGCCGGCGGCACCTCGTGCCGGGTGCCGGCGGACCGGTCCGGCTACTGGATGCCGACCATGTACAACGGCAACCAGCTCATCTCACCCGCCGGCCACCAGGTCATCTACTACAAGTCGGGGGTCATCGACTACACCAGCGTCCGGCCGTTCCCGCCCGGCCTGCGGTACGTCGTCGGCAGCCCGACCGCCACCGCCGCCGACTTCATCGCCGGCTCGGTCGAGGGCTGGGAGTGCGGGGACAGCTACGACAACGCGGACTTCCCGGCGTGGTGCCCGCCCGGCACCCAGCTCAACGTGCGCTACCAGTCGCCGAGCTGCTGGGACGGGCGCTGGCTGGACACCCCTGACCACAAGAGCCACATGGCCTACCCGGTCAACGGGATCTGCCCGACCAGCCACCCGGTTGCCGTGCCGATGATCGAGTTCAAGATGGCGTTCCCGGTCAGCGGGGACATGTCCCAGGTGCGGCTGTCGAGTGGACGCGGCTACTCGTTCCACTACGACTTCTTCAACGCCTGGGAGCCCCCGACCCTGGCCGCCCTGGTCAACCACTGCATCCGCGGCGGCCTCCAGTGCGACGCCCGTGGCTTCGACCTGTACAACCCGCAGGCCGGCGCCGCCCTGAACGAGGACTACGAACTCCCGTAACCCCCTCGATGATCCGCGTGATCAGGGAGTAGGTCCGGCGTGTCGCCGGCGTGCCGGGCCGCAAACTCCCTGATCACGCGGATCTTGCGCGGGGGCGCGCCCGGCGCGCGCCGGCGCGCTGCGGGGTGGGTCAGGGAGCGGTGAGCTGGTCCAGGCGGGTGAGGTAGGTGGTGCGGGCCCGGGTCATCTCCCCGGCCAGCGCGACGGTCGCGGCGTCGGCGCCGGACTCCTGCTCGCCGCGCGAGACCCGGGCCGACTGGTCGACGTGTTCGCGCAGGCGGTCGTGGAACAGCCGGTCGAACTCGGCGCCGGTGGCGGCCCGTAGGGCGTCGAGCTGCACGGCGGTCACCATGCCCGGCATGTCATGACCCTCGTGCGGGTTGGTCCCGTCCAGCCCGGCGAGGGTACGCAGGTGCCGCAGCCGGGTCAGCTCGGCCAGGTGGGCGGCGTGGATCTCACCGGCGAGCCGGCGCAGGTCCGGATCGGTGCCCCGGGCGACGGCCAGTTCGAGCAGCGGCAGGGTCCGCTCGTTCATCGGGATCATCAGTTGCACCCAGGCGAGGTCGGTGCCGTTGAAGCTGGTCGAGGGCGTGGCCGCGGCGGGCGGTCCGGGGTCCGCGCCGGGTGCGCCGCCGTTCGTCGTGGCGCAGCCGCCGGCGAGCAGCGCGGCCAGGCAGGCGACCGCGACGACGGGGGGAGTGGTCGACCGGTGCATCACGATCACCTTCTCGGTGCGCTGATGGGAGAGCGCTCTCGCCCGCCAGTCTCCGAGTCTTGGCGACGGGTGTCAATGTCCGGGGCGCGGCCGGCGCCGACCTGGGAGAGCGCGGCCGGAAGGTCGGACACGTATTGACGTGGGCCGTGGTCCGGCGCAACACTCGGGTTCTGTTGGAGAGCGCTCTCCAATCTTGTTCCCGTCCCCGTCCGGCGGATCCCGACCGGATGCCCCTCGTCACGACAGGTAGGAAGACATGAGAACAGGAGCACTCCCCGTACCCAATGCCCGACGCCGCCGCCGACGCCCCGGTGCCGTGCTGGCGGCGGCCCTTGCCGCCGTGCTGGCCGCGGTCGGCGTCGTCGGCTCGGTCACCGCGGCCAGTGCCGCGGATACGTTGTTGTCGTTGGATCGGCCGGCGTTGGCGTCGTCGGTGCAGGGTGTGGATCTGGCGGCGTCGAATGCGTTCGATGGTGATCCGGGTTCGCGGTGGGGTTCGGTGTGGGCTGATCCGCAGTGGGTTCGGGTTGATCTGGGATCGTCGGCGTCGGTGTCGCGGGTGGTGTTGCGGTGGGAGGGTGCGTTCGCGCGGTCGTTCCAGGTTCAGACGTCGGATGACGGCAACAGTTGGACGTCGATCTACTCGACGACGTCGGGTGTGGGTGGTGTGCAGTCGCTTGATGTCAGCGGCACGGGTCGGTATGTGCGGATGTATGGCACGGTGCGGTCGTCGGGGTACGGCTACTCGCTTTACGAGTTCGAGGTGTACGGCACGTTCGGCGGCGGCCCGACCCCGACCCCGACCCCGACGCCCGGCGCGTGCGGCACGACGAACGCCGCCCAGGGCCGCCCCGCCACCGCCTCGTCGGCCGAGAGCGCCGGCATGGCCGCGTCGGCGGCGGTGGACGGCAACACCGGCACCCGCTGGTCGAGCCAGTTCACCGACCCGCAGTGGCTGCGCGTCGACCTCGGCCAGACCCGCACCATCTGCCAGGTCGTGCTCGCGTGGGAGGGGGCGTACGGCCGGGCCTTCCAGATCCAGACGTCGAATGACGGCAACACCTGGACGAGCATCTATTCCACGACGACCGGTGCCGGCGGTACGCAGACGTTGAACGTGACCGGTTCCGGGCGTTACGTTCGGATGTACGGCACCGCGCGGGGCACCGGATACGGCTATTCACTGTGGGAGTTCAGGGTGTTCACGACAGGCGGTGGCGGTGATCCGGTCGAGCCGACCGACCCGCGCAACCCCAACTTCGGCCCCAACACGTTCGTGTTCGACCCGTCGACGCCGACGTCGACCATCCAGAGCCGGCTCGACACGATCTTCACCGGCCAGGAGACCAACCAGTTCGGGCCGCAGCGCTACGCGGTGCTGTTCAAGCCCGGCAACTACACCGCCGACGTCAACCTCGGCTTCTTCACCCAGGTCGCCGGCCTCGGCTTTTCACCCGACGACGTCAACCTCAACGGCCACGTACGCGTCGAGGCGGACTGGTTCGGTGGCAACGCAACCCAGAACTTCTGGCGGGCGGCCGAGAACCTGTCGGTGACCCTGCCGTCCAATGTGCAGGTCGAGCGGTGGGCGGTGTCGCAGGCGGCGCCGTACCGGCGGATGCACCTGCGCGGCAGCCAGAACCAGATCCAGCTCTGGAACGGCGGCGACGGCTGGTCGAGCGGTGGCCTGATGGCCGACACCAAGATCGACGGCCTGGTGGTCTCCGGTTCGCAGCAGCAGTGGTTCTCCCGCAACAGCGAGTTCGGCGCCTGGACCGGATCGGTCTGGAACATGGTCTTCACCGGGGTCACCGGCGCCCCGCCGCCGCACTTCCCGAACCCCTCGCACACCGTGATCAACCAGACCCCGGTCGTACGGGAGAAGCCGTTCCTCTACGTCGACGGCACCGGTGAGTACCGGGTCTTCGTGCCGGGGCTGCGTACCAACTCGCAGGGCACGAGCTGGTACGGCAAGACCCCGGTCGGTACGTCCATCTCGCTGAGCCAGTTCTTCATCGTCCGGCCCGGCACCGCCGCGGCGACCGTGAACGCGGCCCTGGCCCAGGGGAAGAACCTGCTCTTCACCCCCGGCGTGCACCGGGTCGACCAGACCATCCAGATCAACCGCGCCGACACCGTCGTACTCGGACTCGGCCTGGCCACCCTGCAGCCGCAGGGCGGCGTCGTGCCGATGAAGGTCGCCGACGTCGGCGGGGTCAAGGTGGCCGGCATCATGTTCGAGGCCGACCAGGTCAACTCGCCGATGCTGATGGAGGTCGGGCCGCCCGGCTCGTCCGCCGACAACTCGGCGAACCCGATCTCGCTGCACGACGTCTTCTTCCGGATCGGCGGCCCGGGCGTCGGCCGGGCCACGACCACGCTGACCATCAACAGCGACGACGTGATCGGCGACCACCTGTGGCTGTGGCGGGCCGACCACGGCGCGGGCGTCGGCTGGACCGTCAACACCGCCGACACCGGACTGATCGTCAACGGTGACGACGTCACCATGTACGGCCTCTTCGTCGAGCACTACCAGAAGTACCAGACCATCTGGAACGGCAACCGTGGCCGGACCTACTTCTACCAGAACGAGATGCCGTACGACCCGCCGAACCAGGCGGCCTGGATGAACGGTTCGTCGCGCGGCTACGCCGCGTACAAGGTGGCCGACACCGTCGACACCCACCAGGCGTGGGGCCTCGGCAGCTACTGCGTCTTCACCTCCGACGCGTCCATCGTGGCCGACCGTGCCTTCGAGGTGCCCAACCGGCCCGGCGTCCGCTTCACCAACATGGTGACCGTGTCGCTGGGTGGCGTGGGCACCATCAACCGGATCATCAACGACACCGGTCCGACGGCGAACTCGACGACACCCACGGTCTACCTGACCAACTATCCGTAGCCGTACCCGATCGTCCGCCCGGGACCGTGACGCGGTCCCGGGCGGACACCGTTGATCCGGCCGACATTCTCTGACTAGAGTCAGAGAATGCACGCTGAGTGGATCGAACAGGTCCGGCGCTTCAACCGGACCGTCACCCAACGCGTCGGCGCCCTCGACGACGCCTTTCTCTCCCGCGACCGGCCGCTCGGCCAGGCCCGGCTGCTCTGGGAGATCGGCACCGGCGCCAGCGAGGTACGCGACCTGCGCGCCCGCCTCGACCTCGATTCCGGCTACCTCAGCCGGCTGCTGCGCGCACTACAGGCCGACGGGCTGGTCGTCGTCGAGGCGGCCGACGCCGACGGCCGCGTACGCGAGGTCCGGCTCACCGCCGACGGCCGGACCGAACTGGCCGAACTGGACCGGCGCTCCGACGAACTCGCCGCCTCGATACTCCAGCCGCTCAACGAGCACCAGCGCGACCGCCTCGTCACCGCCATGGCCGATGTCGAGCGCCTGCTCACCGCCTCCATGGTCCGCATCGACCCCGTCGACCCCGGCCACCCGGCCGTGCGGCACTGCCTCCAGGCGTTCTTCGCCGAACTCGCCGGCCGCTTCGAGGAGGGCTTCGACCCCGGCGTCAGCCGCACCGCCGACCACACCCAGATCACCCCGCCGGCCGGGCTGCTGCTCGTCGCCACCCTGCACGACGAGCCGGTCGGCTGCGGCGCGTTCCGGCTGCGCCCGGGGCCGCCCGGCACCGTGCCGCCCGGGCCCGACGGGTACGCCGAACTGAAGCACATGTGGGTGTCACCCGCCGTACGGGGGCTGGGACTCGGTCGTCGCCTCATCGCCGAACTGGAGGCCCACGCCGCCGCGGCCGGGGTGCGTACGGTCCGGCTCGACACCCACCGTGCCCTGGTCGAGGCGGTCGGCCTCTACAAGGCGGCTGGATACCGCGAGATCGACGCGTACAACGACGAGCCGTACGCCGACCACTGGTTCGAGAAGACCCTCTGAAAGGAGCGGGTGGCATGGACCACCAGGAACTCCAGCGCCGGTTCGCGACCCTGACCAGCGCGCACGTCGCCGACGCCTGCATCCGGGCCCAGGTCCCGGTACGGTGCGCGCCGGCCGCCGTGCGGGCCGTCGACCCCGGCAGCCGGGTGGCCGGACGGGTGCTGCCGACCCGGCACGCCGGCAGCGTCGACATCTTCCTCGAGGCGTTCGAGAGCGCCGCGACCGGTGACGTCCTCGTGGTCGACAACGGCGGCCGGCTCGACGAGAGTTGCGTCGGCGACCTGGTGGTGCTGGAGGCCGCGAGCGCCGGCCTGTCCGGCGTCGTCATCTGGGGGCTGCACCGCGACACCGTCGACATCCGGGCGATCGGGCTGCCCGTCTTCAGCGTCGGCACGACCCCGACCGGCCCGCAACGGCTCGACGACCGGCCGTACGACGCCCTGAAGTCCGCGACGGTCGGCGAGTGGACGGTCGACGGTGCCGACCTCGTCCTCGGCGACGACGACGGGGTGCTGTTCGTGCCGGCCAGCAGTGCCGGCGACGTCCTTGCCCTGGCCGAGAAGATCCGGGACACCGAACGCCGCCAGGCCGACCGGATCCGGGCCGGGGTGTCGCTGCGCGAGCAGGTACGGTTCGCCGACTACCTCGCCGACCGCCGGGAGACGCCGACCCGGACGTTCCGCGACCACCTGCGCGCCGTCGGCGGCGCCATCGAGGAATGACGCACCCGGCCGCTATGGTGCCGGGGTGCGCGACGACGAACTGCTCGGCCTGATCCGCGACACCCCCTGGATCGCCGACCTGCTGGCCCGCTTCGACTTCGACACCGGCCGGGTGGAGAACGGTCCACCCGAGCCGGTGCGCCTGCCGAACGGCGCCCCGCTCGAGATGGTCGCCGGTGACGCCTCGGGCGGGGCGTTCCTGCTCGCCGGCACCGGCGACCGGCGGCCGGTGGTCTACGCCGGCTCCGAGGGGCAGGGTGGCCTCGTCGCGGCCGGCCTGCGCGACGCGCTCGCCCTGGTCGTCGGGCTTCCCAGCATCCACGACGCGCTCGGCGTCCCCGTCGGCGAGGACGGCGGCCGGAAGCTGCGGGCCTGGCTGGCGGAGGCCGACGACGAGATCCGCGAGGACCTGCCCGACCTCGACGCCGACCGGGCCCGGTTGCGTGCCGCGCTCGATCTTCCGGAGGCCGACGGCCTGCTCGAGGCGCTGCACGCCGCCGCGGCCGACGAGGCATACCGGCCGGTCAGCGACCGCGGCGATCGTTACGAATCGATGCTCTGACCGGCGCGGCGGGTGTTTGAAAGCTGGTCGATGCAGGTGGATGCTGTATTGCATCTATCTACATCGATCAGTCGGAGGTCCGTATGCGCCGTCTCCCGATCCTCGCCCTTCTCGCGGTGGTGTTGCTCGCCGTCCCGACCGCGGCCCACGCCAGACCGACCGCACCCGATCCGGCCCGCGCCACGGCGATCCTCGCCGAGGTGCGCACCGCCGGCACGGCCTGGCTCCTCGATCCCGCCACCGGGCGGATGACCCTCACCGTCGACGACACGGTCGGTGCCGCGCGGCTCGCCGTGCTGCGGGCGGCCGCCG
The DNA here is from genome assembly GCF_040683055.1 of Polymorphospora sp. NPDC051019. Lineage (NCBI taxonomy): Bacteria > Bacillati > Actinomycetota > Actinomycetes > Micromonosporales > Micromonosporaceae > Polymorphospora > Polymorphospora sp. NPDC051019. Next base: position 132,138 of record NZ_JBFBCH010000001.1, on the reverse strand, counting down.
GCCGGGCCGGCGCCGTCGTACGCCACGAGCCCGGCCGCCTCACCACCCTCATCGCCGGCGGGGAAGCCATCTACACACCCCCGGCCGGGCGGTGCTCGCTCGGCGCGAACGTCAGCCGCGGCGGCGTGGCCTACTTCGTGACCGCCGGACACTGCACCGCGGTCGGCAGCACCTGGTACGCGGCCGGAGATCCGATGCCCCAGCTCGGCACCCGTGTCGGGAGCAGCTTCCCGGTCGACGACTACGGTCTGGTCCGCTACACCAACACCGCCGTGCCGCACCCGAGCGCCGTCCACACCTACCCGGGGCAGCTCACCCTCACCGGGGCCGGCGGCGCCTACGTCGGCCAGCGCGTGTGCCGCAGCGGCTCCACGACCGGGGTCCGGTGCGGGACGGTCACCGGCCTGAACGTGACCGTGCACTACGCCCAGGGCTCGGTGTACGGACTGATCCGCACCAACATCTGCGCCGAGCCGGGCGACAGCGGCGGGCCGCTCTACGACCCGGCCACCGGCAAGCTGCTCGGCATCCTCTCCGGCGGCAGCGGGAACTGCACCTCCGGTGGCACCACCTACTACCAGCCGATCCTGGAGGTCCTTGCCGCGTACGGCGTGACCGTCCCCTGACCGCACCGCCGCCCCGGTCCCGCCGCCCCGGTCCGCCCGGACCGGGGCGGCGCAAGGCCGTGTGCGACGTGCACGGCGTCCCGCTCGGCGCCCGGCCGGGGATCCGGATGCCGGCCGCCGACCACCTGCGCTGGCATCGCCGCTGGGTCTTCAAGGGTGAGGCGCTGGCCGCGTAGCCGGGCGGACGCGCCTCGTCGTGATCGTGTTCCCGCGACTTAGTTGTACGCTCAACTACAGGCGCGGGTCGCGCGCCGCCCGACGCCCTGCCGCGACGAAGGGATCACACCCCGTGCCCAAAGCCACCCGCCGTCCGCCGGCCAGAACCTCCGCCGCCCGCCGACCCCGCCGACGCGACCGGAAACGGTCCTGGATCTCCGGTGCCGCCGTGCTCGTGGTGATCGGCGTCGTGGCCGCGCTCGGGTGGCACCTCACCCGCCCCGGCGCCGCCGACGAGGGCACGCGGCCACCGGTGAGCGCGCTCGGCGCCGGCACCCGGATGGGGCCGGTGGAACTGCGTACCGCCGACCTCGACGCGCTGCGCGGGTTCTACACCGAGGGCGTCGGGCTCAGCGTGGTCAGCCAGGACGACCGGGAGGTGATCCTCGGCGTCGACGGGAGCCGGCTGCTGCGGCTCGTCGCCGCGGAGGCGCCCGCCGACGACCCCGGGCAGGCCGGCCTCTACCACTCGGCGTTCCTCTTCCCGGACGAGGCGGCCCTCGCCGAGGCCCTCCTGCGTACCGCCCGGGTGGCGCCCACCGCCTTCCAGGGCGCCTCCGACCACCGCGTCAGCCAGGCGTTCTACTTCGCCGACCCGGAGGGCAACGGCGTCGAACTCTACGTCGACCGGCCGCGCGAGCAGTGGCGCTGGCAGGACGGGCTCGTGGTCATGGGCAGTGCCGCCATCGACCCGAACGCGTTCGTCGCCGAGCACCGGGGCCGGGGCGCCACCGGGCCGGACGCGGGCGCCGTGACGATGGGGCACGTCCACCTGCGCGGCGGCGACCTGGCACAGGCCGAATCCTTCTACGCCGACACCCTCGGCTTCGCCGTCACCGCCCGCAGCGACGGCGCGCTGTTCCTCGCCGCCGACGGATACCACCACCATCTGGCGGTCAACACCTGGTCGTCGGCCGGGGCCGGCACCCGGCCGGACTCGCTCGGGCTCGGGTCGGTGGCCGTCCACGTCGCCGGGAGCGGCGAACTCGACGCGCTGGAGCGGCGGCTGACCGGCGCCGGGGTGGCGTACGAGCGCGGCGACGGGTCCGTCGTCGTCCACGATCCGTGGGGCACCCGGGTGACGGTCAGCGTGGCCGGCTGACCGGTGGGTGGCCCGGCCGCCGTGGGAAGCGGCCGGGCCACCGGGCGGGTGCCGCTCGCCCTTTCACGGCACCCTGCGAAGCCGCCCGCCTACCGGTGGGGGAGACCGCCGGCCGCGATCACGTCCCGGTACCAGTGGGCGCTGTCCTTCAGCGTCCGTACCTGGGTGTCGTAGTCGACGTGGACGATGCCGAACCGCTTGCTGTAGCCGTACGCCCATTCGAAGTTGTCCAGCAGCGACCAGACGAAGTAGCCGCGCAGGTCGACGCCGGCGGCGATCGCCTCGTGCGCGGCGGCCAGGTGTGCGCGCAGGTAGGCGACGCGGTCCGGGTCGGCGACCCGGCCGTCCGGGCCGACCTCGTCGGGGAACGAGGCGCCGTTCTCGGTGACGTACACCGGCAGGTCGCCGTAGTCGCGCCGGAACCGCAGCAGCAGGTCGCGCAGCCCGGTCGGGTCGATCGACCAGCCCATGCCGGTGGTCGGCCCGGGCGTGGGGTGGAACGCGACGTCCTCGCCGGTCGGGTACGGCGTGCCGGCGTCGACCCGGCCGGCGGGGGCGGCCCCGACCAGGTCGGGCTGGTAGTAGTTGACGCCCAGCGCGTCGACCGGGGCGGCGATGACGGCGAGATCGCCGTCGTGGACGTACGACCAGTCGGTGAGTGTCGCGGTGTCGGCCTGGATGTCGGCGGGATAGCCACCCCGGAAGATCGGGTCGAGGAAGAGCCGGTTGAGCAGGCCGTCGATCCGCCGGGCGGCGTCGAGGTCGGCGGGCGCGTCGCTGACCGGGCGGACGGCACCGGCGTTGAGCGCGATCGAGACCTGGGACCCGGGGGCGGCGGCCCGCAGGGCCTGGACGGCGCGGCCGTGGGCGAGCAGCAGGTGGTGCGCGGCGGTCAGCGCCTGCCGGTGACCCCGCCGGCCGGGGGCGTGGCCACCGGAGCCGTAGCCGAGGAACGCCGAGCACCAGGGCTCGTTGAGCGTGTTCCACATCGACACCCGGTCGCCGAGCCGGCCGGCGACGGCGGCGGCGTAGTCGGCGAACCGGCCGGCGGTGTCGCGGTTGGTCCAGCCGCCGGTGTCCTCGAGTTCCTGCGGCAGGTCCCAGTGGTAGAGCGTGGCGACCGGGCGGATGCCGGCGGCGAGCAGGGCGTCGACCAGGCGTTCGTAGAAGTCGAGGCCGGCCGGGTTGATCCCGCCGCCGGCCGCCCGGACCCGGGGCCAGGCGATGGAGAACCGGTAGGCCGCCAGCCCGATCCGGGTCATCAGGCCGATGTCCTCGGGGTATCGGTGGTAGTGGTCGGCGGCGCGTTCCCCGGTGTCGCCGCGGTCGGTGCGGCCGGGGGTGGCGGCGAACGTGTCCCAGATGGACGGGGTACGGCCGTCGGCGGCCACCGCGCCCTCGATCTGGTAGGCGGCGGTCGCCGCACCCCACCAGAACCCGGGCGGGAACCGCATCTCGGCAGCCTGTGCCGCCGGCACCGCCAGCGTGCTCATCCGATCACACCACTTTCCTTGTCCGACGGAGCCTTGGACGGGCCGGGTGGGAGAGCGCTCTCCAGCCAGCCTCCAGATTGCCGGGCGGACGGAACCCGTGTCAAGGAGGCGTTCCGGGCCGGCCGGCGCCCGCGAGGGCGGGCGGTCGCGTACATCGATGCTCTTGACATGTCTGAAAAGTGGGCGTAACACTTCCTGCAACTATGGAGAGCGCTCTCCGACTCCGGTCGCCGCCTCCCCGCCCGCGTCGTCGCACAGGCAGGAGTACCCCCGTGAAACCGGCATCCCCGCATACCGCCTGGCCACGCCAGGCCCGGTCACCGTCCCTGCCCCGCGGGTGGCGGGCCCTGATCCCGGTCGTCGCCCTCGCGGTCGCGGCCGTCTACGCGCTGGTCGCGCCGCCGCGCGCGGTCGCCGCGGATACGTTGTTGTCGTTGGATCGGCCGGCGTTGGCGTCGTCGGTGCAGGGTGTGGATCTGGCGGCGTCGAATGCGTTCGATGGTGATCCGGGTTCGCGGTGGGGTTCGGTGTGGGCTGATCCGCAGTGGGTTCGGGTTGATCTGGGATCGTCGGCGTCGGTGTCGCGGGTGGTGTTGCGGTGGGAGGGTGCGTTCGCGCGGTCGTTCCAGGTTCAGACGTCGGATGACGGCACCACCTGGACGTCGATCTACTCGACGACGTCGGGTGTGGGTGGTGTGCAGTCGCTTGATGTCAGCGGCACGGGTCGGTATGTGCGGATGTATGGCACGGTGCGGTCGTCGGGGTACGGCTACTCGCTTTACGAGTTCGAGGTGTACGGCACGCTCGGCGGCGGCCCGACCCCGACCCCGACGCCGAACCCGGGCGCGTGCGGGACCACCAACGTCGCGCAGGGGCGGCCGGCCACGGCCTCCTCGGCGGAGGCCGGTGACACCCAGGCCGGTGCCGCGGTCGACGGCAACACCGGCACCCGCTGGTCGAGCCAGTACGCCGACCCGCAGTGGCTGCGCGTCGACCTCGGCCAGACCCGCACCATCTGCCAGGTGGTTCTCGCGTGGGAGGGGGCGTACGGCCGCGCCTTCCAGATCCAGACCTCGAACGACGGCAACACCTGGACGAGCATCTACTCCACCACCACCGGCACCGGCGGCACCCAGACCCTGAACGTGTCAGGGAGCGGCCGCTACATCCGCATGTACGGCACCGCGCGGGGCACCGGATACGGCTATTCACTGTGGGAGTTCCGGGTCTTCGCCACCGGCGGCCCCGGCCCCGGCCCGACCGACCCGCCCGGCAACTGGCAGATCGTCTGGAGCGACGACTTCACCGGCGCCGCCGGCACCTCGCCGTCGGCCGCCAACTGGCTGCTGCGCACCGGCACCCAGTACCCCGGCGGCGCCGCCAACTGGGGCACCGGCTCGGTCGAGACCGCGACCGCGTCGACGAACAACGTCTACCTCGACGGCGGCGGCCGGCTCAACATCCGCGCCATCCGCGACGGCGCCGGCAACTGGACCTCCGGCCGGATCGAGACGCAACGCGCCGACTTCACCCCGCAACGCGGCGAAATGCTGAAGTTCAGCGCCGTCGTGAAGCAGCCGGACGTCGCCAACCAACTCGGCTACTGGCCGGCGTTCCGGGCCACCGGCGCGGCGTTCCGGGGCAACTTCAACAACTGGCCGACGATCGGCGAGACCGACATCCTCAGCGGCGTCAACGGCCGCAACCAACTCTCCCAGACCCTGCACTGCGGCACCGCCCCCGGCGGGGTCTGCAACGAGTACGACGGACGGACCAGCGGCCTGGCCACCTGCTCCGGCTGCCAGACCGGATACCGCGAGTACAGCCAGGTGATCGACCGGACCAAGACCGACGAGGAGATCCGCTTCTACCTCGACGGCCGGCAGACCTGGGTCGTCCGGCAGAGCCAGGTCGGCGTCGCCGCCTGGCAGGCGGCCGTACACCACGGCTTCTACCTGCGGTTCGACCTGGCGATCGGCGGCCTCTACCCGAGCGGCGTCGCCGGGTTCACGGTGCCCACCCCGGACACCACCTCCGGCGGCATCCTGAGCATCGACTCCGTCTCGGTCGCCCGCGCCACCGGCACCACCGCGCCGGCGATGACCGACCCGCCGGTGCCGGCCGGACCGAGCGTCGTACGGGTCACCGGCGGCCAGGGCAACTGGCAGCTCCAGGTCAACGGCGCGCCGTACGAGGTCAAGGGGTTGACCTGGGGGCCGCCGCAGAACGCCGGCGACGGCTACCTGCGCGACCTGGCGAACATGGGCGTCAACACGATCCGCACCTGGGGCGTCGACGACGCGCAGACCCCGGCGCTGCTCGACACCGCCGCCCGGCACGGCATCAAGGTCATCGTCGGGCACTGGCTCAACCAGGGGGCCGACTACGTCAACGACACCGCGTACAAGACGTCGGTGAAGAACGAGATCGTGGCCCGGGTCAACGCGCTCAAGGGCCGCCAGGGCGTGCTGATGTGGGACGTCGGCAACGAGGTCATCCTCACCATGCAGGACCACGGGCTGTCGGCCGCCGAGGTCGAGGCGCGCCGGGTCGCGTACGCGCGGTTCGTCAACGAGGTCACGCTGGCCATCCAGGCGGCCGACCCGAACCACCCGGTCACCTCCACCGACGCCTACACCCACGCGTGGACGTACTACAAGGCGCACTCGCCGGCGCTGAACCTGCTGGCGGTCAACTCGTACGGGGCGATCGGGACCGTGAAACCGGACTGGATCGCCGGCGGCCACACCAGGCCGTACATCGTGACCGAGGCCGGGCCGGACGGCGAGTGGGAGGTGCCGAACGACGTCAACGGCGTGCCGACCGAGCCGACCGACCTGCAGAAGCGGGACATGTACACCGCGAGCTGGAACGCCGTGAAGTCGCACCCCGGCGTGGCGCTCGGTGCCACCGAGTTCCACTACGGACTGGAGAACGACTTCGGCGGCGTCTGGCTCAACGTGACGACCGGCGGCTGGCGCCGGCACGGCTACCACTCGCTCAAGCGCGCCTACAGTGGACAGACCTCGGCCAACACGCCACCGGAGATCACGAGCATGACGGTCGGCTCGCAGACCGCGGTGCCGGCCGGGGGAGAGTTCACCGTCTCGGTGAACGCCACCGACCCGCAGGCCGACCTGATCCGCTACAACCTGATGTTCAGCGACAAGCACGTGACCGGCAACCGCGGCTTCTCCAACGTCACGTTCACCCAGACCGGCGACGGCCAGTTCCGGGTCCGCGCACCCGAGCAGCTCGGCGTGTGGAAGGTCTACGTCTACGCGTACGACGGCCACGGCAACGTCGGCATCGAGCAACGGTCGTTCCGGGTGGTGCCGCCGACCCCGCCGGGCACCAACGTGGCCCGCGGCCGGCCGGTCACCGCGTCGTCGTACCAGCCGACCGGGACCAACGGCCCGCAACTGCCGGCGTACGCCGTCGACGGCGACCACAACACCCGGTGGGCCAGCGAGTGGGTGCCGACCGCGTGGTTGCAGGTCGACCTCGGCGCGGTCACCAGCTTCAACCACGTGCAGCTCGCGTGGGAGGGCGCGTACGCCAGGGCGTACCAGGTCCAGACGTCGAACGACGGCAGCACCTGGACCACCGTCTACGGCACGACGTCCGGCAACGGCGGGTTCGACAGCCTGAACGTCACCGGCTCCGGCCGGTACGTGCGGGTCAACGGCACCGAACGCGCCACGACGTACGGCTACTCGCTGTGGGAGTTCGGCGTCTACCGCTGAGGTCCACGTCTCCGTCTCCGGTCCGCCCGCGCCGGGCGGGCCGGAGACGTGTGGCGCGGCGGTTCAACCGGCCGGGCGATGACATAGGAGAGCGCTCTCCTTACCGCGTGCTATAAATGCCGCCATGAGCAGTGGGGGGACGAGTAACGCCACGCCCGGACAGCGGCTGCCCACCCTCGAGGACGTCGCCGCCGTCGCCGGCGTCTCGCGGGCCACCGTCTCCCGGGTCATCAACGGCATCCGCAACGTCGACCCGCAACTGCACGAGGTCGTCTGGAACGCCGTCGCCCAGACCGGGTACCTACCCAACCGCGCCGCCCGGTCCCTGGTCACCCGGCGCACCGGCACCGTCGCACTGGTCGTCTCCGACTCCGAGACCCACGACGACGATCCGTTCATGAGCCGGTTCTTCGCCGACCCCTACTTCGGCCGGGTCGTCGGCGGCCTGATGAGCGTGCTGCGTCCTAAGGGGATCCAGCTCGCCCTGCTGATGGTCGGCACCCCCGACGCCCACGCCCGGCTCGTCGGCGACCTGCGCCAGGGCCAGCTCGACGGCGCCGTGCTGCTGTCCATGTACGCCGAGGACACCCTGCCACGGTTGCTCGCCGACGCCGGTGTCGCCGCCGTCATGATCGGCCGTCCGGCCCGGCCGATGCCGCTCAGCTACGTCGACCTCGCCAACGACGCCGGCGGCGCGCTCGCCGCCGGCCACCTGGTCGCCCGCGGCTGCCAGCGGATCGGCATGATCTCCGGCCCGGTCGACGTACCCGCCAGCCACGACCGCAGCACCGGCTTCCGGCAGGCCCTCGCCCGCCACGGCCACGCCTACATCCCGTCGGTCGCCGGCAACTTCACCCACGACAGCGGCGAGCAGGCAATGCGCCAGCTCCTCGCCGGGAACCCCGGCCTCGACGGCGTCTTCGTCGCCAACGACCTGATGGCCACCGGGGCGCTCGCCGCGCTGCGCGAGGCCGACCTGCGGGTGCCCGACGACATCGCCGTGGTCGGCTTCGACGACAGCAGCGCCGCGCTGGCCGCCCGGCCGCCGCTGACCACCATCCGGCACCCGCTGGAGGACATGGCCGCGCAGGGCGCCCGGCTGCTGCTGGCCCGCGTCGACGACCCCGACCTGCGGGTCACCTCGGCCATCTTCGAGCCGACCCTGGTCGTCCGCGGCTCCGCCTAGCGTCCGCCGCCCGCTCCGGCGGCTAGCATCCGGGGAATGCGGCACGCGGAGTTCACCGATCCGCGGGACCGGCCGGCTGGCACTCCGCCTCGCCGCCGCCGGCCACCGCGTCACCGGGGCCGATCCGGCCCACGCGTCCCTGGCCGCCGCCCGGGCCAAGCCGGGCGCCGACCGGGTGACCTGGATCGAGGGTACGGCCGCCGTCCTGCCCCGGCGGGCGTTCGACGTCGCGGTCATGACCAGCCACGTCGCGCAGTTCCTCGTCACCGACGCGCAGTGGCGGGACACCATCGGGGCCGTGGCCGGGGCGCTGGTCCCGGGCGGGCGGCTGCTCTTCGACTCGCGCGACCCGGCGGCCCGGGAGTGGGAGCGGTGGAACCCGGTCGACTTTCGCCGCCGGGTGTCGCTGCCCGACGGTTCCCGGGTCGGGATCTGGACCGAGGTCACCGCCGTACGAGACGGGGTGGTCAGCTTCACCCGGCACTACACCCTGCCGCACGCCGTGCTGCGGAGCACCGCGACGCTGCGGTTCCGGACCGAGGACGAGCTGCGGTCCACACTGGAGGCGGCCGGGCTGGTGGTAGAACGCGTCCACGGCGGCTGGGAGCGGCAGCCGGTGGGCGCCGGCGACGGGGAGTTCATCGTCGTCGCCCGCCGGTCCGCCGGGTCGCGCAACGGTGACCGGCGCGGCCGGTGGGTCGTGTGGCGCCAGGACGACAACGGCAACCGCTACGAGGTCGCCCGCCGGGAACTGCGCGCCGACGCCGACGACCTGGCCGCCGCGATGGAGGCGCGTGGGCACAAGCAGACGTACTGGGTGGCGGCCGCCGACCGGCCGGGGTAGGGGCGCCGGTCAGCGCGGGCCGGCGAGTGCTCCCTCGAAGGTGCGCAGGGTCAGCCGCAGCACCTCGTACCGCGCCAGGTTGCCCTGCGTCGTCACGCTCCACGCGGTGTAGAGATGCGCCCACAGGATGCTCTCCAGCCAGTACGCCGGCAGGCCGGGATCGATCGATCCGTCGTGCTGGCCCCGCCGTACGGCGGCCTCGAGCGCCGGGGTGCACTGACCGGCCGGCTCGGACCCGCCGGCGCCCGTAGCCGGCTCGTCAGGCCCGGGGCAGGGCACCTCTGCCGTCCCCTGCAGTTCGTCGAACACCAGCGAGAGCAGGTCGCCGAGTTCGAAGTACTCCTGACAGAGCCGGAGCAGCGCCTCGGCGCCGGTGCCCTCGTCGAGACGGGCCCGGGTGATCGCCTGTTCGAGCCGGAGTTCGCCCTCGGCGTCGATCGCCGCGATCAGTTCGGCGCGGTCGGCGAAGTAGCGGTGCAGCGTCGTCCGGCCCACGCCGGCGGCGGTGGCGATCTCCCCGAGGGTTGCCGCGCGGTCCTGCGCGAGCAGCCCGATCGCGGCGTCGATGATCGCCTGCCGGGTGCGGGCGCGGGTGGCGGACTGCTGCTGATCACTCACGTGATGAGCGTATAACGTTCCTATCCGGTAATCCACTTGACCGTAGTGGAACATCTGTGTTCCAGTTGGGCAGTGACTGATACCGCGCCTCCCGTACCGTCAGCTCCGACCGCACCACCCGACGCCGGCGGCCGGTTCCCCCGGCTGCGGCTGCTCGCCTCGTTCGTCGCCCCGCACTGGCGGGTGCTGCTGCTCGGCCTGGTGCTCGGCCTGATCGCCAACGCCGCCGGCCTGGCCACCCCGATGGTCACCAAGTGGGTCCTCGACTCCCTCGGCGCCTCCGCGTCGATGACCGGCCCGATCAGCGTGCTGCTGGTCCTCGTCGTGGTCGGCGCCGCCATCTCGCTCTGGCAGTGGATCCTGCTCGGCACGCTCGCCGAACGGGTCGTGCTCGACGCCCGCACCTCGATCGTCCGGCGCTACTTCGCCGCCCGGATCGGTGCCCTCACCCGGCGCCCGACCGGTGAACTCGTCACCCGGGTCACCTCCGACACCGGGCTGCTGCACGAGGCGTCCAGCAGCATCGTCGGCCTGGTCAACGGCGCCCTGGCCCTGGTCGGCACCCTCGTCCTGATGGGCGTGCTCGACCTGGTCCTGCTCGGCTGCACCATCGCCGCCGTCATCGTCGTCGGCATCATCATGGCCACCCTCATGCCCTCGATCGCCAAGGCCCAGGAGCAGGCGCAGGAGTCGGTCGGCAAGCTCGGCGGCGCGCTCGAGGGAGCCCTGCGCGCCATCCGTACGGTCAAGGCCAGCCGCGCCGAGGCCCGCCAGGGCGACAAGATCATCACCACCGCCCGGGAGTCCGCCAGCCACGCCGTCCGCGCCGCCCGGCGTACGGCCCAGGTCTGGACCATCGCCTGGACCGGCATCCAACTGTCGATCATCGTGATCCTCGGCATCGGAGCCTGGCGCGCCGAACTCGGCCTGCTGGAGATCTCCAGCCTGATCGCGTTCCTCCTCTACGCCTTCCAGCTCATGGGCCCGATCACCGAACTGACCCAGAACGTCACCGCGCTCCAGGCCGGCATCGCCGCCGCCGCCCGCATCCGCGAGATCGAGGCGATCGAACTCGAACACCGCGACCCGGTCCGGCCCGCCGGCCCGGCCGCCGCCGAACCCGCCCGCCCCGACGGGCCCGTGCTCGCCCTCCGGGACGTCTCCGCCCGGTACGGCCCCGACAGCCCGCACGTCGTCCGCGACGTCACGCTCGAGGTGCCACGACGCGGCCACATCGCGATCGTCGGCCCCTCCGGCGCCGGCAAGACCACCCTGTTCTCCCTCCTGCTGCGCTTCCTCGAACCGGAGCACGGCGAAATCCAGCTCGACGGCCGGCCGTACGCCAGCTACACCAACGACGAGATCCGGGCCCGGCTCGCGTACGTCGAACAGGAAACCCCGGTCGTGCCCGGCACCATCCGCGACAACCTGCTCTTCACCCACCCCGACGCCAGCGACGACGAACTGCGCGCCGTACTGGCCGCCGTGCAACTCGACGAGAAGGTCGCCGCGCTCGACGACGGCCTCGACACCGACCTGACCACCAGCCAGGTCTCCGGCGGGCAGCGGCAACGCATCGCCCTGGCCCGGGCCATCCTGCGCACCCCGGACGTGCTCCTGCTCGACGAGGCGACCGCCCAGGTCGACGGCCTGACCGAGGCGGCACTGCACCGGTGCATCCAGGAACGGGCCGCGACCGGCGCCGTCGTCACCATCGCCCACCGGCTGTCCACCGTGCTCGACGCCGACCAGATCGCGGTCATGGAGGGCGGGCAGATCCGGGCCCGGGGCACCCACGCCGAGCTGTACGCCACCGACGACCTCTACCGCCAGCTCATCGAGGCCCTGCGGATCGCCGCCGACGGCGGCAAGCCACCGGCCCACGTCCCCGCGGAACGCATCACACCCGTCGCCGACCCCGTCATTCATCCCGACCCCGCCCTGGCTTGATGGCCGGCCCCGCCTCCGGCGGGGTTGGTTCGCTCCAAGTTGGCTGGTCCTGCGTCCAGCTGGGCCCGCTCGCTTATCCGTCGCCGGTTAGGTGGCTGGCGCCCAGATCACAACGAACGACGCAGCGCGCACCCACATCGGCCCTCGTTCGACGGCCCGGCCGAGGGACCGCACGGCAGGAAGAACGCTGATCTGAGCAGCAGGGACCTTACCCGTCCGAGATAAGGTCTCTCCCGCCCAGATCAACAGATGGCACGACGATCCCGACCAGCCTGACACCTGACGATCAGGCCAGTGCGCTACCAACGGCCACGATCGGCGGAGCAAGCGGCGGACCGCGGTAGACCGCGCCACAGTCGCGAGTCGACCGAGCGCCGCCGCACCGTCTGGAGCCCGGGAACACGCGGCGAAGCCGTCATGCCCGCAGAGCGAAGACGGTGCATCAGGCGGCGCGAAGCGGAGCGAGCCGGCCCCGCCGGGGGCGAGGTCGGCCAACTCCGGGCGGGGACCAGCCAACTCGGAGCGATGCAGCCCTGCCGGAGGCGGGACCAGCCAACTTGGAGCGAGCCGGCCCCGCCGGGGGGCGGGGCCGGCCAGCTCAGCCGAGGAGGCCAGCAAGGTCAGCTTGGCAACACCCAGCGTTGGTTGGCGCCGGCGAAGCAGTCCCAGATCTGCAGGCGGGTGCCGTCGGCGGAGCTGTTGTTGGAGGCGTCCAGGCACTTGTTGGACTGCGGGTTGCGCAGGGTGCCGTTGGACTGGGCCTGCCAGACCTGCGCACCGGTGCCGTTGCAGTCCCAGAGTTGGACGAGCGCGCCGTTGGCGGTGGAGCCGCTGGCGACGTCGGCGCACTTGCTCAGCGCCCGCAGGGTGCCGTCGGTGCCGACGGTCCAGCGTTGCGCGTTGGTGCCGTTGCAGGTCCAGAGCTGGATGGCGGTGCCGTTGGCGGTGGCGGCGGAGGCGACGTCGACGCACTTGCCGGCGATGCCGGTGATCTGGCCGGTCCGGCCGCCGGGCGGGTTGCCGCCCATGATGGTTTCGTAGATGGCGCTGACCAGCGACGTCGAGTTGTTGGTGTCCTGGGACAGTTCCCAGTTCATCATGCCGCCGGCGTTGGCCAGGGCCCACTGGGTCTTGCGCCGGATCGTCGGCAGGCCGTTGTAGCACTGCTGGGCGCCGTTGACGGTGGTGCAGTCGCGGTTGGCGTTGGCCGGGTCCATCGCGACGAGGCTGGCGTAGGTGTGGTAGCCGGGGCGGCTGTAGAACGGCACGCCGAGGACGGCCTTGCCGGCCGGGAGGCCGCGGGACTTCCAGAAGTTGACGCTGTTGATCGACCAGTCGTAGTTGGCGTGTGGGCTGCCGCCGTCGTACGCCATGATGTTGAGCCAGTCGACGTAGCCGAAGACGGCGGGCTGTACGCCGTTGGCGGTGCCGCCCTCGGAGACGACGGCGGCGGTCAGGAGTTTGCCCTGGGGGCGCAGCGCGTTGCTGAGCTGCTGCATGAGCAGTGTGAAGTTGTTGGCCGAGGTGCCGGGGTCGGGATACTCCCAGTCCATGTCGACGCCGTCGAGGCCGTACTGGTTGACGAAGCTCACGACGCTGTTGACGAAGGTGGTGCGGGTGCCGGCGCTGCTGGCGAGGGCTTCGAAGGCGGAGTCGTCGCCGTTGTTCCAGCCGCCGATGGCGATCGACACCTTGACGTTGTTGGCGCGGCCGAGCGACACCAGTTGGGTCAGCTTCGACGGGTTCTCCACCGGCCGCAGGGTGCCGTTGGCGTTGGGGAGGACGAACGCGTAGTTGATGTGGGTGAGTTTGCCGTACTGCACGCTGTTGACGTTGCCGGCCCAGGACGGCATGTAGCCGACGCTCTTGAAGCCGTTGGGGAGGACGACGGCTTCGGCGGGGGCGGCCGGGGCCAGCGCGGTGAGTGCGCCGGTGGCGGCCGTCAGCAGCGCGACCGCGCCGGCCAGGAGTCGGGTACGGGACGGGCGCGGCCGGTGTGGGGCGGCGCCGCCTGGGTGCGTGGATCCGGACATCGGCGATCCCTTCAGGGACGGGAAGAGGGAACTGGCTGGGCGTACGCCGATCGCCGCATCGGTCGTACTCGATTGATCCCAGAAATATTAGGAAAGTTAACTATTGAAGTCAATGTGTGCCGGGCGCGCGAAAGGGGCGCCGACCGGTGGCCGGCGCCCCTGCGGTGGTGGATCGTCAGCTCTTCGCGGCGAGGGTCGCGGCGCTCCGGAAGACCGGCAGGTAGCCGCCGGACTGCCCGTTGGCGGTCGGGTGGTAGGAGACGCCGATGTCGGCGAAGTTGACCGCGTGCAGCCACTTGTCGCCACTGCACAGCTGGTGGCCGATGAAGCGCGGCCGTACGTCGCCGAAGGTGAAGCCGTGCCGGGCGGCCGCCGCCGAGATGATGTCGTTGGCCAGGTTGATGCCCGAGTTGATCTTCGCGCGGGACTGCTCGCTCAGGCCGAGGCAGATCGGGGTACCGAGCTGGTAGAAGGTCGGGTAGCCGAGCACCACCACGTCGGCGTTCGGGGCCCGGTTCTTGATTCCGTTGTAGACGTTGTCGAGCCAGCCCGGCAGTGAGGTGCGGGCCAGGTTCTCCGCGTTGGTCACCGCGGCGAGGCAGGCGTTGGTGCCGGCCAGCGCGCAGGTCGTCATGATGTTGGCGAACCCGACGTCGTTGCCGCCGATGACCACGCTGACCAGCGTGGTGGTCGCGCTGAGCGCGGAGAGTTGGTTGTTGACGACGTCGCCGGTCTTGGCGCCGGAGCAGGCGACCGAGCGGTACGAGGCGGGGGCGTTCGTGTTGGCCCAGAGTTGGGGGAACGCGTTGAGGCTGCGCTTGCAGCCGCCGCTCTCGGCGGTGTAGCTGCCGGCGCCGACGCCGGAGGCGTACGAGTCGCCGAGGGAGACGTAGTGCTCGCCGGCGGCCTGGGCGGGGGTCGCCAGTCCGAGCGCGACGACGGCGCCGGCCACGAGACCGGCGAGCAGTGTGGCGGTGCGGGTACGGGCCATGTGTTTCTCCTGGTCTGGGTGGGGGACGGCGGTGGTTATTTCATAGCATTTGACCGATGGATTGGGAAGCATCCCATTTGGGATATTCCATTGAGGTCAGTCCCAGCGGTCCTCGTTGAGGAACCGCGCCACGCCGCGCCAGGAGTTCGGTCCCATCACCCCGTCGATCGGGCCGGTGTAGCCGTAGCGCGCGGCCAGGCGCTGCAGTGCCGCCCAGGTGTTGGGCCCGGGTACGCCGTCGATCGGTCCGGTGTAGCCGTGATGGTCACGCAGTTCGCGCTGCATGGCGGCGTACGTGTTGACGCCCGGTACGCCGTCGATCGGCCCGGTGTAGCCGGCCTCGATCCGCAGCCAGTTCTGCGCCCGCTTCCAGAAGATGGTGCCGGGGATGCCGTCCTGGGCGGTCGACGTCTTCGGCAGCCGGCCACCGCCGCCGAGCCCGGCCAGATAGTCGAGCGGGTTGATCCGCTGGCCGCTCGGGTTGATCATGTGCCAGTGCACGTGCGGTCCGGTCGATGACCCCGACCCGGGCGCCCCGGCGGCGCCGCCGGAGCGTCCGACGACCACGCCGGCACCCACCACCGCGCCGTTGCCGAGGACGAAGGCCGACAGGTGCATGTACTGGCTGCGGTAGCCGTTGGGATGGTGGATCGTGACGGTGTGCCCGCCGGTGCCGTTGTTCGGGATGTTCTGTATCGAGCCACCACCGCAGGCGGGCAGGTTGGTGCCGACCGGCATCGGGTAGTCGATGCCGCCCAGCGACCCGCGGTTGAGGTGCGCCTGCCAACCGTCGGAGATCGGCCGGCCGGCGAACGGGTTGTAGAAGTTCGAGGCGTGCGCCGGGGTGGCGACGGCCAGGCCACCGCCGACGACGGCGATGCCCGCGGCCGTGCCCCGGAAGAGGGTGCGTCGGCTGAATCCGGGGGTCGGTCCGGCCATGCTGCGCTCCTGTCGGTCGTGGCCTCCCCGTCACGGCCAACCAGGGCTGTGCCAGCCCTGAACGAGCGCTAACCTTATCGATATGTATGAGTGTGGATCAACCCTTTGGCTATCCCCGACCGGCTGGATATCCGGTGGGAGCGCTCCGGGCGGTCAGGTCGTGGGGAGTACGCCCGCGGCGCGGGCCGACACCAGCCACTGCGGGAACTCACCCATCAGCTGGTCGTAGAGTGAGCCGGCGGGGATCGACCGCGGCTCGGTGCCGGCGGCGAAGAACCCGGCGTTGTCGACGATCCGCTTCCCCGGCACCGGCAGGTCGTCGAGCCGGCGCAGGAACGTGAACTCGTCGTCGCCGAAGCCGATGAACTGCCAGAAGATCGGGAGCCGGGCGGCGTCGCACAGCGTACGGGTGGCGGCCGTGCGCGACGTCGGCGATCCGTCGGTCTGGAAGACCACGAACGCCGGTGCCCGGCTGCCCGACGCCCGGTAGTGCGCGATCACCGCCTGCATCGCGGCGGCATAGTCGGTCCGGCCCATCGGGCCGATGCCGGCCCGGATCCGGTCGACGGCGCCGGCGTGGTCGCCCACCGACACCTCGACCGGCCGGTGCGCCACGGTGTCGAAGAAGACGACCGGCACCGAGCCGTCGTCGTCGAAGTGGGCGGCGAGGGCGAGGACCTGTTCGGCGAGCCCCTGCACCGAGCCGTCGCGGAAGTACGGGCGCATCGACCCCGAGTGGTCGATGACCAGGTAGACGGCGGCCCGCTGGCCGGTGAGCCGGAACTTGTCCAGACTCACCCGCGCGCTCTTGTAGAGGTCGACCAGGGCCGGGGCGGCGGCCTGGAACTTGTCGAGGCTGATCGCCGGTCCGCTCGTGGTCTTGTCGTGGTCGATCGGCATGCTGTCCTCCGGGGGCGGCTGCGGTCCGCCCATCATGCGCGAGGGCCGGTGCGACCGCGGCCACCCGGCCGTCCGGCGTGTCGGTCGCCCGGGTCCGCCCGGCGCATGTCCGTCCAATCTGGTCAATTGCCGACGGTGAATGTCTGCGAGTGATCGTGGATTCGTCTGTCGTTAACCGCAGAGATTCCCACCTAACAATGTTTACATTATGTCCTGTCAATGTGTATGTATCTGGCATGAGGGTCGTGAAATTGCATCGGAGTCTGGTCTGAGCGCTTCCCAGGGCGGTTATCGGCTCGGTACCATCTGCGACGCCGAATGCTTGCCGCGAATGCGTCCGACCGGTCACCGACCAAGCGGTATCCGCCGACCATCGCCCTCCCCGGGCGAGCTGTGGAGGTTTCGTCATGCCTGCTCGCATCCAGCACGCCGCAGCGGCCCGGCGGCCCGATCCGAAACGCCGGCCGGCCGCGGGCACCGGGGTCGCCGGATGACCACCCTCCTCATCGGGCACGCCCCGCAACTGCTGCGCGACCATCACCATCCGCCCCGCTCTGTGCTGCTGGTGGAGACGCCGCAGACCATCGCCCGCCGCGGCCTCTACCGGGCGCCCGCCGACCACGCCGCCGTCGCGGCCGTGGTGCCGGTGCGCCGGCTGGAGACCGAGACCGTCCTGTCCGCGCTGACCGCCTTCGCGCCCGATGCCGCCGTCGACCGGGTGGTGCCCGGCACCGAGGCCGGGGTGCTCGCCGCCGCCGGGGTGGCCCGGTTCCTGAGCCTGCCCGGGGCCGGCCTGCGGGCCGCCACCGTGTTCCGCGACAAGATCGCGTTGCGCGAGACGGCCGTCGAGGCGGGACTGTGCCAGCCGGCGTGGGCCGAGGTCACCCCCGCCACCGACCTCCGCGCGGTCTGCGCCGAACTCGGCGGCGACGGGTTCGTGCTCAAGCCCGCCGCGGCGGCCGACCGGGTCGGCGTCACGTACTTCGACCCGGCCGCCGACCCGGCCGCCGCCTGGCACGAGACGACCACCGCCGTGCCGCCGGGGAACGGCCGGCGCCGGACCCGCTACCTGGTCGAGCAGCGGCTGACCGGCGCCGGGGTCGGCGTCCAGTGCCTGGTCCACGACGGCGAGATCGTCTTCACCGCCGTCACCGACCGGCACCGCCAGCCGGGTGGGCATCCGGCCGAGATCGGCCACCAGGTGCCCGGCCCGCGCGGCTCGGCCCAGCGGGACCGGCTGACGACGTCGATGCGGCGCCTGGTCGAGGCGGCCGGGCTGGGGTACGGGATCCTGCACGGCGACTGGATCCTCACCGACCACGGGCCGGCCCTGCTCGGCTGCGCCGCCCGCATCCCCGGCGACCGGATCATGGAACTGCTCGAACTCGCCTACGAGAGCCCGCTGACCGCCCACTACCTCGAACTCATGGCGGGCAACCGCCCGACGCCGCCCCGCGACGCCACGCGCGGCGCCGCCATCCGCTACCTGACCGCCGATCCGGGCACCGTCCGCGAGGTGATCGGCGCCACCGACGCCGGCGGGCTGGCCGGCGTACACGGGCTGGTCGTCGACGCCACGTACGGCCGGCGGATCGGCCCGGCCCGGCCGGCCGGGAACCGGGTCGGATACGTCGTCACCACCGGTCCCGGTGCCGACGACGCCTGGGACCTCGCGGGTCAGGCCGCCGGGCTGGTGAAGATCGCGGTACGGTGATCGACGGCCGGAGCCGACCGGCGGCACCGCGACAGGAGCACCACTGATGCGAGCGAACGGCGTCACCCGCGCCGACCGGCCGGCGGGTGTCCGGTGAGCGGTCCCGGCGTCCTGGTCGACGGGGCGGCGTCCGGCGCCGACGGTGTCCATCCGCTGGACAACCCGGTGTGGTCGGCGCTGACCGGCCCGCACGCCCCGCTGGCCACGGCGCACGGCCGGGCGGCGGCCTACCCGGCCGAGATCACGCCGTTCGTCGGCCTCGCCGACGCCCGCGACCCCGCCGCCTGGGCCGACCTGGCGGCCCTGCTCGCCCCCGGCGTGCGCGTCCTGCTGCCCAGTGTCGACGCGGTCGTACCGGCCGGCTGGGAGATCGCCCGCGAACTCGGCGTGCAACTGGTCGACGTGGCCCTGGCCACCGCCGAGGAGCCGGAAGCGGTGGCACTCGGCGTCGACGACGTACCGGAGATGCTGGCGCTGGTGGCCCGGACCAAGCCCGGCCCGTTCCTGGCCCGGACCGTCGAGACCGGCCGCTACCTCGGCATCCGCCGCGGCGGCAGGCTGGTGGCGATGGCCGGCGAACGGATGCGGCTGCCCGGCTGGACGGAGATCAGCGCCGTCTGCACCGACCCGGACCACCGTGGCGCGGGGCTGGCGACCCGGCTGGTGCGGGCGGTCGCGGCCGGCATCCGCGCCCGTGGCGAGGTGCCGTTCCTGCACGCCGCCGCCAGCAACACGGGCGCGGTCCGGCTCTACGAGCACCTCGGCTTCCGGCTGCGCGGCACGATGACCTTCCACCTGTTGACCCGGCCGGACGACGGTCCCGCACCGCCCGGCTGAGCCGGCCCGGCCTACGATTGCGGGCGGTCGTGGCGGAGGGAGTGACGATGGACGTGATCCGGGTCTCGCGGACCGGTGACGCCGGGGTGCTGACCCCGCAGCGCCTCGACCCGCCCGAGCCGGGCCCCGGTGAGGTGCTCGTCCGGCTCGCCGCCGTCGGCGTCAACTACATCGAGGTCTACCACCGCACCGGGCTCTACCCGATGCCGCTCCCGTTCACCCCGGGCAGCGAGGGCGCCGGTACGGTCGTCGCGGTCGGTGCCGGCGTGACCACACCCGCCGTCGGTGACCGGGTCGCCGGAGCCGACTTCGCCGGCGCCTACGCCGGGTACGCGCTCGCCCCGGCCGACCGGGTCGTACCGGTCCCGGACGGTGTCGACGACGAGGTCGCCGCCGCCGCCCTGCTGCAGGGGCTGACCGCCCACTACCTGGTCTTCGACGCCTACCCGCCGCGGCCCGGCGACATCGTGCTGGTGCACGCCGCCGCCGGTGGCGTCGGGCTGCTGCTCACCCAGCTCGCCACCGCGCTCGGCGGCCGCGTCGTCGCCACGGCGTCCACCGAGGACAAGCGCCGGCTGGCCACCGACGCGGGCGCCGAGTGGACCGTCGGGTACGACGAGTTCCCCGACCGGGTCCGGGAGCTGACCGGGGGAGCGGGCGTCCCGGCCGTCTACGACAGCGTCGGGCAGGCCACCTTCGACGCGAGCCTGGCCAGCCTGCGCCGGCGCGGCACGCTGGTCCTGTACGGCCAGTCCAGCGGCCCGGTGCCGCCGTTCGACCTGTCCCGCCTCGCCGCCGGCGGATCGCTCTACGTGACCCGCCCGACGCTGGGCAGTTTCGTGGCGACCCGCGACGAACTCGTCACCCGGACCGACGACCTGTTCCGGCGGATCGCGGACGGGTCGCTGCGGATCACGATCGGCGGCCGCTACCCGCTGACCGAGGCGGCCCGCGCCCACACCGACCTCGAGTCCCGCCGGACCACCGGCAAGCTCCTGCTGATCCCGTAGCCGGGCCCGGACACGACGGTGCCGCCGGGAGGGGCGTCCTCCCGGCGGCACCCATCGACCGCGCGGTTACGGGTTGATGTTGATGGTGAACGTGCTCGTGGTGTTCCTGATGTTGGTGTGGTTGTTGCTGAACCGCAGGTTGTTGAAGGTCACCGAGCCGACCGCCGGCCCCTGACCCGGTTCGGGCATCTCGTTGGCCCACAGGCCGAACCCGGACTTGGCGTCGAACGCGTCACCGCTCTTCTGCGCCCCGGAGATGGAGATGTTGGTCAGCACGGTGTCGGTGATCGGGTTCTCCGGCTGGCTGCCGTTGTACTTGGTCTGGAACATGATGCCGGAGTACGTCGGATCGACGATGTCCACATCGGAGACCCGGATGCCGCGGAACTCCTTCGAAGCGGAGAACATCCAGATCGCGCCGAAGGTCTGCTGACCCCAGAAATGGCCACCCGCCCGGATCAGCGAGATGTTCTGGAAGTGGGTCAGACCAGGCCCGAACCCGACGAACGCGTACCCGAAGTCCAGCGAGCTGATGGTCAGCCCGGAGTACGTCAGCATGTCCGCGATGTAGAGGTTGCGGAACGTGTTGTTGTAACCGCCGTACACCGCGACGCCGGCGGCCCGCCAGGTCAGGGTGGCGTTCAGGTTCTCGAACACGTTGCCGTTGTTGGCGCCCCCACCGCCCTGGTCGACGGCGGAGAACAGCGCGAACGCGTCGTCGCCGTTGCCCCGGCCCTCGGAGTTGGTGATGGTGTTGTTGGTGCTGCCGTTGGTCAGGTTGACCGCGTCGGCGAACGTGTTGCGGAACCGGCTGTCCTTGATGGTCAGGCCGCTGACGCTCACGCCCCAGTACGCGCACACGGTGTGCTCGACCCAGACGTTGTCGATCGTCATGTTGTCGACGTCCTTCAACTCGCCCCAGACCTTGCCGGGCCCGTCGATACGCGACACGTAGTTGCCGAAGAACGCCAGGTGCGAGAAGGACGACCCGCTGGCCGAGGACTGCACCCCGAAGCCGGCGTCGGTGTTCTCCTGGCTGGTCGGCGTCTGGAACCTCGTGTACCAGATGCCCGCGCCGACGACCTTGACCGGCTTGCCGTAGATCTGGAACTTCTGCGCGGTCTCGTACGTGCCCGCCGGCAGGTAGACGCCCTCGAGGTTGCCGGTGGTGTCCATCCGCACCCGGTCCAGGGCGTTCTGCACGTCGGAGTGGGTGAAGCCGGTCGGCACCGCGTACCGGGCCGGGTTCGGGTTGGCCCGCGGCGACACCAGCTCGGTGTTGACGAAGTCGACGGCGTACGTGGTGCTGTTCGCCGGGTCCTTCTGCAGGCGGATGGTGCTGCCGGCCGGGATCGTCGAGTTCAGCATCACGTTGGCCTCGTCGTAGATGTGGCGCGGGCCGCCGGCACCGGGGGAGTTGCCCGGGGCCGCCTCGTTGCCGTAGAGCCACGAGTACTTCGAGGTCACGTTGAGCGCCTTGTGGAAGGTGCCGTTGACGTAGATGTTCAGCGTCGAGTCGATCCCGCCGCCGCCGGGCGCGTCCGGGATCGAGACCCGGGCGACCAGGGTGTTCGTCGCCGCCCTGGTGGTCCACTGCACGTAGGAGCCGGTGCTGTTCAGCGTCACCGCGCGCCGGCCGGACGCCTCGCCGGCGATGTCGCCGATGGTCCGGTTCGGGCCGACGATCTGCGCGCCGCCGCCGACCGTGCCGTCCTCCGCCTCGTACATGTCGTACGGGAGGTTGGCGCCGCGGCCGACGAACAGGGCCTGCTCGCTGGTGTTGTTCTCCCGCTTGACCGGCAGTTCGTTGCCGTCGGCGGCGAGCACCACCCGGACGGTGTGCCGGCCGTTGGCCGCCGTCCAGGTGCCCAGGTTCACCGGCGCGGTGGTGGCACCGGCGGCGATCGTGCCGGTGTACGAGCCGGTGAGGGTGCGTACGGCGGTGCCGGCGTCGTTGAGCACGGTCAGCGTGATGCCGTGCGCGCCGCCGGTCGAGGCGACCGTGCCCTGGTTCCTGATCGTCACCGAGAAGTTGACCGTGTTGCCGGCCGACGGGGTGCCCGGCGACCAGGTCACCGCGCCGGCGACCAGGTCGGAGCTGTCGACCGGCCGGACCGTCAGCGGCGTCGGGCTGGTGAACTCGTTGTTCGCGTCGTTCTGCTCGACGACCGTGTTGGCCTCGTCGACCCGGCCGACGACCTGGTACGTGCCGGCGTTGCGGGCGCCGATGTTGGCCGTCACGGTGGTCTGTGCCCCGGCGGCGAGCCCGCCGACCGCGGCGGTGCCGACCCGGGTCGTACCCAGGTAGAAGTTGACGTTCGTGGCGCCGGCCGCCGCGGTGCCCGCGTTGCGGACGGTGGCGGACAGCGTCACCGCGTCGGTCTCGACCGGCGACGCCGGCGAGGCCGTGATGCCGGTGATCGTCAGGTCCGGGTTCGGCGCCGGTGTGCCGATCACCTGCAACTCGGCGACCTGACCGTTCGACGACCCGCTGTTCGCGGTGAACTGGAGCCGGACGTCGGCGGCGGTGGCCGAGACCGGGATCGTCACGATGTTGCTCGACGCCGGGTTGAAGGTGTACGGCGCCGAGGCGACCAGGCTGGTGAACGACGAGGAACTCTGCTCCCGGCCGAGCACCTGCAACGTCTGGGTACGGGTGGCCCACGCCGTGGACGGGCTGAGCTTCAGCACGACCGCGGTGATGCCGGCGTTGGCGCCGAGCGAGACGGTCAGCGTGCTCGGGTAGGCGCCGGGGGCACCCTCCCAGTAGGTGTTCACGTCGTCGTCGTTGGCGTTGGCGGCGTTGAACACGTGCACGGTGGACGACGCGGTGATCGGCTTGCCGACCGCCAGGTTCGACCCGGGCGGGTTGCTGCCGGTGCGGGTGACGGTGTTGCTGTTGGCCGACTGGTTGCCGGCGGCGTCCTTGGCCCGTACGTGGTAGGAGACGGTGGCGCTGGCGGGCTGGTTGTCGGTGTACGCCAGCACGTTGCCGGCCACACTGCCACGCAGGCTGCCGTTGGCGTAGATGTCGTAGCCGGTGACGCCGACGTTGTCGGTGGCGGCGTTCCAGGTGAGCCGGATCTGGCCGGTGGCGGGCTGGGTGTAGGCGAGGTTCGTCGGCGCGGTCGGCGCCTGCGTGTCCCCGGTCGACCCGGTACGGGTGACGGTGTTGCTGTTCGTCGACTGGTTGCCGGCGGCGTCCTTGGCCCGTACGTAGTACGAGACCGTCGCGCTGGCCGGCTGGTTGTCGGTGTAGGTCAGTACGTTGCCGGCGACGCTGGTGCGCAGGGTGCCGTTGGCGTAGATGTCGTAGCCGGTGACGCCGACGTTGTCGGTGGCGGCGTTCCAGGCCAGCCGGATCTGGCCGGTGGCCGGCTGGGTGAAGGCGAGGTTCGTCGGGGCGGACGGCGGCTGGGTGTCCCCGGTCGTCGGGCCGTAGACCTCGAACTCCGACAGTTGCGCGGCCGGCCACACGTTGTTGGCCGTCACGTGCACCCGCAGGTAGCGCACCGTGGTGGTGTTGAAGTCGATCGTCACGGTGTTGTTGGCCGCCGGGTTGAAGACCCGCCCGGCCGACGCGGACACGGTGCTGAAGGTGCTGCCGTCGGTGCTGCCCTGCACGCTCAGCGTCTGGGTGCGGGTCTCCCAGCCGGCCGGCAGCTTGAGCACGGCCCGGTTGACGGCGACGGCGGCGCCGAGGTCGACGCGGAGCCACTGCGGGAAGGCGTTGTTCGCGCTCTCCCAGTAGCTGGCCTGGTTGCCGTCACCGGCGTTGCCCGGCCCGTACGGCGCGTTGCTGCTGCTCGATGTCAGCGGCCGGCCCTGGGCCAGGTTGCCGCTGCCGCCGGTGGTGGCGCCGTAGACCTCCAGTTCGGCGATCTGCGCGGCCGGCCACCCGGTGTTGGCGGTGACGTGCAGCCGTACGAAGCGGGTGCTGGTCGCCGGGAAGTCGATCGTCACCGTGTTGCCGTTGGCGGGGGTGAAGGCGTACCCGGTCGAGCCGACGATGGTGGCGAAGCTGGTCCCGTCCGGGCTGCCCTGCACGGCCAGGGTCTGCGTCCGGCTCTCCCACCCCGCCGGGAGCTTGAGCACCACCTGGTCGATGCCGGTGCTGGTGCCCAGGTCGATCTGGGCCCACTGCGGGAAGGCGTTGTTGGCGCTCTCCCAGTAGGTGCCCGGGTTACCGTCGTTGATCCGGTTGGCGGTGTGCTCGGCGTTGGAACTGCTGGCCGTGGCCGCCTTTCCCGCCGCCAGGTTGGGGCCGCCGGCCGCCGCGGCCGGCAGGGCCGGTGCCGCCGACACGGCGAGCCCGGTCGCGAGCGCCGCCGCGATCAGCCGCCACGCTGCATGTTTCCTTCTCATTCGTTCCTCAAGCTCTCATGGTCTCGGGGGTGTGCGAGGAGCCGGGACCTGGTCGGGTGGTGGCCGGGCGTCGCCGGTCGGGCCGACCGTCTGATGCGGTTCGCCGTGGCGCGGATCGTGGCGGCCGGGGGAGTGCCACGTGGTGTCGGGGGCGGTGCCCACGGTGGGCCCCGGTCGCGCGGCGGGTTCGTCATCGCGGGCCTCCCGGTGACGGTCCTGTCCGGACGTGAACATGGATGGTGAGCCTGTCCAGAAGTTGCGGACAGAAGTTCGATGTCAAACATGTCCTTGCCGCAATTTTGCGGAGGGTCGGCCAAATGTTTCAGACGCGCGACGGTCGCGTCAACGGTTGAAGTCGATGGATGTAGTCCTGGCCGGGCCGTGGCGGCGATTCATGGTGATACGTCCCGATCGACACCACCCACCCCGCCGGCACCTCGCCGGACCCGTCGGCACCGAGCAGGTAGGGATGGCCCCGCCGGCCCGGCCCGGTGGCCTTCCTGCGGCACGATGTGCCGGTGATCCTGCTGCTGCCCGCCGACCCGATGCGCCCGCGCCGACCCGACGAACACTTCGCCGCCGAGGCGGCGGCAGCCCGCGACCTGGGCTTCGACGTCGTCCTCGTCGACCACGACGCGCTGGCCCGGCCCGCCGACCCCGAAGGGCCGGCGCCCGTCCGTACCGTGGCCCGCACCACCGCGACCGGCGCCGCCTTCTACCGGGGCTGGATGCTGCGCGCCGGACGGTACGCCGCCCTCGCCGCCGTGCTACGCGAGCGGGACATCGCCCTGCGCACCACGCCGGAGCAGTACCGCCGGGCACACGAGTTGCCCGGCTGGTACGCCGACCTGGCCGACGTCACGCCGTACTCGGTCTGGACCACCGGCGCCGACCGGGCCGGCTTCGACCGGGCCCGCGCCGCGTTCGGGTCCGGTCCGGCGGTGCTGCGCGACTACACCAAGTCGATGAAGCACCACTTCGACGAGGCGGCCTACATCGCCGACGTCGCCGACGCCGACGCCGCGTGGCGGGTCGCGTCCCGGTTCCTGGAACTGCGCGACGACGAGTTCGTCGGCGGGCTGGTGCTGCGCCGCTTCGAGCGGTTCGTCTCGGCCGAGGTGCGCACCTGGTGGGTCGACGGGCGGCCGGCGCTGGTCACCGCCCACCCGGACACCCCGGGCCGGCCGGTGCCGGCGGACGTCGACCTGTCCGAGGTCGCGCCGCTGGTCGCCGCCCTCCGGCTGCCGTTCGTCACGGCCGACCTGGTCCTGCGCGACGACGGCCGGTGGCGGGTCGTCGAACTCGGCGACGGTCAGGTCAGCGACCGCCCGGCCGGCACCGACCCGGCCGACCTGCTCGCCGCCCTGCGGCCCGCCGTCCGCTAGCCGGCGTCGAACCGGGCCACCGGCCGCCCGGGCGTACGGCAGGCCGACCGCCCGTCGATGCGGTGGTCGGCGGCGCGTACGCTTGCCCCACAGCAACTATCGGGACGAGGGAGAGCGGTCTTGACGCTGGCCATCACGCGCGGTGAGTCCGACGGCACGGCCGTACTGCGCCTGTCCGGCGAACTGGACATGGCCACCGTGCCCGTGCTCAACTCCGGTGTCGACGAACTGCTGGGCGACGGTCGGCACCACATCCTTCTCGATCTGGAGGGGTTGGCGTTCTGCGACTCCGCCGGCATGGCCAGCTTCGTCCGGGGCGACAACGAGTGCGCCGCACGTGGCGGCTGGCTGCGGCTGACCGGCTTCACCGGTCCGGTCGAGCGGGTCCTGCGGGTCACCGGGCTGGTCGAAGTCCTCAACTACGAACACTAGGCAGGTAGCAACGATGGTCGAAGCCCCCGCCACCCCCGTCCGGATTCTCGTCGTCGACGACGACGCCGGCGACGTGCTGATGATCGAGGAGGCGCTGGCGGACTCCGGTATCGACAAGACCATCGACATCGTCGGCGACGGCGAGGAGGCCATGGAGTTCCTGCGCCGCGAGGGCCGCCACCACGACGCCCAGCGGCCGGACATGATCCTGCTGGACCTCAACATGCCCCGGATGGACGGCCGTCAGGTGCTGACCCAGGTCAAGAGCGACGAGAGCCTGCGGACCATCCCGATTGTCGTGCTCACCACGTCCAGCGCCGACAACGACATCCTCGGCAGCTACACGCTCCAGGCCAACGCCTACGTCACCAAGCCGATCGACCTCGACGAGTTCAACGAGGTCGTACGGCACATCGACCAGTTCTTCGGCCGGATCGTGGTGCTGCCCCGGCGTCAGTGACCCGGCGCGCCGCGCGCCGGCTCCGGCCGACCCCGGCGGAACCGCCGCCCCCGGCCGTCCGCCGGGGGCGCGGCAACCGGGCGGTACGACATCTCCACCCGCGCCCCACCCAGCACGTCACCACGGTCGATGACCAGCCGCCCGCCCGCCTCGGCGGCGACCCGGCGCACGATGTCCAGCCCCAGCCCGGTCGACCGGGCCCCGCTGACCCCGCGCCGTACGGCCGACGCCGAGTCGGCGATCCCCGGCCCGCCGTCCTCGACGGTGAGCGCGTCGCGGGTCAGCGTGATCCGGAACGGCGTGCCGGCGGCGGTGTGCCGGAAGACGTTGCCGAGCAGGGCGTCGACCGCGCCGATGACGTCGGCCCGGCCGGCCGCCAGCCACACCGGCTCGGACCCGCCCCGCACCTCCCACCGCCGGCGCTGGTGGGTCGCCGGCACCGTCCAGAACGCCAGCCGGTCGGCCAGCACCTCGGTCAGGTCGGTCACCTCCGGTTCCGCGCCGGGCAGCGGCCGGCGGGCGCTGAGGATGATCGCGTCGATCTCCGCGTCGAGCGCGTCGACCGACTCGCGTACCCGGTCGGCCGCCCCGCCGGGCGGTAGCGCGTCGGCGTCCAGCCGCAACGCGGTCAACGGCGTACGCAGCCGGTGCGACAGGTCGGCCGCCCGCTCCCGTTCGGCGTCGACCAGCGACACGATCCGGTCCGCCATCGTGTTGAACGCCGTACCCGCCTCGGCCAGCTCGACCGGGCCCGCGGGGCGTACCCGGGTGGTCAGGTCCTCGGCGCCGAACCGGCGGGCGGCGCCGGACAGTTCGCGGGCCGCGGTCACGACCCGGGCGCCGAGCCGGTCGGCGAGCGCCACCGATCCGGCCACCAGGACCGCGGCCAGCCCGGCCATCGCCAGCCACGCCGTGCCGACCCCGCGCCGCAGGTCGGCCGTCGGCACGAACACCTCGACGACCGCGGTCCGGCCGCCGTCGAGCGCCGTCGGCTGCAGGTAGGCGAGCCCGCCCGGGACGTGCGCGGTCACCGGGTGGCGGCGGTCGCGGACCAGGGCCACGTCGGCGGTCGCGGCCCGGGGCGTGCCGACCGGTTGCTGGTCCGGCAGGTGCAGGACCAGCCGGTCGTCGGCGCCGGCGGCGGTCGTGGCGGCGGCGCGGGCCAGCACCGCCCGGTCGTCGGTGACCGCGATCGCGGCGACGATCGCGGTGGCCTGCTGCCGGGCGTCGGCCAGCGCCCGGTCGTGCGCGATCTGCTGCGCCAGCAGGGCCAGCGGCAGCAGGAACGCCAGCGCCACCATCGACGTCGCCGCGAGCGCGCCGCGGACCAGCGCCGACCTCACGACGGACCGACGAGCATGATCCCCACGCCGCGTACGGTGCGCAGCAGCCGGGGCTGCGCCGCCGTCTCGCCCAGCTTGCGGCGCAGCAGCGAGATGTGCGCGTCGAGGGTCTGGTCGCCGCCGACGAACGGCTGCCGCCACACGTTGACGAACAACTCGTCGCGCGGCACCACCCGGCCGGCCCGCTCGCCGAGGTACGTCAGCAGGTCGAACTCCTTGCGGGCCAGCGGCAGCGGCTGCCCGTGCAGGGTCGCGGTGCGGGTGTTCGGGTCCAGCCGCAGCGGCCCCACCTCGACCGGCGGCGGCAGCTCCGACCCGGCCGGCACCGGCCGGCCCCGGCGCAGCACCGCCGCGATCCGGGCCTGCACGTGCGCGGCCGAGAACGGCTTGGTCACGTAGTCGTCGGCGCCGGCGTTGAGCAGCCTGATCACGTCGTTCTCGCCGCGCCGGGCCGTCGCCACGATGATCGGCACGTCGCTGACCGCCCGGATCATGACGAGGGCGTCGGCACCGTCCATGTCGGGCAGTCCCAGGTCGAGGATGACGACCGCCGGTGGCCGGGCGGTCACCTCACGCAGCGCCGCGAGGGCACTGTCCACCGGGCAGACCGCGTAACCGGCCTCGGACAGCGCGTGGGTCAGCGCGCGCCGGATCGCCGGGTCGTCTTCGACCAGGAGCACGAGGGGCATGGTGGCACCGTACCGACGTTGACAAGATGGGCGGCATGGGTGGATGGCGGGCGGTGGGTCGGTTCGCGGCGTGGGCGACGGCCACCGCGCTCAGCGCCGGGCTGGTCTGGCTCGGCCTCCAGCCGGTGTTGCGGACCGCCGTACCCGACCGGGTCGAGGTCGAGACCGGCGCCGCGCTGCGCGGTGCCGGCGACGGGGTGACCGCGCCGCCCACCCCGACGCCGCCGGTGCCGGTCACGCCGCCGACCGGCACCGCGTCGCCCGGACCGGCCACCCCCACCGCGACCGGTCCGGGCACCCCGACGCCGCGCCCGTCCGGCTCCCGGTCGCCGGAGCCGACGGTGGTGCGTACCACCGCGCCCGCGGCCACCGTGGACGGCTGGACGGTGATCACCGAGCGCGACGGGAGCACGTCCTACCTGCGCCAGTTCGACGTGCCCGGCGGCACGACCACGATCCGGATGACACCGGGGCGGGTGCACCTGGTCTCGGCCACGCCGCGTCCGGGGTACACGATGGACACCCTCCAGGGGCAGCCGGA
This sequence comes from Polymorphospora sp. NPDC051019, assembly GCF_040683055.1. Lineage (NCBI taxonomy): Bacteria > Bacillati > Actinomycetota > Actinomycetes > Micromonosporales > Micromonosporaceae > Polymorphospora > Polymorphospora sp. NPDC051019. The sequence continues at coordinate 102,718 of NZ_JBFBCH010000001.1, read as the reverse complement.
CCGGCTGGTCGTCCGGTTCTGGACCAGCGACCGCATCCACACCGTCGACGCCATCTGGTGGAACGACCGGCCGTACGCCGAGGTCTCCGACAACACCTGAGCCGGTCCGGCTACCGGGGCCGGCGGTGTCGGAAGAGGACGCTGGACGCGGCGTAGCCGACCACGAGGAGGCCGCCGAACCAGGCGACCGCCGCCGGGACCGGGTTGTCGACCGGTACGTCGGTCAGCAGCCCCCGGATCGCCTCGATCATCGGCGTGATCGGCTGGTGCTCGGCGAACCCGCGCAGGAACCCCGGCATCGTGGCGGTCGGCACGAAGCCGCTGCTCAGGTACGGCAGGAAGAGCACCACGAAGGTGAACGCGCTGGCCGACTCGACCGAGCCGGCGAGCATGCCGAGGAAGACCGACACCCAGGACATCGCGAGCATGAACAGCACCAGCAGCCCGATCGCGGCCAGCCATTCCAGCGGCCCGGCGGTGGGCCGGAAGCCGGACGCGAACGCCACCGCCAGCACCAGCACGGTGGCGAACAGGTTGCGGGTGACGCTGGCGACGACGTGGCCGGTCAGCACCGAGGAGCTGAGGATGGGCAGCGACCGGAACCGGTCGACGATGCCGTTGACCATGTCGGCCGCGACGGCGACCGCGGTGTTGGCCGACCCGTAGCCGGCGCAGAGCAGGATCACCCCGGGCACCACGTACGTGACGTAGGCGGTGCCGGTGTCGATCGCGCCGCCGAAGATGTGCACGAACATCAGCATCAGCATGGTCGGCAGGAACGCGCCGAGCAGCAGCGTGTCGACACTGCGTACGGTGTGCCGCAGGCTGCGCCCGATCATGACCAGCGAGTCGCTGGCCGCCCAGTAGAGGCGGGCGTGGGTGCTCATCGGTTCTCCTTGACGGCGGTGGATGCGCCGCCGCCGGTCCGGGCCGGGGCGGTGGCGGGGGTCGGCCCGGCGGTGGCGGTGCCGGTCAGGGCCAGGAACGCGTCGTCGAGGGTCGGGCGGTGCAGTTCCACCCGGGTGACGGCGACGTCCCGGGCCGCCATCGCGTCGAGCAGGGCGCGGAGTTGGGCGGCGCTGCCGTCGGTGGGCACGCTCACGGTGCGGCTGTCGCGGTCGGGGCGTACGGCCCGGTCGCCGAGGTCGCGTACGGCCCGGTCGAAGTCGTCCAGGCCGGCCAGCCGCAGCTCCACCCGCTCGTCACCGACCTGCGCCTTGAGCTGTTCGGCGGTGCCCTCGGCGATCACCCGGCCGCCGTCGACCAGGGTGATCCGGTCGGCGAGCCGGTCGGCCTCCTCCAGGTACTGGGTGGTCAGCAGCACGGTGACGGCGGTGGCGGCGAGTTCGCGGACCATGTCCCACATCGCCTGGCGGCTGCGCGGGTCGAGGCCGGTGGTCGGCTCGTCGAGGAAGATCAGCGGCGGTTCGGTGACCAGGCTCGCGGCGAGGTCGAGCCGGCGGCGCATCCCGCCGGAGTAGGTGCGGACGATCCGCCGCCGGGCGTCGGTGAGGTCGAAGCGTTCCAGCAGTTCGACGGCGCGCCGCCGGGCGGCCCGGCCGCCGAGGCGCCCGAGCCGGCCCATCATCACCAGGTTCTCCTCGCCGGTGAGCAGTTCGTCGACGGCGGCGTACTGGCCGGTGAGGCTGATCGAGGCGCGTACCCGGTCGGGGTGGCGCAGCAGGTCGTGGCCGGCGACGGTCGCGTCGCCGCCGTCGGGGCGCAGCAGGGTGCTCAGGATCCGGACCATCGTCGTCTTGCCCGCCCCGTTGGGGCCGAGCAGGGCGTGGATGCTGCCCCGGGCGACGGCGAGGTCGACGCCGCGAAGCGCGGTGAACTTTCCGAAGGACTTCGTGATCCCGCTGGCCCGGATGATCGGGTCGTCGGTCATGGCAACCTCTCAGGAGCGAAACTGTGTATGTCGTACACGTATCTGTGTAGGTTATACGCAGTTTTAGGATGGGGGTCAAGTGCCGACCGACCGACGCGGGTGACGATGGACGACAACGCCATGACCGAGCTGCCGCCGACCCTCGAACTGCTCTGGGGGCGGCGCGAGCGGCCCCGCCGCGGTCCCAAACCCGGGCTCAGCCTGGAGCGCATCGTGGCCGCCGCCGTCGAGATCGCCGACCGCGAGGGACTCGCGGCGGTGTCGATGAGCCGGGTCGCCGAAGAGGTCGGGTTCACCACGATGTCGCTCTACCGGTACGTCGCCAGCAAGGACGAACTGCTCGCCCTGATGGCTGAGACCGCGATGGGATCGCCGCCCGCACCGCCACCGGCCGAACAGGGCTGGCGGGCCGGCCTCGCCGGCTGGGCGCGGGCGCTCATGGCCGGATACGAGCAGCACCCGTGGTTCCTGCAGGTCCCGATCAGCGGCCCGCCGCTCGGCCCGGTCCAACTGTCCTGGCTGGAGAGCGGCCTGCAGATCCTCGCCCCGACCCGACTGGAGGACTACGAACGGGTCGCCGTCATGCAACTGCTCAGCGGCTTCGTACGTAACGAGGCGCAACTGCGGATCGACCTCGTCCGGGCGGCGACCGCCGCCGCCGCGCAGGAGGGCGGCCCGCCCCCGTCGTACGGGCAGATGCTGCGCCTGCTCGTCGACGCGCGGCGGTATCCGGAACTGTCCCGGATCACCACCGCCGGAAGTTTCGACGACGCCGGGGGATACTCGGACGAGGAGTCGGAGTTCGGCCTCCAGCGCATCCTCGACGGCATCGCCGCCCTGGTCGACGCCCGCGAGCGCGAGCCGGCCGCCGGCTGAGGGCGGCGCGCGGCCGCCGTGTCGCACCGCACCGCTAGCCTGGCCGGCGTGTCGAACCGGTCATACCTGTGCGTGAGCACCTACCCGAGCATCTATCCCGCCTTCGCCAAGTCCGACTACGACCCGAAGCTGAACACCGTGGCCGCCGACGTCAACTGCGTACCGCTGCTGTGGCTGGCCATGTTCCGCGCCGCCGACCTGCGGACCGAGACCTTCGAGGTGACCGAGGGCAGGCACACCGAGAAGGTGGTGGCCACCGCGCCGGTCGCCCCGGTCGAGCGGGCCCTGACCCAGCTCGACGCGGCGGTGCCGGTGTTGGAACGGCTGTTCGGCGAGCCGCTGGCGGCATACGCCGCGCTGCTCGGTGCCGGCGTACGGGCCGGCGAGGGCGACCACGTCACCATCGAGCTGGAGGAGATCGCCGTCCTCGAGGGCGACGAGGAGGGCTACTACGACAAGCTCCGGCTGGCACTGGCCAGCCTCGACCGGCCGGGCGACGCCACCGCCGACCGGGACCGGCTGGCCGATCTGGCCCAGCTCGGCCCGGCCCGGCCGTTCCCGCCGGCCCGCCTCCTGCTCGACGACATGGACGCGACCGACGACGACTACCGGAACCACTGCCGGCTGATCGGGGCGAGCTACCTGCGCCCGGTGCCCTGGGAGACCGAGTCCGCCGGACGGCCGGGCCGGGCCTGACCCCGGTCCGGCCCGGCCGTCCGGCGGACCGCGGCGGCGACCGTGCCGGGGTCGATGTCGGCCATGCACGCCGGCCCGGCCGGCGACAGCGGGCAGTCCGCGGTCCACCAGCAGCTCTGCTCGCTGATCGTGGTCGGCTGCCGGTGCGGGCAGTCCGGCCGGCCCTGCAGGTCGACCGGCAGGCCGCCGGGCGACGCCGGGCCGGTTCGCGCGGGGTTGGCCGGCGCCCCCGTGCCGGCCGCCACCGGGGCGGCGGCGGCCAGGCCGTACCGGCGGGCGTCGGTCGGGCCGAACAGGGCCACCGTGCCGGCCCCGGCCGCTGCCGCCACCCGCACCGGTCCGGTGTCGGCGCCGACGACCACCCCGCCGCGCCGGCCGGCGGCGGCGAACAGCGCGGCCAGCCGGCGCAGGCCGGTCCGGGGCAGCAGCGGGCACGGCGGCGGCCGGCCGTCCGGGCCGCCGACCGCGAGCACCGGGTAACCGTCGTGGCGCAGCAGCCGCACCAGTGCCTGCCAGTGCCGCCGCGGCCAGCGCTTGACCCCCATCCCGGCGTCGACCACGAGCAGCACCGGCGGCCGGCGGTTCTCCCGGGGCAGCCACGACGCCATCATCAGCTCGCCGGCGTCGAGTTCCTCGGGGCGTAGCCGCAGGCGGGGGCGGGCACCGACGTCGGCGGCGTCGATCAGCCCCTCGGCGTACAGGATCCGCAGGTAGCGCTCGCCGACCGGCTGGTCCGGCGGCGGCCGGCGCCACAGGTCGGTCACCGCCCGCCCGGCACCGTCCTCGAGCAGGGCGGGGATGGCGTCGTACCGGGTGGTCGTCACCGCCAGGTCGGGCCGGTGCAGCGCCAGCGCGTCGACCACCGCGGCCCGCTCGGCCCCGGAGTGCCCCTGACCGATAGTGATCACTTCGGTGACCGCCGGGTCGCCGCGCAGCAGGTCGCCGCCCGGCTCGTGGGTCAGCACCCGCAGCGCCGCCGCCGGATGCCGCCGGGCCAGGGCGTGCACCGCCGGGAGCAGCATCACCAGGTCGCCGAGGCCGCCGAGCAGGTCGACGACCAGGATCTCCCGGTACGGCTCAGTCATCGCCGACCCCCAGCAGACGCTCGTACGCGGCCCGGTGCGCCGCGGCGATGCCCGGCCAGGAACGGCGGGTCGCCACCAGCCGCCCGGCGCGGGCCAGCCGCCCGCGCAGCGCCGGATCGGACAGCAGCCGGTCGGTGGCGCGGGCCACCGCGGCCGCGTCCCGCCGCCGGTCGATAACCGCCACCGTCACGCCGTCGACCAGGTCCGGGTCACCCGCCGGCGCCGTGGTGACCGCCGTCGGCAGCCCGTGCGCCAGCGCCGCCACCAGCGCCCCGCTCTTGGTCGTCACCCCCTCGCAGAACGGCAGTACGGCGCCGTCCGCCGCGTGCAGCGCCTCCGACACCTCCGGCGCCGGCAGGTAGCCGGTGAACGTGACCGCGTCGCCGACGCCGTGCGCGGCCGCGATCCCGGCCAGCTCGGCCCGGAAGGCGTCGGCCTGCGGCTCCGGCAACGCCCGCGACGTGAAGCCGCCGACCACCGCCAGGTGCAGCGCCGGATGCCGGGCCCGCAGCCGGGGCAGCGCCTCCAGCAGGTAGCGCACCCCCTTGACCGGATGCACGAACCCGAAGAACACCAGCAGTACGGTGTCGGCGGGAAGCCCCAGCCGGCGGCGGAACCGGCGCCGGGCACCGGTCGCCGCACCGTGGTCGTCGACGTTCGCCGGCACCGGCACCCGCAGCGGGCGGCGGCCGGTCCGCTCGGTCACCACCGCCGCGTGCGCGTCGTTGGTGACCAGCACCAGCTCGCTGCCGGGCACCAGCCGCCCGCTCTCCCGGTCGACCCGGGCGGCGCGCTCCAGCCGCCGCCACACCCGGTCGGGCAGCCACGACGGCGCCGCCCACGAGCCGTACTCGTGCAGGGTCGTCACCAGCGGGACCGAACGGGGGAGCAGCGGCGGCAGCAGCAGGCCGGGGCGGCCGGAGAACCGGAACGCCGACGGGGCGAACTGCACGTGCACCAGATCCGGGGCCAGCCGGCGGACACTCCTCGCGGCCCCCCGTACGGCGCCGAGCCAGCCCTCGGCCCGGCCCGGTGCGACGGACACCCGCGACACGTGCACGTCGACCTCGCGCAGGGCCACCTCGAGCCGGCGGGTGTAGTCGGCGACCCCGTCGAGGGTCGGGTCGCCCGCCCCGCACACCATCGCCACCCGGACCGGTCGCACGCCACCCCCGTCCACCGGCGCCGGCTTCCCGTACCGGGGCCCGGCAAACCACCCCGGGGACGCGCCGAACCTCCGACAGGGCCGCCTCGGTGGTCGCGCTACTCGATGTACTGGCGTACGTTGGCGACGCGGCAGCCTGGGTGGGCCGCGCACCAACGGACCTCGGAGACCACGTGAACGGACCGGACGACTCGGTGACACTGCGACGTGACGGGAGGCTGGCCAGCGTCATCCTCAACCGTCCCGCGCGCCGCAACAGCTTCGATCTGGCGATGCTCGGTCGCTTCGAGGAGGTGTTGCACGAACTGGGCCGGGACTCCCGGGTGGAGGTGGTGGTGCTCACCGGCGCCGGCACCGAGTTCTGCGGCGGCACCGACCTCGACGCGCTGGCGACCCTGGACGTGGCCACCACGATGCACGTGCAGCGGCGCACCGCCGAGCTGGTGGAGCGGTGGTTCCGCCTGGAGCAGACGACGGTGACGGCCTTCAACGGGCCGGCGAGCGGGGCGGGGGCCGTGCTCGGGCTGGCCAGCGACCTGCGGGTCGCCGCCGACACCTGCTTCTTCACCTTCCCGGAGGTGACCTTCGGCGCCCCGCTCACGTGGAGCGGGATGGCGATCCTCGCCGACCTGGTCGGTGCCGACCGGGCCAAGCGCTGGCTGCTGCTCGGCGACCGGATCGAGCCGGCCGGGATGCTGCGCTACGACCTGGTGACCGAGGTGGTGCCGGCCGAGCGGCTGGCGGTGACGGCGGCGGTGCTGACCGACCGGCTGCTCGGGGTGTCGCCGGTGGGCCGTTCCATGATCAAGCGGGCGGCGCGGCTGGCCGGTCCGCGCTTCGAGGCGTCGGCGGCCGACTCCTACCTGGGCGCGCTCAGCCTGGCGCTGCTGCCCGCCGGTGAGAACGGCCACGAGGTGGTGACCCACCGGCGGGCAGCCGGGTGACGGCCGGCCTCAGGTGATGACCAGCCGGGCGGCCAGCGCGAGGAAGACCGTGCCGGCGATGCGGTTGAGCAGCTTGTCGACCTGCCTGCGGCGCAGCAGGAACGCGCTCGCCTTGCCGGCGACCAGCGCGATCAGCGCGTCGATGACGAAGCCGACGATGACGAACAGCAGGCCGAGCACCAGCAGCTGCACGCCGGTGCCGCCCCGCTCGCGGTCGACGAACTGGGGCAGGAACGCCAGGTAGAACAGCACGATCTTGGGGTTGAGCAGGTTGGTGACGGTGGCCCGCCAGAGCACCGTACGCAGCGGGACCCGGGGGCGGTCACCCACCACCGGGGGCTTGCCGCTGTCGATCCAGGACCTGATTCCGATGTAGACCAGGTAGGCCGCGCCGGCCCATTTGATGATGTCGAAGAGCACGGGTGCCGCCGCCATCAGGGTGGCCAGCCCCAGGGTGACGGCGAGGGTGTGCACGAGCATGCCGACCGCCATGCCCGCCGACGCGACGACCCCGGCCATCGGCCCCTGACTGATCGCGTGCGCCAGCACGTAGATCATGTCCGGCCCCGGGGTCAGGCAGATGACGACGATGGCGACGACGAAGATTGCCAGGACCCCGGGGTCGATGGGCATGAGTTGAACACCGTTTCACTGGGCGGGTCGGGCGGACGCGCGGCGCTGTGCCGGCGGCCGGCGGGTGATGTTATCGATGTATCACCTCGTCGGCCAGCCCCTCGACGAACGCGGTGAGATCGTCCAGCGGCGAACCGGTGAGCAGCGTGACGCCGGTGGCGGCGTGGTCGTCGGCCCGGCGCACCGTGAACCTACCCGAACTGTCGGTGAAAAGTGTGTCCACGGCGGCCGGCGTCTCGTCGCCGTCGCCGTCCGGCGCGGGCAGCAGCATGGCCACCCGGACCAGCCGCTGGTCGGCGCCGTGCCGCTCGACCAGATCGGTCAGCCGCTCGTGGAACAGCGCGTAGCCGCCCCACCGGGCGCCGGTGCGTTCGACCAGCCGGTCGAAGAGGTCGCCGAAGCGCAGCGACACCGGCCGCAGCAGGTGGACCCGGTCGCCGCCGGGCCGCCGGCCGCAGGCGGCCTCGGCCAGGAAGCGGCCGATCAGGTCGGCCGGCAGGTGGTCGATCACCGCCGAGGTCGGGAAGACGATCCCGGTACGGGCACACGCGTAGACCAGCGACTGGGCCAGCGAGGCCGGGTTGGCCACCCCGGTGCGCCGCGACGGCCAGACCTCGCCCAGCCGGTAGACGACCGAGTCCAGCCCCTGCGCCCGGGCGTTGTCCAGCAGTTGCTCCATCACGTACTTGGACTGGCTGTAGCCGTCGGACGGCAGCAGTTCCGGCACCGGTGCCTGGTCCTCGTCGAACCGGCCGGCGGCGTCCGGAACGTGCCCGGCGGCGAGCGCGGAGAACGTCGACACCGCGTGCACCCGGCAGCCCCGCCCGCGGGCCGCCAGCCGCAGCAGCTCCCGCGTGCCGAGCACGTTGGGGGCCCGGTGGTCGGCGTAGTCGTGCAGGAAGTTGACCAGCGCGCCGGCGTGGACGATGCCGTCGGTCCGCTCGGCGATCCGGTCGAACGCCTCCGGCGCCAGGCCGAGCCCGGGCGTGGCCAGGTCGCCGGCGAGCACCCGCAGCCGGTCCTCGGCGAACGCCTTCTCGGCGTGGGCGAGCGCGTCGAACAGCCCGTAGTCACGCAGCGCGGCGGTCAGCCGGTGCCGGGCCGCCTCGTCGTCGCGGGCGCGGACCAGGCAGGTCAGGTCGACGTCGGGCCGGCCGAGCAGGTCGGCGAGCAGGTGCGCGCCGACGAACCCGGTCACCCCGGTGACCAGCAGCCGCCGCGACCGGTCCGGCGGCCTGGGCAGGCCGGTGGCCGGCGGCGGGTCGGGCAGCGCGTCGCGGGCCAGCGCGGCCGGGTCCAGTTGCGCGCGGACCGGTGCCCCGCCGGCGACGAGTTCGGCCTGGGCCCGGACGGTGTCGGCGGCGAGCAGGTCGGCGATCGCGACGGGCCGGCCGAGCCGTACGCCCAGCAGCGCGCCGAGCCGGTGCGTGAGCAGGGAGGTGCCGCCCTGGTCGGCGAACCGTTCGGTGACCGACACCCGGTCGCGGCCCAGCACCTCGCGCCAGACCGCGGCGACCAGTTCCTCCTCGGGCGACCCGGGCGGGGTGTACGGCAGGTCGGGCGCCTCGGTGTCCGCGTCGGCCCGTAGCGCCAGCGCGCGCCGGTCCACCTTGCCGTTGGGGGTCAGCGGCATCCGGTCGAGGATGGTGAGTCGTTTCGGGACGGTCTCGGCAGGCAGGTGCTTGCCGGCGCTCAGCAGCAGTTCGGCGGTGTCGACCGGGGGCTCGCCGGCGCGCAGGGTCACGTACGCGACCAGGGCCCGGCTGTCCTGGTCGCCACGGGCCACCACGACCGCGTCGCGGACCGTCTCGTGCTCGCGCAGCGCCCGCTCGATCTCGGCCAGCTCGACCCGTACCCCGCCGATCTTGACCTGGTCGTCGCGCCGGCCGCCGAACATCAGCAGGCCGTCCGCGGTGACGTGGCCGAGGTCGCCGGTGCGGTAGATCAGCGGCCCGGTGATCTGGGGGAACGGGTTGGGCACGAAGACCTGGTCGGTACGGGCCGGGTCGCGCAGGTAGCCGGCGCCGACGCACTCGCCGCCGATCCAGATCTCGCCGCTGACGCCGGGGGCGACCGGGCGGAGCTGGTCGTCGAGGACGACGGCGGCGGTGTTGGGGATCGGCCGGCCGAGCGGGACCGGATCGTGGTCCGGTCCGATGTCGTGGAAGACCGACCCGATCGAGCACTCGGTCGGACCGTACGTGTTGGTGATCCGCAGGTGCGGCACGAGCTGCTGGAGGCGGCTCAGTACGGGCAGGGTGGCCGCCTCGCCGCCGACCAGCATCCGGCGCAGCGGGGCGAGTTCGGCCCGCAGGTCGGGGCGGACCTCGATCAGCGTGACCAGCGCGCTGAGCACCGACGGTACGAAGTCGGTGATGGTGACGCCGTAGCGGCCGATGGTGCGGCAGGTGCCATCGAGGTCGAGGATGCCGTCGCGGTCGGGCAGGACGACGGTGCCGCCGGTGACCATCGGCCACAGGATCTGCCACATCGAGGAGTCGAAGGTGGGCCGGCTGTTCTGCAGGACGATCTGTTCCCGGCCGTCGCCGAAGTGGCCGGACATCGCGGTGAGCCGGTTGACCAGACCGCGGTGCCGGTTCAGCGCGCATTTCGGGGTGCCGGTGGAACCTGAGGTGAAATAGCCGTAGATCAGGTCGTGCGGGGCGGGGCGGGGCACGTCCGGCCGCTCGGCGTCGAGGGTGCGCAGCGGCTCGCCGGCCGGGGTGACGCCCTCGTGGTCGAGCAGGACGGTCCGGTCGCCGAGGTCGAGCGCGCGCAGCGTGTCGAGGGTCGGCGGGACCGCCAGTACGGCCCGGGGGACCAACTGCGAAAAGATGACCTCGAGCCGTTCTATCGGCCAACCTGGATCGATTGGAACGAATGCTGCGCCGAGTTTGACTGTCGCGAGTAGACCGGCGACGAAGTCGGGTCCGTCGGCGATGAACAGTGGGACGAGGTCGCCGCGGCGAACGCCGATTCGGTCCAGTCGTTGTGAATATAGGTTGGCAATGTTGTTAATTTCACGGAAGGTCAGTTGTAGGTCCCGGTAGCGGACCGCGATCCGGTCGGGATTCGTGGTGACCTGCTGTTCGAACAGGTCAAGGACGGTCAGGTGGCCGGGGAAGTCGCGTTTTGTGCCAATTCCCGAGCGCAGTACGCCCTCGTAAGGCGTATCGGGCAAATGAACATCCATGCCTCATACCTCGGCTATTGTTAAATGTCCTCTAGGTGGCACGTGCTATCGCTGATGATGGGCGGCGCGGACCTTCGAACAGTAGATATGTATCTATGTTGATTGCAATATTGACATCCGGCTATGGCGCTGTTAGCGTGGCGCAGCAGTGATTCCGGCACGCCCTGACGCGTGTCCTATTTGTCAGCTCGAAGTGCGGAGGCGTCCGGCTGTGATCATCGAGGATCTCGCCGCCCAGCGGGTGGGCGTCGTCCAGGGCGGAGGGCTGTCCAGCCTCGCGCTCGGGCTCTGGCTGCGCGAGCGGGGCGTCGACGCCCATCACTACGTCGCCGACATCGGCCAGGGCGGTCCGGACGACCTCGCCGCCCTCGTCGACTCGCTGCGCGGCGCCGGCCTTCCGGCCACCCTCGTCGACCTGCGCCCGGCGATGGCCGAACTCGGCCTCGACCTGCTGCGCTACCAGGCCCGCCACGACGGCGGCTACTGGAACACCACCGGCGCGTCCCGGCTGGTCCTGGTCGAGCGGCTCGCCCCCGTGCTGCGGGCCGACGGCCGCACCGTGCTCGCCCACGGCTGCGTCGGCGGCGGCAACGACCAGCGCCGCTTCGCCCGCTACGGCGCCCGGCTCGCCCCCGACCTCGGCGTCTACGCGCCCTGGACCGACCCGGCCGCGCTGGCCCGGTTCCCGAACCGCGCCGCCATGTACGCCGCCGTCACCGGCGCCGGCCTGTGGCTCGACCCCGGCAGCGACGCCGACCGCTCCACCGACGCCAACCTGGCCGGCGCCTCGCACGAGTCGACCGAGCTCGAAGACCTCGCCACCCCGGTCGCCCCGAAGACCCTCGCCCCGCGCTGGAGCGCCTGGCCCGCCGACGCGCCGGCCGACGGCGGATCCGTCACGGTCACCATCGAGGCCGGCCGGGTCACCGACGTCGACGGTCAGGGGCCCGACCCGGTCGCCGTGCTGACCGCCGCCAACACCCTCGGCGCGACGCACGGGAGCTGGCTGCGCGACGTCGTCGAGCGCCGCATCATCGGCACCCGCTGCCGCGGCGTCTACGAGGCTCCCGGCCTGGAGGTGCTCGACGTCGCCTGGCACAAGGCGCTCGAGGTCACCCTCGACCCCTACTCCCGCACCCTCTACGAGCAGCTTGCCGGCGCCCTCGGCGCCGCGGTCTACGAGGCCCGCTACCGCGACCCGGTCGCCGCCGCGGCCCGGGCCGCCCTCGACGCGCTGACCGGATCGGTCAGCGCCACCGTCGAGCTGACCCTGCGCGGCGGTGCCGTCACCGCGGCCGGGGTGCACACCCCCGGCGGTGACGCCGACCGGCAGACCCGGTTCGGCACCGGCGGCCACCAGTGGCGGAACCTCGCCCCGGCCGCCGCCTGACAACCTCTCACCGGGCGACCCCCGGAAACACTTCCACGGCACGGAGGCGATGCATGCGTTACCGCAGGTTCGGGCGGCTCGGCTGGTCGGTCGGCGAGGTCGGCTACGGGATGTGGGGGATCGCCGGCGGCGAGGGCGGCTGGAGCGGCGCCGACGACGAGACCGGCAACGCCGCCCTGCGCGCGGCCGTCGAACTCGGCTGCAACTTCTTCGACACCGCCTGGATCTACGGGCGGGGCCACAGCGAGGAACTTCTCGGCGACCTCCTGCGGGCGGAACCCGACCGCCGGCTCTACGTCGCCACCAAGATCCCGCCGAAGGACCGGCGCTGGCCGTCCACCCGCGAGTCCCGCCTCGAGGACGTCTTCCCGTCCGACCACATCCACGAATACGTCCACAAGAGCCTCGCCAACCTCGGCGTCGAGCGGATCGACCTGCTCCAGTTCCACGTCTGGGAGGACGCCTGGGCCGACGACCCCAGTTGGCAGAAGGCCGTCGCCGACCTGCGCGACCAGGGCCTGGTGGAAGGGATCGGGATCAGCATCAACCGGTGGGAGCCGACCAACGTGGTCAAGGCCCTGCGCACCGGGCTGATCGACGCCGTCCAGGTCATCTACAACATCTTCGATCAGGCGCCCGAGGACGAGCTCTTCGGCGTCTGCGACGAACTCGACATCGCGGTGATCGCCCGGGTGCCCTTCGACGAGGGCACGCTCACCGGCACCCTGACTCTCGACAGCACCTGGCCCGAGGGCGACTGGCGCAACAGCTACTTCGTACCGGAGAACCTGGCCGCCAGCGTGGCCCGCGCCGAGGCGCTCGCCAAGGACGTACCCGACGGCTGGACCATGCCCGAACTCGCGCTGCGCTTCATCCTCCAGCACCCGACGGTGAGCACCGTCATCCCGGGCATGCGCAGCCTGCGTCACGTCCGCGCCAACCTTGCCACCAGCGGCGCGGCGCCGCTCGACGACCAGCTCATGGCCACCATGCGCCAGCACCGCTGGGACCGCGAACCGACGGAGTGGTCGCAGTGACCGACCCCGTCATCGCCCTCTGGGCGGCACCCCGCACCAGGTCGACCGCCTTCCTGCGCATGATCATCGAACGCGGTGACCTCGTCGTCGTGCACGAGCCGCTGTCCAACCTGGCCGCCCTCGGCACGGTCGACATCGGCGGCACCCCGGCCACCTCCGAGACCGAGGTGCTCGACCTGCTGCTCGACCTCGCCGCCACCTCCGGCAAGCGGGTCTTCGTCAAGGAGACCACCGACTACCGCTACCCGGCCGTGCTCGCCGACCCCCGGCTGCACACCCACCTCGTCAACACGTTCATGATCCGTGACCCGGCCGCCGTCGTCGCCTCGCACTACGCGATGAACAAGTCGGTCGACCTCGACGAGATCGGCTTCGAGCGGCTGCACGAGATCTTCGAGGCGGTGCGCCTCCCGCTGGGCGAGGCCCCGGTCGTCATCGACGGCGACGACCTCGTCGCCGACCCGGAGGGCGTCGTCGCCGCGTTCTGCGCCCGCACCGGCCTGCCGTTCGACCCGGCCGCCCTGCGGTGGGAGCCGGCCCCACGCAAGGAGTGGGACCGCACCCGCGACTGGCACCAGGACGTCGAACGCAGCACCGGCTTCACCAGCCAGAGCACCGCGCACGCCGTACGCGTCGACAACGACCCCCGGCTGGCCGCGCTCGCCGCCCACCACCGGCCGTTCTACGAGCGGCTCCACGAGCACCGGCTGCCGCCGCGTGCCGCCGCCGGGCAGCCCGCCGGCTCCTGACCCGTACCGCCGGCCCGTCTCCCCGCGGGCCGGCGTCGCACGAGGCACCCCACCGACCGGTCACCGGTCCGTGGGGTGCCTCGCGGGTGCCGGAGGATCCGCCCGACCCGCCGATCCGTCCGGCCCCGTCGCGGGGTGATCGCTGGCCGCCGGGGTCGCCGGGGGCGTCGGACCGCGCGGCGGCCAACGATCACCAGGGCCCGACCTGGCCGTGCGGTCGGGCCGGGGTGGGGCGCCGGTCGGCAACCCGGCGCCGCCCACCCGTCACAGGTCGTCCGTCGCCCGCCCGCCGGGCAGTTCGCGTACGACCGCCACCGGGCAGTGGCTGTGGTGCAGGAGCTGCTGGCTGACCGAACCCATCAGCAGCCCACGGAAGCCGCCCCGGCCGCGCGAGCCGACCACGACCAGCTGGGCGTGCCGGGTCGCGTCGATCAGCGTCCGGCCGGGGGCGTCGGCGACCACCTCGCTGGTCACCCGCACCTGCGGCCAGCGGTCCTGCCAGCCGGCCAGCAGGTCGCGCAACTCGGCCCGCTCCAGGGCGCCGACCGCCTCGGGGTCGAAGGCGACCGGGGGCGCCTCCGTCGCCGGCGGCTTCCAGGCCCGCACCACGTGCAGCGGTACGTCCCGCCCGGCCGCCTGCGCGAACGCGTAGCCGAGCGCCAGCACCGAGCACGGTGAGCCGTCGACGCCGGTCACCACATGCCCGCCGGCGCGGGGGGCGGTGCCGCGGACGACCACCACCGGGCAGTGCGCGTGGGCGGTCACCGAGACCGTGGTCGAGCCGACCAGCAGGCCGGCGAAGCCGCCGTGCCCCCGGCTGCCCAGCACCACCAGCCCGGCCCGCCGGGACAGCTCCTGCAGCCGTACGCTCGGCGGCCCGTCGACGGTGCCGGCCCGTACGGTGACCGTCGGATGGCTGCCCGCGGCGGCCGCGACCGCCTCGTCCAGCATCGACGCGATCTCCTTGCGCGCGGTGTCGTCGGGCCACAGCAGTGGCGCCGGTGCCAGCGGCACGGAGGCGCCGAACGGCTCGAACGCGTACGTGGGGTGGACCGGCGCCCCGGTCCGGGTCGCCTCGTCCAGCGCCCACCGCAGCGCTTCCCGCGCACCGGGGGAGCCGTCGTAGCCGACGACGATCGGTCGGATCTCCATCACTGCCTCCTACCCGGGGAGCCTTCCGTGGTCACCTCCATCAGACGCCCCGGGCCGGGCGGCGGGGCAGAGGCGTACGGCCCGGCCGGTCCGGGCGCAGGTCCCGACCTCCCGCGGACCGCCGGCCCTGGGGCACCGGCCCGTCACCTGCGTAAAGTCGGGCAGTGGCCGGCAAAGCGGCCGGGCCACGGGACCGGGGAGATCGGGATGCGAACCTGGCAGGTGCGGGACGTGATGACCACCGACGTGGTCGCGGTGGCGGAGGAGGCCGGCTACCGGCGGATCGTCGACGCGGTGGCGGGTCGCCGGGTCAGCGGCGTGCCAGTGGTCGACCTGGACCGGCGGGTCGTCGGCGTGGTGTCCGAAAGTGATCTGCTGCACCGGGCCGGTGCCGGCCCGCGCCGGCCCTGGCGGGGCCGCCGCAAGCCCGCCGGCGCGCTCACCGCCCGCGACCTCATGACCGCCCCCGCGGTCACCACGTACGGCGACACCACGCTGGTCGACGCCGCCCGCCGGATGGACCGCGAGCGGGTCCGCCGGCTGCCGGTGGTCGACGACCTCGGCCGGCTGGTCGGCATCGTGACCCGCGGCGACCTGCTGCGGGTGCACCTGCGCCCCGACGAGGACATCCGCGTCGACGTGGTGCGCGAGGTGCTGCACCGCATCCTCGCCCTGCCCGACGTACGGGTCGAGGTGCGCGACGGGGTGGTGACGCTGGCCGGCCCGGTGCCGAGGCGGGCCAGCGCGGTGCATGCCGTGCGGCTGGCCGGCCAGGTCGGTGGCGTCGTACGCGTCGTCGACCGGCTGCACGCCGCCCCGGCGCCCGCGCCCGGCACGGCGGCGACACCGGTCACCGGCTGAGCCGGCCGGCCTGTCCGCCGGCCGCGCTGGTCACGCCGACGTACCCGCCGGTCGAGCCGTTCCGGCCGCCCGCAGCCCTCAGCCGAACCGGCCGGGCCGGCCCCCACCCTCAGCCGAACCGGCCTGGCCGGCCCGGCGGCCGCTCTGCCCGGTCGCCGGGCCGGCGGCTCAGGCGGCCGGCTCGGGCTGCCGCTCGTGTACGACCGCGACCGGGCACCGGGCGTGGTGCAGCATCTGCTGGCTCACCGAGCCGAGCAGCAGCCCGCGCAGCCCGCCGCGCCCCCGTGACCCGACCACCAGCAGTCGCGCCCCGGCACTGGCCTGCATCAGCGCGTGCGCGGGGGAGTCGGCGACGACCTCGGTGCGTACGGCCACCGCCGGGTGCCGGTGCCGGCGCTCCTCGACCAGTTGTTCGAGGGACCGCCGCTCGGTGGCGGCCATTTGTTCGACGTCGACACCCGGCGGCCGCCACGGCACCGACGGGATGTTCCAGGCACCGACCACGAGCAGCGGGGCGTCCCGTTCGGCGGCGGTGTCGAAGGCGAAGTCCAGCGCCGTCACCGAGCACGCGGACCCGTCGACCCCGACGACGACGTCACCGGTGGCGACCCCCGGCTCGTCGGGGCGTACGACGACCACCGGGCAGTGGGCGTGGGCGGTCACCGAGACCGAGGTCGAGCCGAGGAGCAGCCCGCTGAAACCGCCGTGTCCCCGGTTGCCGAGGACGGCCAGCGCGGCGTCGCGGGTCAGCTCGGTCAGCCGTTGGTTCGGCGGCCCGTCGGCCAGTACGCCGCGGACGACCACGCCGTCGCGGCGTTCGCTGGCCGCGGCCACGGCCGCGTCGAGCGCCTGCTGGGCGGCTTCGCGGGCCCGTTCGTCGGGCCACGGCTGGGCCCCGATGATCACCGGCGGGCTGATCGTGAGCCACTCCGAGGCGTGGGCGACCAGCACGGACCGGCCGGTCCGGGCGGCCTCGTCGAGCGCCCAGCCGAGCGCCGCCTCGCTGCCGGGGGAATGGTCGTATCCGACCAGGATCGGACGTTCCGCCACGGTTACCTCCTCCGCCGCCCGGATACCCCCATCCTGCGTGGCCTACGCCCCCGACGTGCGGCTTTCCCCGCCACTCCTCCGTCCGCCCGCGGTCCCACGCTCCGCGATCTTGCACTTGCCGCCCGACAAATCACAACGAAAGGGGGAGACAACCGCAAGATCGCCGGGAAAGGGGAGCGGGGGAGGGGAGGGGGAGCGGGTCAGTCGTCGGAGATGGAGATCGATCCGGAGGGGCAGGTCGTGGCCGCCTCGCGGGCGTCGTCGAGCTGCGACCCGTCGGGTTCCTCCCGGAGCAGGCGAACGATGCCCATCTGGTCCTGGTCGAACACCTCCGGCGCCAGGAACGCGCACTGGCCGGCGCCGATGCAACCGTCAACGTCCACAGTGACCTTTGCCATGCCCACTCCTACCAGCGGGGCCCACTCCGACCGGCGGGCCGTGACCGGGTGCACGCCGAACAACACGCATCGTACTTCAGCGGCGGCCCGGCGCCAGGGGCCGCGCGTGCCAGGGGCCGCGCGTCCGGCCGCCGCGCGTCCGGCCGCCGCCCGTCCGGCCGCCGACGGCCGGGGCGCGGGTACACGTTGGACCGTGCCCCCGCGCCGGTCCGGCCGCCCGCCGCAAGATCGAGTCGAACCGGTTTGCCCTGCGTGCGCCCAGGGTAGGGGCTTCGACGGCGGCCGTGTCGCCGGGCAGGAAGGCGGGGTGGGACCGGATGCGGACGTTGGGCGGGCGGTACCAGTTACGGCAGCGCATCGGTGTCGGCGGGATGTCGGAGGTCTGGCGCGGACACGACGAGGTGCTCGACCGGCCGGTCGCGGTCAAGCTCATCGCGCCCGGCGACCGCGACGACGGCACCGGTGTGGATCCCGTCGAGCGGGTCCGGGCGGAGGCCCGGTCGGCGGCGCGGCTGGCCCACCCCAACGTG
This sequence comes from Polymorphospora sp. NPDC051019, assembly GCF_040683055.1. Classification (NCBI taxonomy): domain Bacteria; kingdom Bacillati; phylum Actinomycetota; class Actinomycetes; order Micromonosporales; family Micromonosporaceae; genus Polymorphospora; species Polymorphospora sp. NPDC051019. The sequence goes on along the minus strand of NZ_JBFBCH010000001.1, from coordinate 85,068 downwards.
ACCGGCGTCCACGACTTCGGCCTGTCGACGCCGTACCCGGGCGCGCGGGCGCCGTACATCGTGATGGAACTGGTCGAGGGGGAGACGCTGGCCGACCGGCTCGCCGGTGGGCCGCTGCCGTGGCGCTTCGCGGTGCGGGTCTGCGCGCAGGTGAGTGCGGCGCTGGCCGCCGCGCACCTGCACGGCATCGTGCACCAGGACGTGAAACCGTCCAACGTGATGCTCACCCCGACCGGTGTGAAGGTCCTCGACTTCGGCATCGCGGCGTCGGCCGGCGAGTCCGATCCGCGACTCGACGGCATGCTGCTCGGCACCCCGGCCTTCCTGCCGCCGGAGCGGTTCGGCGGGGCCCCGCCGGCGCCGTCGAGCGACATGTACGCCATCGGCGTCCTGCTCTACCTCTGCCTGGCCGGCCGGCTGCCGTGGCCGGTCGATCCCGAGGTGTGGCGGCTGGAGCGGTACCGCGAGCCCGAGCCGCTGCCGCATATCGACGGCCTGCCGCCGGAGGTCGCCGACCTGTGCTTCGAGTGCCTGGCCGCAGACCCGGTGGCACGGCCGAGCAGTTTCGTCGCCGCACTGCTGCTCGGTGACGTGGTCGACGCCCGCGTGTACGTGCCGACGGTGGAGCCGACGGCCCTGCCGGGGCGGGTCTCGCCGTGGAACAGTCGGGCCGCGGCCGAGCCGACCGACGCCGTGGCGGTACCGGGGCACGTGGGTCGCCACCGCGCCTGACGCGGGGCGCAAGGCGTTTTCCGGGTGGTCGGCGGCGCCCGGTCCGGGTGTCCGGACGCCCCGCCATCTCGGCTTACCCGGTCGAGCCGGCCCGGGTGGGCCGGCGGTGCCGTCACCGACCCGACAGTCGGGTTGCGGCGCGCGAACTGTCGAGGAGCCGATTTCAGTCGCGGACCGTCCACCGGCCGTGCGACCTTCGTTCCGGACCCGCCGAACGTCCTAAATGGACATTGCGGGTGCCCGGGCGGCGCTGGGGGGTGCCGCCCTCTCCACGAGAGAGGAACAGCGTTGAAACGACGTATCCATGCCGCCGTCCTGGCGGTACTGGTCGCGAGCGTGGGGCTGGTGGCGCAGGCGAACCCCGCGCACGCCCGCCCCGACTGTGACGTGCCGGATCCGCCGCCGATCTGCGACGGCCCCGGCTCGCACGACCCGGAGGGCAACCTGACCGGGGCGACCCGGGTACCGGCCGGCGTGTCGGTCACCGGCTGGGCGACCGACCCCGACGGGGGCGCGGTCCGGGTGGACATCACCATCGGGGGCACCAAGGTCGCCACCCTGACCACCAGCGGCGGCAACTTCTCCGGCACCGTGCCGGCACGCGCCGGCGGCACCGTCTGCGCCAGGGCGATCAACAACGGTGCGGGGACCAGCAAGCTGATCGGCTGCGTCAACCTGGCCGTCGCGGTCGACCCGGTCGGCGCCTTCGACCGGATCGAGCGGTCCGGCACCAACCTGGTCCTGCACGGCTGGGCGATCGACGGCGACACGGTCGACGCGGTCTGGCTGCACGTCTACCAGGACGGCGTCTTCGCCACCGCCGCCCCGGCCGACCGGGCGCTGTCCGCGCCGCCCGCCGGCTACCCCGGCTACGGCACCGGCCACGGCTTCGCGGTCACCGTCCCGGAACGGCCCGGCGACGGCGAGCACAACGTCTGCGTCTACGCCATCAACGTCGGCGCGGGCAGCGTCAACACGGAGCTCGGCTGCCGTACGTACACGGTGCGGCACGACCCGACCGGCGCGCTCGACGAGGTGACCCGGACCGGGAACACCCTGCGGGTGCGGGGCTGGTCGGCCGATCCCGACGAGCCGCAGACGCCGACCGAGGTGCACATCTACGACAGCGGGGTCTTCGTCCGGTCGGTGACCGCGAACGGCCACCGGCCCGACCTGCCGGGCGAGTACGGCCCGACCCACGGGTACGACGTGACCGACCTGCCGGCGAACATGACGCCCGGGCCGCACACCGTCTGCGCGTACGCGATCAACCGCTCGCACGGCACCACCAACACGCAACTCGGCTGCCGGAACTACTCGGTGCCGGCCCCGGTGGCGGCCCCGACGATCGAGCCCTTCGACGAGTGGGACGTCTACTCCAACTCGATCCGGGTGGGCTGGACCGACAACTCGACCAGCGAGGACGGATACCGGGTGGAGCGCTCGGTGGCCGGCGGGCCGTGGCTGGAGATCTGGCGGCGCACGGACGCGGCCCGGTCGCTGACCGACAGCGGCCTGACCCCGAACACGCGGTACTGCTACCGGGTGATCGCGTTCAACGAGCTGACCGAGGCGGCGGCGGAGGTCTGCGCCACCACCAAGCACCCGGCCCTGCCCGAAGCGAGCGGGCTTACCGTGGTCGGCCGCACCGACACCACCATCACTGTGCGGTGGACCGACAACGCCGAGGGGGAGGACCACTACGTCTTCGGCTGGGGCCGGCCGAGCGACCAGATCCTGCCGCAGATCATCACGCTCCCGGCGAACCCGGGCACCGGCGAGATGACGTACACGATCACGGGCCTGGCGTCGTCGACCGACTACCGGATCGCGATGGCGCCACGGAAGGCGGGGCACGACGGGACGCGCGCCCTCGAGGCGGTCGCCTGGACCACCGGGGGGCCTGTCGTCAACGGCTTCACCTCGTCGGTCGGGGCGGTGCAGGCGTGTGCCCCCACCGAGGTCACCCTGAACTGGAAGACCACCGGGGCGACCCGGGTCGTGGTCAAGCGGGGCGCCACCACGCTGGCCGACCGGACCCAGTCCGGGCCGGGGGTCTGGGAGGGCTCGGTCTCCGGCGGCAGCCACGACGGCAACGTGCTCTACACCCTGACCGCGTACGCCGCCGACGGCCGCACCGCGACGGCGAACGTCACCGTGTACCGCTCCACCCCGTACCCGCTGGTCAAGAGCATCGAGTTCAACAACACCGGTTGGTACAGGCTGGAGGCCTGGTACTACGACCTCTACGACAACCGGCTCCAGAAGATCGGTGACGTGGCGTCGGGTGGGAAGATCAACATCACTCCGGGCCACTGCCAGTTGCGGCGGATCAAGGTGATCGACCCGAACACCGGGCGGGTCGCCTTCATGACCAACCCGCAGATCGTCCTCGGCCACAACGAGGGCGGCACCAGCCAGGTCGCCGCCGGCTGACCTGAACCGTACGCTCCGGCGGGTCGCGCGTGTCGCGGCCCGCCGGTCCCGTCGTGTCCGGTCGCCGTCCGTGGCGGCCGGTCGGCCCGGATCAGTCCAGGGTGAGGTTGCGGACGTCGCCGGACTGCGCAGACCAGCAGAAGACGTCGGCGTAGCCGGTGCCGAAGGTCGTCGTCGGGCTGGTCACCCAGCTGCCGTCGGCGCACTGGCCCTTGAGCTTCCACGGGATGTTGCCGGACCAGGTGCAGTGGGCGTGGGCGTGCCAGCCGATTACCACCGCCGAGCAGTTGCTGGGGATGTAGGCCTGGGCCGGGGCGGCGGCGGCGAGCGCGCCGGCCGTGCCGAGGACGGTGGCGGCGGCCAGGGCGAGGGTACGTCGGAACATCGGTCCTCCGGTGTCGTGCGGATGGGGTGCACCCATCCAAATATCAGTTAACAAACCTGTCGATAAGCGCTCACTCCTTGGGATCGACTGACGACCGCATGTGATCAACCCGTGCAAGTGCTTGCGGTGTTTGCGGTGGCCCGGTGGGTGATAGTGCCGCAATGTCGCATCTTGTGGACACGCTCCCATCTCTCGGCGAGGTCGATCTGCTGGTGTTCGCCCTGCTGTGCGGCCTGCGGGGAAGGTTCTTCTTGACTTAGGTGGGGGTCGATGTCTACCTTCCTTCGCAAGGATTTCCAGCAAGTTTCAAACTGCTTGCTGAAAGGTGTCCCGCGCATCCCTCGAACTCCCGTCCCCGAGGAGACCTGCCGTGATCGCAATCTCGCGCGCCCGCGACCGGGCCCGCCCCCGTCTCCGCACCCGGCTCGGTTCCGCCCTCGCCGTGGCCGCCCTCGCCCTCACCACCGGCCTCGCCGTCACCGGCGCGGTCACCGGGCCGCCCGCCCGGGCGGCCGCCCCCGGCGACAAGAAGGTCACCGCCGTCCTCTTCGAATGGCGGTTCGACTCGATCGCCCGCGAGTGCCGGGAGACCCTCGGCCCCAAGGGCTACGGCTACGTCCAGGTGTCCCCGCCCCAGGAGCACATCCAGGGCCACCAGTGGTGGACGTCCTACCAGCCGGTCAGTTACCGCATCGCCGGCCGGCTCGGCGACCGGGCCGCCTTCGCCAACATGGTCGCCGCCTGCCGGGGCGCCGGTGTCAAGGTCATCGTCGACGCGGTCGTCAACCATATGAGCGCCGGCTCGGGCACCGGCACCGGCGGCACCGCCTACACCAAGTACAACTACCCCGGCGTCTACCAGGTCCAGGACTTCCACTCCTGCCGGACCGCGATCAACAACTACCGCGACCGGTACGACGTGCAGAACTGCGAGCTGGTCGGGTTGTCCGACCTGGACACCGGCAGCGACTACGTCCGCGGCCGGATCGCCGGCTACCTCAACGACCTGCTGTCGCTCGGCGTCGACGGGTTCCGGATCGACGCCGCCAAGCACATGGCGGCCGGCGACCTCGCCGCGATCAGGTCCCGGATGTCCAACCCGAACGCCTACTGGGTGCAGGAGGCGATCCACGGCGCCGGCGAGGCGGTCAGCCCCAGCGAATACCTGGGCAACGGTGACGTACAGGAGTTCCGGTACGCCCGTGACCTCAAGCGGGTGTTCCAGAACGAACGGCTCGCGCACCTCGACAACTTCGGCGAGGGCTGGGGCTACCTGCCGGGCAACCAGGCCGGGGTCTTCGTCGACAACCACGACACCGAGCGCGGCGGCGACACGCTGAGCTACAAGAACGGCGCGCAGTACACGCTGGCCGGCGTCTTCATGCTCGCCTGGCCGTACGGGTCGCCGCACGTGCACTCCGGCTACGAGTTCACCGACCGCGACGCCGGCCCGCCGAACGGCGGCACGGTCAACGCCTGCTACGCCGACGGCTGGAAGTGCCAGCACAAATGGCAGCAGATCGCCAACATGGTCGGCTTCCGCAACGCCGCTGGCGACGCGGCCGTCACCAACTGGTGGGACAACGGAAACGACCAGATCGCGTTCGGGCGCGGCAACCGGGCGTACGTCGCGATCAACGCCGAGGGCGGCACGCTGACCCGTACGTTCCAGACCTCGCTGCCGGCCGGCACCTACTGCGACGTCCAGCACGGCGACCCGACCCCGGGCGGCGGCTGCACGGGTACGACGTACACGGTCAACTCGTCCGGCCAGTTCACCGCCAGCGTCCCGGCCAACGACGCGGTGGCGCTGTACGTCGGCGCGACCGGGCAGCCGAACCCGAACCCGACCACCCCGCCGCCGGCCGGCGCCAGCGGTGCGTCGTTCGCGGTGAACGCGACCACCTCCTGGGGGCAGGACATCTTCGTCGTCGGCAACGTGCCCGGCCTGGGCAACTGGAACCCGGCTGCGGCGCTGCCGCTGTCGTCGGCGACGTACCCGGTGTGGCGGCGCGACGTCGACCTGCCCGCCGGCACCGGCTTCCAGTACAAGTACATCCGCAAGCAGGGTGGCGCGGTCACCTGGGAGAGCGGCGGCAACCGCAGCGCCACCGTCCCGGCGTCGGGCCGGGTGAACCTGAACGACACCTGGCGCAACTGACCCCCACGCCACTCTGGTCGCCGGTCGGGTGCGGACCCGGCCGGCGACCGCGTTTACCGGGTGAGGCGCCGGGGACTCGACGCGGGATCGGCCGCGTGACACGGGGCGGCGTACCGCCCGGCGCGGCACCGGAGCCGGCGGTCCTCGGGCGTGCCGGCGGATCGGCCGCAGGGAGGACCTATGCGTGATCAACTAGCCATACCCCAGGTGGACATCCGCACCGACGTGAACAACGCGGTCGGCGACATCGTGCGATTCGTCCCGCGGGCGATCGCCTTCATCGCCATCCTGGTCATCGGGTGGATCATCGCCCGGCTGCTGGCCAGGGCCGTGAACGGCATCCTGGAGCGGGTCGGCTTCGACCGGGCCGTCGAGCGTGGCGGCATCAAGCGGGCGCTGGAACGCAGCAAGTACGACGCCTCGGACATCGTGGCCAAGCTCGTCTTCTACGCCGGTGTGCTGTTCACGCTGCAACTGGCGTTCGGGGTCTGGGGCCCGAACCCGGTCAGCAGCCTGATCAACAACATCGTCGGCTGGCTGCCACGCGCGGTCGTCGCCGTGATCATCATCGTCGTGGCGTCGGCCATCGCCAGCGCCGTACGCGACCTGCTGTCCAGCGCGCTGGGCGGGCTGTCGTACGGCCGCGTCCTGTCGGACGTGGCCGGCTGGTTCATCGTGGCGCTCGGTGTGATCGCCGCGCTCAACCAGATCGGGGTGGCGACCACCGTCACGACTCCGGTGCTGGTCGCGGTGCTGGCCACCGTCGGCGGTGTGATCGTGGTCGGCGTCGGCGGCGGACTGATCCGGCCCATGCAGACCCGGCTGGAGCGGGCGCTGCAGAAGACCGAGCAGGAGGCCGGCCGCGGCGGCGCACAGCAGGGCCGTGGCGGCATGCGGCAGCCCGAGCCGGCCGGCGCACCCGCCGGCCGGGGCGACGGCCAGCACGCCGGCGACGGGATGCGGCGGCCGCATTCCCAGCCGGCCGGGCGGCACTGAGTCGCACCCCGGCCCAGTGGGGTCGGGGCGGTAACCCGGTCGGGGGGGGGGGGGGCGGGCCCCCCCCCCCCGGCGGGGGGGCGGGGGGGGGCGGGCAAGGGCGGGCG
>NZ_JBFBCH010000001.1:0-78241 GCF_040683055.1 Polymorphospora sp. NPDC051019 | reverse complement strand
GGTGGCGCGATCCCGCGCCACCCGACCGGTCTGTGTAACCGGTTGGACACGTACCGCTGCGAGACTCGGCGGGGCGGTGGTGTTGACAGGCCCGGTCCCGGGCCTGTCCAGTAAAGCAATGAATAGACGATTATCGATCTTATTGTCCCCTTCCGGCTCCCCCTACCGGCCGGTGTTCACCCATCCGGTCCTGCGCCGGATCCTGCCGGGTTTCGCGCTCTCGTCGCTCGGCGACGGGATGGCCGTCGTCGCGGTGCCCTGGCTGGCCCTCGAACTGGCCCCCGCCGACCGCCAGGGCACCTGGGTCGCGGTCGCGGTGGCCGCGTACACACTGCCGGCCGCCGCCGGGGCGGTGCTCTTCGGCCGGTGGCTGCGCCGGCACGGGGGAGCGCGCCTCGCCGGCTGGGACGCCGTCCTGCGGGCCGGGGCACTCGGCGCCATCCCGGTCGCCCACCTGCTCGGCGCGCTGACCATCGGGGTGTTCGTCGCGCTGCTCGCGCTCTCCGCCCTGCTGCACTCGTGGGGTACGGCCGGCCGCTACACGCTGCTCGCGCAGGTGCTGCCGGCACGGCACCACCTGGCCGCGAACGCCCTCCTCACCACGCTCGCCGAACTCGCCATCGTGCTCGGGCCGCCGGTCGGTGCCGCGCTCATCGGCGGGATCGGCGCGGTCGGCGTACTCGCCGTCGACGCGCTCACCTTCGCGGTGCTCGCGTTGACGTACCGCTGGGCGATCGCCGCCGGACGGGCGAGCCCGGCGCCGGTCGGTGCCGGCGTGCCGGAGGCGCCGGCGGTGCCGCGCCCCGAGCCGGCCCCCGCCGGGGCGTCCGGCTGGCGGACCATCCGGTCGGATCCCCGGCTGCTCGGGCTGCTGCTGCTGTCGTTCGGCTTCTTCGCGCTGTACGGCCCGATCCAGGTCGCCCTGCCGTTGCACGTCAGCCAGGACCTGGGCGGCTCGGCCGGCGACCTCGCCGCCCACTACACCGCGTTCGGCGCCGGCGCGGTGGCCGGCGGGCTGGTCACCGGCTACCTGCGCCGGTGGCCGCTGTGGCCGCTGACGGTCGGCATCGTGGTCTGCTTCGGGCTGACCCTGCTCCCGCTCGGGCTCGGCGCCCCACCGCCGGTGGCACTGGCCGGCTTCGCGCTGGCCGGGCTGTCCTGGGGGCCGTACCTGTCGACCTCGATGGCACTCTTCCAGCGCGTCACGCCACCGGAGTCGCTGTCGCCCGTGCTCGCCGCGAACGGCGCGGTGACCGTCGTCGCGGTGCCGCTCGGGGTGCTGGCCGGTGGGCCGCTGACCGCGCTCGTCGGCGCGCGGTCGACCCTGTTGCTGACGGCGGTGGGGACCCTCCTGCTCGGGCTCGTCGCGCTCGGGTACACGGTGCTGCGGTGCCGGGCCGGCCGAATACGGTAGCAGTTCGCTGTTTCGACCAGCGCCGATAGCAAATTGTGAACATGAGGTTCCGGGGCTCCGCTCTGGAGCTGGGGCGAGGTGGCGTGGCCCCAATCGAAGGGCTATGGTGGAAGCGCTTCTACCAGGACACTACGGGCACACCACGACACTCCGAAAAGGGCGATCTTCCGGAGATCGCGACACCCCGAAAAGGTTGTGGAATGTGAAAGTGGTCGAGGAAACCCGCGGCATCCGCGTGGATCCCGGCTCGAATCCGACGGGGCCCCCGGGTGCGACCGGCACGATCCGGCTGCTGCTGCTGGTCGACCGGCCGATCATCCGGGACGCCATCCGTGCGCTGTTCGAGGCGGCTCCCGACTTCGTGCTGACGGCCGGTCACGACGCCGGCCGGCCGGTCCCGGCCGGCGTCGACGTCATCCTGGTCGACCTGCAACTGCGCGACCGCGACGGCATCGCCGTCGCCGCCGACCTCGTGCGCGGCGACGGTCCCGGCGTGGTGATGCTCGCCGACACGGCCGACGACGCCGACGTCGACCGGGCCGCCCGCGCCGGGGTCCGCGGCTACCTGCTGGAGGACGACGAGACCGCACTGCTGATGGCCGGGGTCAAGGCCGTGGCGGCGGGGGACGCCTGGTGGTCGCCGCGGGCCGCCCGCCACCTGCTGGCCGCCTACCGGCGGGTCGCCGCGGCCGACACGTCCCGCCGCGACCCGCAGGTGGCCGGCCTGACCCCGCGCGAGCGCGGCGTGATCCGGCTGATCGCGCTCGGCCGCTCCAACGCCGAGATCGCCACCGAGTTGCTGCTCGGCCGGGCCACGGTCAAGACCCACGTCTCGCGGGTGCTGACCAAGCTCAAGCTGCGCGACCGCACCCAATTGGCGGCGTTCGCCCACCGCAACGGGCTGGTGTGAACAGTTCGTTTCGGCGCGGTGGCCTGAACGTTTCTGGAATGTTCGCGGCCGGTCGTTTTTCTCCGATGGTCGGAATGCGGTAGCCGGCATTCCGTCTGCCGATGGAATGACAATTCGTCGCACGGCTCCTTCCCGACCCGGGGTAACGGTCATAGGTTGAGTCCGGTCGATCGAATCCACGATCGATGGAATTCCTCGATCAATTGGAAGGGGCTGTTGCATGTCAGTTTCCCGCGTAGCCGGGTCGGTCGCGACCCGTACCGCAGCCGGACCGGACGCCCCGCCCCCACCCACCCCGGCCCCCGGCGCGGACCCGGCGCCGGCGGTCCTGACGGCCGTCGAGCCGTACGTGGTCCGGGCGACGATCAACCGTCCGGCCCGCCGCAACGCCATCGACCTCGCCGTGATCGAAGGACTCGAACGCGCCATCGACCTCGCCGACGCGACCGGCGCCCGGGCCCTGGTGCTGCGCGGCGCCGCCGGCACCTTCTGTGCCGGCGCCGACCTGCGCGTCCTGGAGGAGATGAGCGTCGACCCGCACCGGGTCGAGACCTTCATGGTGCGGCTCGCCCTCGTGCTGCGCCGGCTGGAGACCGCCCGGTTCGTCTCGGTCGCGGTCGTCGAGGGGCACGCCGTCGCCGGCGGCTGCGAGATCCTGCTCGCCTGCGACATCTCCGTCGCCGCCACCGACGCCCGGATCGGCGACCGCCACCTGGAATACGGGCTGGCCCCCGCCGCCGGCGGCTCGGTACGGCTGGCCCGGACCCTGCCCAAGGCCCGCGGCAACTACCTGCTGCTCACCGCCGACCTGCTCACCGGGCGGGAGGCGGCCGACTGGGGGCTGGTCAGCGTCGCGGTGCCACCGGCCCACCTGGAGTCGCGGGTGGACGCCCTGGTCGACCGGCTGGCCGGCCACAGCGCGGACGCGCTCGCCGTGGTCAAGAAGATGGTCTGGACCGCCGACCACGAGCCCCGGCCGGACGCGATGTCCTGGGAACGCCGCCTCTTCCTGCGCCACCTCGGCTCCGACGACGTGTCCGAGGGACTGCGCGCCTTCCGCGAGCGGCGCCGACCGGCGTTCCGCGCCGATGACTGACCCCGCGCGTCCGCCCGGCCCGACGGCCCGACCGCAAGGAGACCCCATGTCGACCTCGACCGTGATCGGAACCGGATCGTACCTGCCCCGGCGCGTCCTCGGCAGCGAGGAACTGGCCCGCCGGGTCGGCGTACCGGAGAACTGGATAGTGGACAAGACCGGCATCCGGGAACGCCGGGTGGCCGCCGACGACGAGGCCACCTCCGACCTGGCCACCCGGGCGGCCCGGCGGGCGCTGCGGACCGCCCGGCTCGACCCGGCCGACCTCGACCTGATCGTGCTGGCCACCTCCACACCGGACCGGCCGATGCCGGCCACCGCCAGCACCGTGCAGGCCAACCTCGGCGCCCGCCAGGCGGTGGCGTTCGACGTCGACGCGGTGTGCAGCGGCTTCGTGTACGCCCTCGTCGTCGCCCACTCGATGCTGAACAGCGAGGGCTGGGCCCGGACCGCGCTGGTGGTCGGCGCCGACACCTACTCGCGGGTGCTGGACTACACCGACCGGCGTACCGCGGTGCTCTTCGGTGACGGGGCCGGCGCGGTCGTCCTCGGCCGGGACACCAGCGGCGGGAGCGGGATCCGGGCGACCACGCTGGGCACCGACGGCACCCTGGCCGACCTGGTCCAGATCCCGGCCGGGGGCAGCCGCCGGCCGGCGAGCGCGCAGACGGTCGAGGCCGGCGACCACTACTTCGCGATGCGCGGCGGCGACGTCCGGCGACTGGCCAACCAGGTCTTCCCGGCCCTGGTCGGCCAGCTGCTCAAGGCGGCCTCGCTCGAACTCGACCAGGTCGACCTGATCGCCGCCCACCAGGCCAACGGCATGATGCTCACCGACTGGTCGCGCGAACTCGGACTGCGGCCCGGGGTGCTGCACCGCACCGTCGAGCGGTACGGCAACACCGGCGCGGCCTCCGTCCCGGTCACCCTCGACGACGCGGTACGCGCCGGACGGCTCGGCGCCGCCGCCAAGCTGCTCATGGTCGCCTTCGGCGGCGGGATGACCTGGGGCGGCGTCGCCCTCGACTGGGCCGCCGACCCGGCGGTCCTCCGTTCGAACTGTGTGAGGTGAGCCAGTGACCACGTCCGCCCTCGGCGCCGAACAGGGCGCCACCCAGCCGCCGCCCGCCCCGCCGGTCGCCCACGACCTGTCCGGCCGGATGCCCCGCACGATCAACCGGTGGCCGCGCCCGTTCGCGCCGCGCAACATCCTCGGCGTGCTGCGCGCCCGCGCCCGGGGCGCCACCATCAGCCTCAACCAGGTCAAGCTCGACGAGTCCACCGTGGAGCGCAACGGCCTGGTGATGGAGCACGCCCTGCTACGGCACAGCCACGTCGCCCGGTACGCGATCGTCGGCCCGTTCACCTCGCTGTTCAAGGTCCGGGTCGGCCCGTACGCCGGCATCGCCGAGAAGGTGACCGTCGGCGCCCTGCCGCACTGGCCGGAGCTGCCGACCAGCCACGTCTTCCCGGTCAACGCCGAGTTCGGCTTCTGCACCGGGGAGTGGCCCGAGGTTCCGGGCACCGAGGTCGGCGCCGACGCCTGGATCGGCGCGGGCGCGGTGGTACGCGCCGGCGTACGCATCGGGCACGGCGCGATCGTCGCGGCCGGCGCGGTCGTCACCCGCGACGTCGCCGACTACGAGATCGTGGCCGGGGTGCCGGCCCGCCGGCTGCGCGCCCGGTTCCCCGACGACCTGGCCGGACGGCTGGTCGCGCTGCGCTGGTGGGACTGGCCACCGCCGTTCCTGAAGGCCAACATCGACCTGTTCCAGCGGCCGCTGACGGCCGACACCCTGACCGCGCTGGAGGAACGGGCCCGGTCCCTGCCCGGCCGTGCGACCGACGGCGGCGCGCGGTGACCGCCGGCACCGGCCAGCCGGTCGTCGCCCCGCCCGCCGGGGCGGTCGCCGACCGGGTGGTGGTGGTGACCGGCGCCAGCCGGGGCGTCGGCCGCGACCTCGCCCGGGTCTTCGCCGACCACGGGGCCCGGGTCGGCCTGCTGGCCCGCAGCCGCGACGCGCTCGACGACCTGGCCGGCACGCTCACCGCCGACGGCGCCGACGTCTTCGCCGCCGCGTGCGACGTCGGCGAACCGGACTCGCTGGCCGGGGCGGTCGACGCCGTGGCCGGCCACTTCGGACGGATCGACTCGGTCGTCGTCAACGCCGGCATCTCGCCGGTCGCCCGCCGGGCGCACCACCTGCCGATCGAGGCGTGGCACGACGTGCTGGCGGTCAACCTGACCGGCGGGTTCGTCACGGCGCGGGCGGCGTACCCGCACCTGGCCCGCTCCGGCCACGGCCGGCTGGTGTTCACCACCTCGGTCATGGCGGCCACCCCGCGGCGCGGGCTGAGCGCGTACGCGGCGTCGAAGGCCGGCCTGGAGGGGCTGACCCGGGCGTTGGCCGCCGACTGGGCCGGTGACGGCATCCTGGTCAACGCGGTCGCGCCGGGCTTCTTCGACACCGGGCTCGGTGCCGCGTTCCACACCTCGCAGCGCCTGCGCGAGCAGGTCGTGGGCCGCACGCCGGTGGCCCGGTTCGGCCGGGCCGACGAACTGGCGGCGGCGTTCCTCTTCCTCGCCGGCGACGCCTGCGGCTACCTGACCGGCCAGGTGCTCGCGGTCGACGGCGGCTACGGACTGGGCTGACCGGCCCGGGCACCCCCCGCGCGGGAGCGGTACGTTCCCGCGCGGGGCCGCCGGTCCCGTGACCGCAGGGGGCCGCCGGTCCCGCGACCGCGCGGGCAGCCGCCCGCGAACGTGCGGAACTGCCCGCCCGCGACCGCCGGCCGCCGGCTCACGTCGTGTCGCGCTCGACGAGCGTGAGGCGCAGCACGATGTGCCGCATGCTGCGGTCGGGATCGGACAGTTGGTCGAGCAGCGTCTGGACGGCGATCGTTCCGCTCTCCTCCAGCGGCTGCCGGACCGTGGTCAGGCCGAGCGGCTCGGCGACGTCGCTGTCGTCGAAGCCGACGACGGCGAGGTCGCCGGGCACCCGGAGGTCACGTTCCCGGGCCGCCTTGAGCACCCCGACGGCGATCAGGTCGTCGTGGGCGAAGATCGCCGTCGGCGGCTCCGGCAGGTCGAGGAGTTCGTGCGCGGCCCGGCGGGCCGGCTCCACGCCGTAGTCGACCCGGCGGACCAGACTGTCCGGCAGTGGGGTGCCGAACCCGGCGAGGGTGCTGCGGAACGTGTCGAGCCGGGCCTCCTGCGGCAGGGTGGCCCGTTGGCCCTTCTTGCGTTCGGTGACGCAGCCGAGCCGGGTGTGGCCGCGGGCGTGCAGGTGCTCGGCGACGATCCGGCCGCCCTCGGCGTCGGCGATGGCGACGCTGCTGAAGCTGGGATGTTCGAGGTCGACCAGCACGGTGGGCAGCTTCTGCTCGACCAGCCGGTGCGCGACCTTGGGGTCGACCGGCAGCGACATGATGACCAGCCCGTCGAGGCGGCGGGTCAGCGGGATGGTGGACAGCGTCGGTGAGGTGGCCGCCGCCGAGCCCTGGTCGTAGACGACGATCTCCCAGGGCAGGTCGCGGGTGGCGCGCAGGACGCCGTTGAGCCGCCGGGCGAACGACGGGTACGACGTGAACGGGGCCATCACCCCGATCCGGCCGACCCCGCGCCGGGCCCGGGTGACCGCCTCCGTCTTGGGCAGGTACGACAACTCGTCGGCGGCGGCGAGCACCCGGTCCAATGTGGACTGGGTGACCCGTACCGGGTTGTTGAAGGCGAGCGAGACGGTGGAGATGCTCACGCCCGCCCGCCGGGCCACGTCGTAGATCGTGCTCGCCGCCAAGCCGGTCTCCTCGTCTCTTCGAAGCCGTCGTCCGTCGAAGCTGTCGGGTCACGAGGCCGCCGCCTGTCGAAGCGCTCGCCCGTCGAAGTTCTTCGACAGTCACTCTACTCGACGCTTCGACGATCCCGGCCGGCGGCGTTAGCCCGTCCGACGTACGTCTCCGGACGGACGTGCGGGAGCGGTCTTCGCAGCTAACCGCCCGATTTTCAGGTGAATTGCCCTGATCATCCGGCGTCGGCCTGGACTCTTGACGGTCTGAGTAACTCCGGCGTAACCTCCACGACACGCTCGAAGTCCTTCGATCGTAGTAGTTCCGTCGAGGTCGATCCCGCGAACTACCTCTCGGGATGGAGGTCGCCATGACCCAACAGCGTCTTCACATAACCCCCGCGCCGTACCTTCCGGGCCTGTCCCGGCGGCGCCTGCTCTATCTGGGCGCCGCCGCGTCCGGCGCCCTGCTCACCGGCTGCACCGGACCCGGTGCCGGCGGCACCGGCGGGCCGGCGACCGGCACCCCCCGCACCGGCGGCGCCGCCGTCGTCGGCGGGCTCGCCCCCTTCACCACCTTCGACCCGCAGAACGCCTCCGACGCCATCGGCGTCACCCGGCACCTCTTCGACTCGCTCTACGAGGTCGACGAGACCTCGCCCGAACTGGCCGTCCGGCCGGTCCTCGCCACCGGCCCACCCGCCCGGACCACGCCGACGACCTGGCAGGTCACCTTCCGGACCACCGGATTCCACGACGGCACCGCGATGACCGCCGACGACGTCGCCTTCTCCGTCCAGCGGGTGGCGGCCCCACCCGACGGCCAGGTCTCCTTCTACAGCCAACTGCTCGGCTTCGTCACCGGCGTCCGCGTCGTCGCCGCCGACACCATCGAGATCACCACCGCCCACCCGGTCAACGCCGACGTCTTCGCCCGCCGGCTCGCCCTGCCCGCCCTCGGCATCGTGCCGAAGGCGCTGGTCGAGGCCCAGGGGGCCGAGTTCGGCACCCGGCCGGTCGGCAGCGGGCCGTACGAGTTCGTCAGCTACCGCGAGAACCAGAGCGTCGAACTGCGCCGCTTCGCCGGCTACACCGGCCCCAGCGGCGGCTGGTTCGACACGATCAGCTGGCGGGTCCTGGTCGACGACACCGCCCGCGCCTCCGCGCTGCGGGCCCGGCAGGTCGACGTCGCCCAGAGCCCGCCGTTCCGGGACCTCGAACTGCTGCGCGGCAGCGGCTTCGAGGTGGTCATGGCACCCACCCCGGCCGCGGTCTTCCTCACCTTCAACTGCGCCAAGGCCCCGTTCACCGACCCCCGGGTCCGGCAGGCCCTGCACTACGCGATCGACCACGACTCGATCACGCGGATCGCGTACGCCGGCAACGCCGCCTTCGCCACCTCGGTGCTGCCCGACTGGCACCCCGACCACGCCCGCCCCACCGCCGTCTTCGACCGCGACCCCGACACCGCCCGCTCGCTGCTGGCCGCCGCCGGCGTACCCGCCGGGCTGAAGGTGGTGTTGCAGGCGCAGCAGACCGGCTACATGCAGCAGACCGCCACCGTCATCCGGCAGAACTGGCAGGACCTCGGCCTCGACGTCGACCTGCGCATCGAGGCCGGCACCACGCTCGCCGGCAAGATCCTCGGCGGCGGCGACTTCGACGCGGTGATCAGCAGCGGCAACCCGGTCGGCCAGTCCTTCGACGTACCCGGCGCGCTCAGCTCCTTCTACGCCCCCGGCGCCTTCCGCGACAAGTTCCTGCGCTGGTCCGGCCCGGCCGCCGACCGCTTCGCCGAACTGCTCGACACCGCCGCGGCCCTGCCCGCCGACCAGGCCCCGGCCCGCTACGCCCAACTCCAGCAACTGCTCGCCGACGAGGTGCCGACGTACCCGATGCACTTCCTGTCGGTGCCCAACGTGGTCGACACCGGGGCGGTCGCCGGCCTGGGCGCCCAGCGCTGGGAACACCTCGACCTGCGCCGGGCATGGCGGGCATGAGCGGCACGGCACGCGCGCTGACCGCCGTCGCCCGGCGGGCCGCCTCCGGCGCCCTGCTGCTGGTCGGCGCATCCGTCCTGCTCTTCGCCCTGGTCGACCTGGCCCCCGGCGACCCCGTCCTGGCCCGGTTCGGCTTCCAGGCCGCCGGCCTGTCCGACGAGGACCTGACCAGGCTGCGCCACGAGTACGGGCTCGACCGGTCGCTGCCGCAGCGGTACGTCGACTTCGTCCGCGACCTGTCCGCCGGCGACCTCGGCACCTCCGCCCGCAGCGGCCAGCCGATCGGCGACCTGGTCGCCCAGGCGTTCCCGGTGACCGCGTCGCTGACCCTGGTGGCCGCCGCCGTCACCGCCGTACTCGCCCTCGGGCTCGGGATCACCGCCGCGGTGTACCGGGGCCGCTGGCCGGACCGGCTGATCACCGCCGCGTCCGCCGTCGGGCTCGCCGCCCCGGTGTTCTGGGTCGGCCTGCTCGCCATCGACACGTTCGCGATCGACCTGCGCTGGCTGCCCGCCGGTGGCTACCAGCCGGTCAGCGCCGGCCTGTGGCCGTGGCTGTCGACCCTGCTGCTGCCGGCCGTCACCCTCGCCCTCGGCGTCGCCGGCATCCTGGTCCGGGTGGTCCGCGCCTCCGTCGCCGACCAGCTCGACCAGGACTACGTACGCACCGCACTGGGCGCCGGCCTGTCCCGCACCCGGGTGCTGTGGCGCAACCTGCTGCCCAACGCCCTGGTCACCCCGCTGACCGTCTTCGGCCTCTACGTCGGCTACCTGCTCGCCGGCGCCGTGCTGGTCGAGGTCGTCTACGCCCTGCCCGGCATGGGCCAGCTCCTGGTCAACGCCGCGATCGACGGCGACTTCGCGGTCACCCGGATCGTCGCGCTGGTCACCATCGCCGTCTTCCTGGCCGTCAACCTGTGCACCGACGTCGTCGCGATGCTCATCGACCCGAGGACCCGGACATGACGCCACTCTCCGCCCGCAAGCTGTCCGGCCGCATGCGGCGGCTGCTCGCCGCCCCGACCACCGGCCTCTGGCGGCGGCTGCCGACCGGTGCCCGGGTCGCCGCGTTCGTCGTCGCCGGCCTGGTGCTGCTCGCGGTCCTCGGACCGGCGGTCGCCCCGTACCCGGCGACCCGCAACCTGGTCGGCCCGCTGGCCGCCCCGCCGGACGCCGCGCACTGGTTCGGCACCGACGTGTACGGCCGCGACGTGCTCTCCCGGATCATCCACGGCACCCGGGTCTCGGTCGTCGCCGGCCTGGTCACCCCGCTGCTCGCGCTCGCCGCCGGCACGCTCGTCGGCGCCGCCGCCGCGCTCGCCCCCGGACCGCTGCGCCGGGTCCTGGAATGGCTGCTCGACCTGCTGGTCACCTTCCCCGGCATCGTGCTCGCCGTGGCACTGGCCGCCCTGCTCAGCCCGGGCCTGCCCACCACCGTCGTCGTCCTCGGCCTGCTGTTCGCCCCGGCCGTCGCCCGGGTCGTCCGGGCCGCCGTCGTCGCCGAGTACGGCAAGGACTACGTCCTCGTCGGGCGCTTCATGGGCGCCGGCCCGGCCTGGCTGCTCGCCCACCACGTCGCCCGCAACGTCGCCGGCCCGGTCCTGGTCTTCACCAGCTCGCTGGCCGGCACCGCCGTGCTCACCGAGGCGTCGCTGTCGTTCCTCGGCCTCAGCGTGCAGCCACCGACCCCGTCCTGGGGCAACGTCGTCAACGACGGCCGTGACCTGATGGCCTCCGGCGGTTGGTGGGTGACCACCTTCGCCGGCCTGGCCACCCTGGTCGCCGTACTCGCCCTGTCGGTGCTGGCCGACGGCCTGGCCGCCGCGCTCGGCACCGCCGCGCCGGGGGAGGCGGCCCGCGCCGGCGGCGCGGTCGCCGCCGGACCGGGCGGCGCACCGGCCCGGTCCCGCCGTCCGTCCACACCCGGGGGTGCCGGGCCGGCGGCCCCGGCCGGACCGCGGGCCGCCGTACCGGCCCGCCGCGGCGAGCCGCTACTGGCCGTACGCGACCTCGGCATCCGCTTCCCGGCCGTGAACGGCGGCGCCGAGGTGCTGTCCGGCGTCTCCTTCGACGTCCACCAGGGCGAGAGCGTCGGCCTGGTCGGCGAGTCCGGCTCCGGCAAGTCGCTGACCACGCTCGCCGTCATGGGGCTGCTCCCGCCCGGCGCGACGGTCACCGGCTCGATCCGCTTCGCCGGCCGGGAACTGATCACGATGCCGGCCCGGGAACGCCGCAGGCTGCTCGGCACCGGCCTCGCGATGGTCTACCAGGACGCGCTGTCGGCGCTCAACCCCGCCATGCGGGTCGGCACCCAGCTCCGCCAGGTCTGCCGGCGCAGCGGCCGGCACCGCCCCGCCGACCTGCTGAGGAGAGTCCACCTCGACCCGGCCCGGACGCTGCCGGCCTACCCGCACCAGCTCTCCGGCGGCCAGCGGCAACGGGTGCTGATCGCCATGGCCCTCGCCGGCGACCCGGCCCTGCTGCTCGCCGACGAACCGACCACCGCCCTCGACGTCACCCTCCAGGCCGAGATCGCCGGCCTGCTGCGCGAACTGACCGCCGGCCGTGGCCTGTCGATGCTGCTCGTCTCGCACGACCTGGCGTTCGTCGCCCAGCTCACCAGCCGGGTCAACGTCATGTACGCCGGCGAGGTCGTCGAGGTCGGCCCGGTCGCCCCGGTGCTCGCCGACCCCCGGCACCGCTACCTCGCGGCGCTCACCACCGCCATCACCAGCCTGGAACGCGGCGTCCGCGCCGACCGGCCGCTCGGCGGCGCCGTACCGCAGCCCGGGCGCTGGCCGGCCGGCTGCCGGTTCAGCGGCCGGTGCCCGTACGCGACCGCCCGCTGCCGGGACACCGCACCGGGATGGGCCGGCGACGGCGAGCGGGGCTTCGCCTGCCACCACCCGGCTGGGCTGCCGGCCGGCCCGCGACCGGTCGCCGTGACCAGCGGAGGTGAGGCCCGGTGAACGCCACCGGCACCCCGGTCGCCGGCCCGCTCGGCGTCGACGGGGTCGGTGTCGAGTTCCGCGGCCGGGGCGGCCGGGTCACCGCCCTGCGCGACGTCCACCTGCGGGTACGCCCCGGCGAGGTGCTCGGCGTCGTCGGCGAGTCCGGCTCCGGCAAGACCACCCTGACGAAGGTGCTCGCCGGGCTGCACCGGCCCACCACCGGCGACGTCACCCTCGCCGGGCAGCGGCTGTGGACCATGCCGGCCCGGCAGCGCCGCGCGCTGCTCGCCCGGACCGTCGGGCTGGTCTTCCAGGACCCGGCGTCGTCGATGAACCCGCGACTGACCGTCGGCGCGATCATCGAGGACCCGCTGCGGATCCAGCGCCGCGGCGACCACACCGACCGGCGGCGACGGGTCGGTGAACTGCTCGACACCGTGCAACTGCCCCGTACCGTCCTCGACCGGCGGCCCGCCGAGATCTCCGGTGGGCAGCGGCAGCGGGTCGCGGTCGCCCGCGCGCTCGCCCTCGGACCGGCGTTCCTGCTCGCCGACGAACCGACCTCCGCGCTCGACGTGTCGCTGCGCGCCCAACTCCTCGACCTCCTCGCCGACCTGCGACGCGACCACGGGCTCGGCATCCTGCTCGTCTCGCACGACATCCAGGCGGTGCGCTACCTGGCCGACCGGGTCGCCGTGATGTATCTCGGCCGGGTCGTCGAGTCCGGGCCGGCCGCCGCCGTCATCGACCGGCCCACCCACCCGTACGCCGGGCGGCTGTTCGCCGCCGTACCCACCCTCACCGGCGCCCGGACCGGCCCGGCGGACGGCACCTCCCTCGACAAGCCAGGCACCGGACGGAGCGAATGACCATGACCGACAGCGACCGTGAGCCGTCCGCCCGCTACGGCGTACGGGTCGTACGCGACGTACGCATCCCGACCGACGACCCGGCGGTGACCCTCGCCGGAGACCTGTTCCTGCCCGACGGCGCCGGTCCGGTCCCCGCCCTGGTCTCGGTGCTGCCGTACCGCAAGGACGGGCTCGGCGGCATCGGCGGCTGGGCCTCCTACCACTGGTTCGCCGAGCGCGGCTACGCCAGCCTGCTCGTCGACTTCCGCGGCACCGGCTCCTCCGACGGCGAGCCCCGCCCACCCTTCGACCCGGCCGAGGCCGACGACGGTGTACGCGCCGTCGGGTGGGCCGCCGCCCAGCCCTGGTGCGACGGCACGGTCGGCATGTGGGGCGTCTCGTACGGCGCGGTGATGTCGCTGCGTACGGCGGCCCGCCGCCCCCCGGCGCTGAAGGCGATCATCCCGGTGCTCGGGATGATCGACCCCGAGTACGACTTCGTCCACCCGCACGGCGCCCGCGGCTGCCTCGGCTCGCTCGGCATGTGGGGCCTGAGCACCCTGCTCAGCCAGTTGCTGCCGCCGCTGCACGGCCACGACACCGTCGACGAGCAGCGGCGCTGGCGGCGCCGGCTGGAACACGCCGAGCCCTACCTGCTGGACCTGCACCGGCACGGACCCGGCGACCCGGTGTGGCGGGAGCGGGCGGTCGACCCGGCGGGGGTCGAGGTGCCGGCGTTCTGCGTCGCCGGCTGGCGCGACCTGTTCTGCGACGGCTCGATCCGCGCCTTCGAACAGTTGCCGGGCCCGAAGAAGCTGCTGGCCGGCCCGTGGATGCACACCCCGCCGCACGAGTCGCCGTTCGAACCGGTCGACTTCCACACGCTGGCGCTGCGCTGGTGGGACCGGTGGCTGCGCGGCGTCGACGCGGGGACCGGTGACGAACCGGCGGCGACCGTCTTCGTGCAGGGCCGGCCGGATCCGGCGGCCCACGACCCTGCCACCGACAGCTCTGTCACCGACGGCCCCGCCGGGCGGTCGGCGTGGCGGGCGTACGAGTCGTGGCCGCCGCCGGCGAAGGAACTGGCCCTGGCCGGCACCCCCGGCGGCGGCCTCGGCCCGGCCACCGACACCGGCCACGACCCCGGCGCCCCGGTCCTCGGCACGGTCCGGCCCGATCCGACCGTCGGGGCGCTCAGCGGGCTGTGGGGCGTCCCGACCACCGGCTTCGGCCTGCCGCTGGACCAGCACGACGACGACCTGCGCGCCCTCGCCTTCACCGGTGACCCGCTCACCGCCCCGGTGCTGGTCGCCGGCCGGCCGGTGGTCACCGTCGAGGTCGCCGGCGCCGCCGGCGACCTGGTGGTGAAGCTGACCGACGTCGACCCCGACGGCCGGTCCACGCTGATCACCGCCGGCCGCGCCGGTACCCCACCCGGTCCGGCCGGTGACGCCGGCCCGGCACCGGCCGGCGGACCGGTCCGGGTCGTCCTGGTGCCGACCGCGTACCGGCTGCCGGCCGGGCACCGGCTGCGGGTCGTGGTCGGCGGGACCGACTTCCCCCGGCACTGGCCGGGCGCCCCGACGCGGACCCGGCTCACCCGGCTCACGCTGGCGCTGCCGGTGGTGTCGGAGACCGAGGGCACGCCGGTGACCCCGCCGGTACCCGGGCCGCCGCCGGCCGGCACCGCGTCCCTGCACCTGCGCGGCACCCCGCGCTGGGACGTCACCCGCGACCTCATCCGCGACGGCGTCACCGTCACCGTCGGCGAGGACGTCGCCGCGTACGCCCCGCAGCGCCAGCACGTCCTGGAGGTGTGCAGCACGATCGCCGCCAGCGCCCAGCGGGACCACCCGGCGACGGCCCAGGTCCGGGCGACGTCGACCGCGACCGCCCGGATGAGCACCGGCGAGACCGTCGTCGTCGAGGTCGGGGTGCACGTCACCGCCGACTCGGCCGACGCGACCGGCCGGGTCACCGTCGACGGCGTCGAGACGTTCGCCCGCCGCTGGACCGCCTGACCCGAACCCTGGAACTGCGACCGAGAGGAAGTCCGATGACAGCCACCCCGGACCGGTTGACCGCCCACGTCCACGACCTGCTGGCCCGGTACGGCGACCCGGGCGCCAGCGTCGCCGCGCTGCTCTGCGACGACCATCCCGCCGACGCGGTCGCGTACACCGTCGTCGAGCCCGACCTGTCCCACACCGTGCTCACCTACGGCGAGCTGCGCGAGCGCTCCGAGCGGTGCGCCGCCGCCCTGGCCGGCCTCGGCGTCGGCCCCGGCGACCGGGTCGCCACCCTGCTCGGCAAGAGCGTCGAATACCTGGTGACGCTGCTCGGCATCTGGCGGCTCGGCGCGGTGCACGTGCCGCTGTTCACCGCCTTCGCCGCCCCGGCGATCCTCGACCGGCTCGCCGACAGCCGGGCGAAGGTGCTGGTCTGCGACGCCGACCAGCGGACCAAGCTCGCCCCCGGCGACGGCGTACCGGCCGACCCGCCGTGGCGCACCGTCGTCGTCGGCGGGGCCGCCGCACCCGACCTCGACTTCGCCGACCTGCTCGCCGCGAAGCGCCCCGGCCGGCCGGCCGCCGCGCTCGGCGGCGCCGCGCCGATCATCCACATCTACACGTCGGGCACCACCGGCCGGCCGAAGAGCGTCGTGGTGCCGACGGTGGCCCTGGCCGGCTTCCGGGCGTACGCCGAGTTCGGGCTCGACGTCCGCCCCGGCGACGTCTACTGGTGCGCGGCCGACCCCGGCTGGGCGTACGGCCTGTACTTCGGCATCCTCGGCTCGTTCACCCTCGGCGTGCCCAGCGTGCTGCTGCGCGGCGGGTTCTCGCCGGCGGCGACCTGGCAGGTGCTGGACCGGTTCGGGGTCACCAACCTGACCGCCGCGCCGACGGTCTACCGGGCGCTGCGGGCGGCGGACCTGCCGGTCCCGGACGGGCTGCGGCTGCGCTGCGCGTCCAGCGCCGGCGAGCCGCTGACCCCGGACGTCAACACCTGGGCGCGCGACGCCCTCGGCGTGCTGGTGTACGACCACTACGGCCAGACCGAGGCCGGGATGCTGATCAACAACCACCACCATCCGCTGCTGCGCCGGCCGCCCCGACCGGGCTCGATGGGACACCCGATGCCGGGCTGGTCGGCCGCCGTACTGTGGCCGGACCGCGACGACGTGGCCCCGCCGGGCGTGCTCGGCCGGATCGCGATCGACCGGGCCGCGAGCCCGCTGGCCTGGTTCACCGGGTACGGCGTACCGGCCGACGGCACCGCCGGGACGGCCGGGACCGACCCGCGGTTCGCCGCGGCGACGGGGGAGAAGTTCACCGCCGACGGCCGCTGGTACCTGACCGGCGACACCGGCAGCGTCGACGACGACGGCTACTTCCACTTCTCGGCCCGCGACGACGACGTCATCATCATGGCCGGCTACCGGATCGGCCCGTTCGACGTCGAGTCGGTGCTGTGCACCCACCCGGCGGTGGTCGAGTGCGCCGTCGTCGCCGTACCCGACCAGGTCCGTGGCGAGGTGCTGGAGTCGTACGTCGTCCTGCGCGCCCCGGCGCGGGCGTCGGCCGACCTGGCCGGGGAACTCCAGCGGTGGGTGAAGACCCGGTTCGCCGCGCACGCCCACCCGCGCACGGTCCACTTCGTCGACGCGCTGCCGAAGACACCGAGCGGCAAGATCCAGCGGTTCGTCCTGCGCGCCCGCCGCCGCGCCGAACTCGACGCCGTCGCGGCGGGACCCGCCGGTGGCCCGCCGGTCACGGACGGCGCCGTACCCCGGCCCGCCGTGCCTCCCACCGCCGCGTCCGCCATCGCCGCCGCCGCGCCCGCCGCCGGGGACGCCGGATGACCGCCGACCGTACCCTCACCACGGCGGACCGGCCGGCGGCCGGCACCGGCGACCCGGGTCAGGTGGGCGGCACCGGCGATCCGGCACCGGTGGGCGGCACCGGCGACCCGGGGGCGCCGGTGCTGGTCGAGCAGCGGGGCGAGGTCCGCTGGCTGCGGCTCAACCGGCCGCGGCGGCGCAACGCCATCGACCCCGCCCTGCTGTCCGCGCTGGACGCCGCGGTCGCCGCCGCGGCCACCGACCCGGACACCGCCGTCGTCGTGCTGGCCGGCACCGGCACCAGTTTCTGTGCCGGTGCCGACCTGCGCCACCTGCGGTCGGTCGCGGCCACCGGCGCCGACCCGCTCGACTTCCTCGGGCGGGTGTCCGCCTGCCTCGACCGGATCGAACGCGTCGGCAAGCCGGTCGTCGCCGCCGTACACGGGCACGTCGTCGCCGGCGGCCTCGAACTCGCGCTCGTCTGCGACGTCGTGGTCGCCCGTGAGGGCACCCTGATCGGCGACGGCCACGTCCGAAACGGGCTGCTGCCGGCCGCCGGTTCCAGCGTCCGGCTGCCGCGCCGGGTAGGCGAGCCGCTGGCCCGGTGGCTGGCGCTCACCGGCGGGCTGCTGCCGGCCGAGGCGTTCACCGCCTCCGGGTTCGTGCACGCGGTGGCACCGGCGGACCGCTTCGACGAACTGGTCGCGGCCACCGCCGGGCGGCTGGCCCGCGCCGCCGGCCCGGCCCAGACCGGGTTCAAGAACCTGCTGTACGACGTACGCGACCTGCCGGCCGGTCCGGCGCTGGCCGCCGAGCTGGACGCGTTCGGCGCGCACTGGGCGGCCACCGACATGACGGCCGCGCTGGACCGGTTCCTGGGCGGGGCAACGGGAGAGGGACGCCGATGAACCGCTACACCGGCCGGGTGGCCATGGTGACCGGCGCCGGCCAGGGCCTGGGCCGGGCGATCGCCGAACGGCTGGCCGCCGAGGGCGCGGACCTCGCGCTCGGCGACCGCAACGCCGGCACGGTCAAGGAGGTCGCCGCCGCCATCGCCGACTCCACCGGCGCCACCGTCGTGCCGTCGGCGGTCGACGTCACCGACGCCGCCGCGGTCCGGACCTGGTTCGGGTCCACGCTGGACGACTTCGGTCAGGTCGACGTCCTGGTCAACAACGCCGGGGTGTTCCGCGACAGCCGACTGGAGTTCATGACCGACGACGACTGGACGACCGTGGTCGACGTCAACCTGCGCGGCGCCTTCCACTGCGGCCGGGCCGTCTTCGGCCACATGAAACAGCGCGGGTACGGCCGCATCCTGTCCCTGTCGTCGATGTCCTGGCGCGGCAACTTCGGCCAGGTGAACTACGCCGCCGCCAAGGCCGGCGTGGTCGGCCTGGCCCGTACGATCGCGCTGGAGGGCGCCGGTCACGGCGTCACCTCCAACGTCATCGCCCCCGGGCTGATCGACACGCCGATGCTCGCCGCGATGGACGCCCGCGCCCGCGACAAACTCGCCGGCCGGGTGCCGGCCCGGCGGATCGGCCGACCGGCGGAGATCGCGGCGGCGGCCGCGTACCTGTGCGCGGAGGAGGCGGCGTTCGTCACCGGCGTGGTCCTCGATGTCGACGGCGGCATCAGCATCGGCTCCAGCCTGCGCTGACGCGCGCGGGTCTACCGGTCCGTTCTCGATCGTCTGCGGTTCAGGCACCCGACACGCCGCTCCGGGAGCGCCTGAACCGCAGACGATCACGACGGCCGTGGGCGAGGGCGCGACGGCCGGCGAACCCGGGCGCGGGGCCGTCCGGGCGGTGTTGCTGTTTCGGTCCACAGCCAATTCGCTGTGGATACGCCGAATTCGCTGTGAACCGCGACAGCGGTACCCGCCCCCGGCCGGCCGCCTGGACCGCCCGGCGGCAAGGAGGTCCTTGCCGCCGGGACCGACGCCGGTCACGGGCTGCGATCCGGGGTCCAGGGGTCGTCGGTTCGAATCCGGCCGTCCCGACAGCGTGAGGCTTCTCACAGGTCAGAGGCTTGCGAGCCTGCTACAAGCTGAGCCGTCGTGTCGGGCTGGCCAAGTCCAACGTGCTGCGCTACTTCGAGTCCCGCGAGGAGGTGCTGCTCGAGCTGCTTGACGCCGAGCAGCAGGACTGGCTGGCCTACCTTGATCGCACGCTGGAGTCCGGTGGCGGGACCCCGCGTGAGCGTGGCGATCGGCTCGCCGTTGTCCTGGCCGAGTCTCTCGCGCAGCGGCCTGTGCTCTGCGATCTGACCAGTGCGCACGCCAGTGTGCTCGATCACAACGTCTCCGCCGAGGTCGCCCTGCGCCACAAACGGGCTTCACGACGCACGGTCGAGGCACAGGCCCGGCTCGCCCTGCGCTACCTGCCAGAATTCGGCACGCAAGACGCCATCCGACTCGTCGCGACGACCACCCTCGTTGCCGGCGCGGCCTGGCCCTACAGCCAGCCACCCCAAGCCATGCTCGCCGCCCACGCCGCGGACCCCGCCGTGGCGGCCATGCGCGCCGACTTCACCGACCTGCTCCGCCAAACCGTGGCAGTGACCATCTCCGGGCTCCTCGCCCGCCGCGAAAACCTGCCGGTCGGCCCCACGCCCCCTCGACCCGAGCCGACCGCCGTCAGCCGAAGACCAGGCGCAGGGCGCCGAGCGTGACCAGGACGGCGAGCGTACGGCGCAGCAGCCGGTCGGGCAGCCGTCCGCCGTACCGGGCGGCGAGCCAGCCGCCGACCAGGCCGCCGGTGCCCAGCGCCAGGCCGAGCGGCCAGTGCGGGGTGTCGACCGTGGTCTGCCCGGCGATGTCGAGCGTGGCGTACGTGACCAGCCCGGTCACCGACACGGTCAGCGTGGTGACCAGGGCGGCGCCGGCGACGCGGGCGACCGGCCAGCCGGTGAGCAGCAGTGCGGCGGGCGCGGCCAGCACCGCGCCGCCGAGCCCGTAGAAGCCGCCGAGCAGCCCGCTGGCCACGCCGGTGAGCAGCAGTGCCCGCCGTACCACCGGCGACAGCTCCACATCGGACGGCCGGGCCGGACGGCGGCGCGCGAGCAGGCTGCCGCCGACGGCGACGAGCAGCACGGCGACCAGCACCCGGAAGGCGGGGGAGTCGCCGAGCAGGAAGACGTTGACCAGCGCCCCGGCGACCGCGGCGGGTGTCGCGGCGCCGACGAGGAGTCGCGTCAGCGTCCGGTCGATCCGGGGTTGCCGGAGGATGCCGACGGGGGTCGAGACGACGTTGAACAGCAGGTTGGTGGCGCTGGCGACGGTGCCGCCGAGCCCGAAGACGGTCAGCAGCACCGGCAGCAGGAGCAGTCCTCCGGAGACCCCGGTCGGGGTGCCGACCGCGGCGGCGAGGGCACCCAGCCCCACCGCCGCGACCAACTCGTAGGGGCTCAACTCTGGGTCAGGCCCCAGCGCCGGCGCAGCGCGTTGTCGAACGCGTTGAACGCGATGTCGACCAGGATGCCGATGACCAGCACCACGATGATCCAGGAGAGCAGCCGGGGCGCGTTGTTGAACTCCCGGGCGCCCTGCATGAGTACGCCGATCGACCCCTGCCCGGCGACGATGACCAGCAGCTCACCGGCCATCAGGCTGCGCCAGGCGAACGCCCAGCCCTGCTTGAGCCCGCTGACGAACGACGGCAGCGACGCCGGCAGGATCAGGAACCGGTAGAGGTTGAGCCCGCGCATGCCGAGCACCTTGCCGACCCGCAACCAGACCCGCGGCACGTAGTCGATGCCGCTGATCAGGCCGTTGGCGATCGACGGGGTGGCGCCGATGATGACCACGAACATGATCGTCGTCTCGCTGATCTGGAAGAGCAGGATCGCGAACGGGAACCAGATGATCGACGGCATGGTCTGCAGGCCGGTGATCAGCGAGCCGATCGCGGCCCGCAGCGGCCGGAACCGGGCCACCGCCGCGCCGATCAGGGTGCCGATCACGACCGCGATCAGGAAGCCGATCACGGCCCGCTGCATGGTGATGCCGATGGCCCGGGCGAACTCGGCGGTCGGGATCAGCTCCCCCATGTCCGCGAAGACGGTCAGCGGGTCGGGCAGCGCGAACGGCGGCTTCCACTCGGTGAGGTAGACGATCTGCCAGCCGGCGATGACCAGCGCGACGGCCAGGAGCTTGGGCCACAGCGAGTCCCAGACCCGGCGGCCGAGCCGGGCCGCCCGGCCCTCCTTGCTGGCCGGTCCGAGTTCGAGGGCGTCGAGCCCGGCGACCTCGTCGGTGGTGGCGGTCCGGGCGGCCGGCGGCTTCGCCAGTTCCGTACGGGACTCAGTGGGCATGGCGGGACACCTCCGTACGCAGCCGGTCGGTGATCGTCGCCGCGAGTTCGGCCACCTCGGCGGAGTCGATGCGGCGCGGTCGGGGCTGGTCGACCGGGAAGTCCTCGATGATCCGGCCGGGCCGGCTGCTGAGCAGGATGACCCGGTCGCCGAGCCGTACGGCCTCGCGGACGTTGTGGGTGACGAACAGGACGGTCAGCGACCGTTCCCGCCAGATCCGTTCCAGTTCGTCGTGCAGGATGTCGCGGGTCATCGCGTCCAGCGCGCCGAACGGCTCGTCCATCAGCAGGACGTCGGCGTCCTGGGCCAGGGCCCGGGCGAGCGCGACCCGCTGCCGCATGCCGCCGGACAGTTCGTGCGGCCGCTTGCGGGCGAAGCCGGACAGCCGCACCGTCTCCAGCAGTTCCTCGGCCCGGCGGCGGCGCTCGTCGCGGCCGACGCCGCGCAGCCGCATGGCGATCTCGACGTTCTTCGCCACGGTCAGCCAGGGGAACAGGGCCGGTTCCTGGAACATCAGCGACACCCGGTGGCCGCCGGTGTCGATGCTTCCGCCGGAGGCCGCGTCGAGCCCGGCGACCAGTGACAGCAGCGTGCTCTTGCCACATCCGGAGGCGCCGAGCAGGCAGACGAACTCGCCACGCCGTACGTCGAGGGAGACCCGGTCCAGCGCGAGCAGCGCGGAGCGGCCCCGACCGTATGCCTTGGACACACCGTCGAGACGGACGGCCACGTCGGTGTGGCGGCCGTCCGTCCCCACGGCGGTCTGGTCGACCAGACTCACGAAGCTGTTCCCTCTCCGCTGACCTCGGGCTTGCCGCCCGCCTTGAGCAGTTCGTTGAGCGGGCCGAGGTGGTAGATCCCGGCCAGGTCGACCGGGTCGAGCAGCCCGACCTCCTCGGCGTGCTTGGCGCTGCCGTACAGCGAGGGGGCGATCGGGTCGACGGTGAACGTCAGGTTGGCGAACGACGCGGCCAGGATGTCGTCCTTGAGCGCGCTGCCGGACAGGGCCTTGAGGTGCTCGTTGGCGGCGGTCGCGGCGGCGTCGCGGTTGGTGTTGACGTAGTCGACCGCGGCGATGTGGCCCTCGAGGAGCTTCTTGACCGTCTCGGGGTTGGCGTCGAGGAACTTCTTGCTGACGATCAGGTGGGTGGTGACGAACTCGCCGCCGGGCCACTCCTCCTTCTCGTCCTTGAGCACCTTCGCCCCGTGTTCGATGATCAGCCGGCTCAGGTGCGGTTCGGGCACCCAGGCGCCGTCGAGCGCGCCGCTGCCGTACCCGGTGATGATCTCCGAGTTGGGGGTCGGCAGGATCGAGACGTCGCCGCCGCCCTGGGTGTCGGCGTTGAGCCCCTGCTGCTTGAGCCAGTAGCGCAGCGCCACGTCCTGGGTGTTGCCGAGCTGCGGCGTGGCGATCTTCTTGCCGCGCAGGTCCTGCACGCTGGTGATCTCGGGCTTGACGACCAGGGCCGCGCCGCCGGAGGTGGTGCCGGCGATGACGTGCAGCGCGCTGCCCTTGGACTGGGCCCAGCCGTTGATGGCCGGGTTCGGGCCGATGTAGGTGGCGTCGATGGCGCCGGAGAAGAGCGCCTCGATCGCCGACGGGCCGGCGTTGAAGGTGGTCGTCTCCAATGTGGTGTCGCCGAGCTTCTCGGCGAAGATCCCGTTCTGCACCCCCACCAGCGCCGGCGCGTGGGTGATGTTGGGGAAGTAGCCCAGCCGCAGCTTGGTGGCGGCGGCACCGGACCCCTCCGAGTCGCCGCCGCAGGCCGCGAGGGCGGTGGTCGCCAGTATCGCGGCCGCGGTCGCGGCGAGCAGGCGAATGCTGCGCGGAGTCATTCCATCTCCTGTTTCGTCATTGGTACGGGGGGTGTCGTGCCCGCCGGGGGAGCGGGTACGGAACGTCCGGTGAGCAGGTCGGCGAGGCTGGTGCGGTCGACGATCGCCTCGATCGCGCCGTTGACCGCGAGCCAGACACCGCCGAGGCGGGCCGCGACCCCGTGGTACGTGGCGCTCTCGGCCGGCAGACCGCGCACGGTGGTGAGCGTGCCGCCGACGGCGCGCAGCACGTCGCCGACCGAGATCGCCGTGGACGGCCGGGCCAGTGTGTAGCCGCCGTCGACCCCGCGCTGGCTGTGCAGGAGTCCGGCCCGACGCAGGTCGAGCAGGATGCCCTGGAGGAAGCTCAGCGGGATGGCCTGGTCGGCCGCGAGGTCCGCCGCCTTGGCCAGGTGTTCCGGGGCGGCGGCCACGGAGAGCATCGCCCGTAGGGCGTAGTCGCTGCGGGCCGAGACATGCACGGCGCTGGGCTCCTTCTCGCGCGATGCCCGCACCGCCATGGCTAGCGCTGACATCGCATCGCCGGTCCAATCCCTGTTTTCCCTACTTGATTGATAGGAACAGTGGACTGGGTGGGTGATCGGGTCAAGAAGGCGTTCAAATGGTGGGACGGCCGGCCCGGCCGAGGGTGCCCGCTACCGCTCGTCGACGACCTCGTCGACGCCGCGCCGCGGGGTCGGCCAGCCCGGCTGGCCGTACCCGACCCGCAGCACCATCTGCGGTACGCCGACCCGCCCGCCGAGCGCCAGCCGTAGCTGCTCGCGGGCACCGGGCACCTCGATCGGCTGGGACAGCATCGACACGGCCAGCCCGGCGTCGGTGGCGGTCAGCAGCACCCGTTGCAGCGCCGCGCCGGCGGCGATCTGGTCGGTCGCGGTGTCCCGGGGCGAGCCGAGCACCGCCACCACCGGCTCGGGCTCGAAGTCGCGGCCCGGCGCGCGGGTCCGCACCCCGAACGGGCGGCCGGGCAGCAGGTCCTGCGGCTCGGTGGCCGGCCCGCCGGAACCGACCGGAACCCCGTCGTCGGCGTCGGCGTACCGGGTCCAGTTCCGCACCTCGGCCGTGTAGCCGGGCGCGGCCGTGAGCACCCGGTTGGCGGTGTGCGCGATCTCGGCCAGCGCGCCGACCGGCGCGGCCCCGACGAGCAGTTCCAGCTGGGCGTTCTCGGCCCGGGCCGCCTCGACCAGCTTCCAGCGCTGCCGGGGCGAGACCGGCACCGGCCAGAACGGGGCCCGGTTGCTGTGCCGGCGCGGGACAGCGGCGAACAGCGCCTGTTCGGCGACGGTCGGCGGGCGTGGCGGGCCGGCCACCACCCGGGCCACGACCAGTGGCTGCGCCGGGTACGGCCGCAGCCGCACCGTGCCGGGACGACCCGCCACCGCCAGCGCGAGCCGCAGGTTGAACAGCGCGGCCCCGCACCCGATCCGGGCCGCCCAACCGGTCGGGTCACCGACCGGCAGCCGCCGCGCCGGATCGAGGAGCAGTTCGATCGCCCCGTCGCACAGCCGGAACCGCCACGGCTGGGTGTTGTGCATCGACGGCGCCCGGATCGCGGCGGCCGCCGCCGCCCGCAGGTCCGCACCGGTGTAGGTCGTATCCGGCACGGCCGCCTACCCGCTGATCTCGATGACGTCGGCCGGATCGCGGCGCGGCGTGGCCGGCAGCGGTGCCGCCTCGACCGGCAGCCCGATCCGGACCGCCAGGTACGGCGTACCGACCGCGGAAAGCAGTTCGCCCAGCAGGTGCCGGGGCCACTCCCGCTCGACCGGGTCGCTGAGGACCGCCGCGGCCAGACCCGCGTCGGTGGCGGTCAGCAGCAGCGCCGACAGCGCCTCGCCGGCCCGCAGCCACGCCTCCGGCTCGTCGGTGCTGCCGAAGAGGATCCCGTACGACGCGCCCCGGTCGGTGCCCGCGCCGACGTCGAGCCCGGCCGGGTGATGGCCGATCGTGTGGTCGCGTACCGGGACCCGGCGCGGCGCCTGCCGGACCGCCGACGCCGCCGGCACACCGTCGCCGCTGCCCGCCGGCCGGGTGGTCCACCGGATCAGCTCGGCGCGGTAGTCCGGGTCGGCCAGCTCGTCGGCGGCCGCGCTGGCGGTCGCGATGGCCAGCATCGGCAACTGGTCGGGCCGGACCAGGTGCAGGTAGGTCCCGTGCAGTTCGACCGTCCGGCGCAGCCGGTCGAGCAGGACGGCCGGGACCGGGGTGTCGGCGAACGCCCGGCGGTCGGTGCGCCGGCGGCCGATCGCGTCCCGCAGCGCGGTCGCGGTCGCGCCCGGCATACCCCGGCCGATCAGGGTGATCCGGGCCAGCAGCTCGGGGTCGCCGGCCGGGTCCGGCCGCAGCGCGATCCGCACCTGCCAGCCGTCGGCGAGCAGCGCGACGTACGCGTGGTGCAGGGCGGCACCGCACGCCAGGTGCAGCAGCCGGCCGTCCCGGTCGGTCGTGCCGAGCCGCCGGCCGGGGTCGGCGCGCAGTTCCAGCGTCCGGGCCGCCGCCCGCCACCGCCAGGGCTGGGTGTTCAGCGCCGACGGGGCGCGCAGGGCGTGCCACGCCGCGGTGGCGAGCACCTGTGCGGTGGCACTGTCGGGAAGGTCGACAGGCTCGAACATCGTGGCCTCCTGCGGGTGGACGTGCCTCCACCATCGCGCCGGCGGCCGGTTCCCGGCAGGGCCGGAAGACCTTTCCTCGTCGTACCCCCCGGCCCCCCGTTCAGTTACTCCCGGTGAGCGCGAGCCGGTCCGGGTGATCGGCGCCGGCCGGGTGCGGGTGCACGGTCGCGGCCGTCAACCGCGGTACGGCGTGCGTCAGCGCGTGCTCGACGTCGTGCGCGATCCGGTGCGCCGCCGCGACCCGCAGCCCGCCGTCGACGGCGACCTCCACCTCGGCCCGCAACGTGTGGCCGACCCAGCGCAGCCGCAGCCCGTCGAGGCGTACCACGCCGGGGGTGGCGGTGACGGCCCGCTCCGCGGCCGCCGTCACCGCCGGGTCGACGCCGTCGAGCAGCCGGCCGGCGACCTCGCGGACCGCGGACCAGAGCACCGCCACGATCGCCGCGGTGATCCCCAGCCCGACGACCGGGTCCGCCCACCACCAGCCGACCGCGACGCCGCCGGCCCCGAGGAGTACGGCCAGCGACGTGAACCCGTCGGTACGCGCGTGCAACCCGTCCGCGACCAGCGCCGCCGACCCGATCTCCCGGCCGACCCGGATCCGCCACCGGGCCACCAGCTCGTTGCCGACGAAGCCGACGAGGCCGGCGAGGGCCACCCAGCCGGGATAGCGCACCGGCCGCGGGTCGAGCAGGCGGTCGACCGCCTCCCAGCCGGCGTAGACCGCCGACCCGGCGATGACCAGCACCACGAACAGGCCGGCCAGGTCCTCGGCCCGGCCCAGCCCGTACGTGAACCGCCGGGTCGCCACCCGGCGGCCGAGCAGGAACGCGATCGCCAGCGGTACGGCGGTCAGCGCGTCGGCGAAGTTGTGCACGGTGTCGCCGAGCAGGGCCACCGAGGCGGTCGGGATCACGACGGCGACCTGGGCCAGCGCGGTCACCATCAGGGCCGCGAACGACCACCAGAGCACCCGCATCCCGCGCCGGCTGGCGGCGAGCGCCGGGTCGACGACGTCGCCGGAGTCGTGGCTGTGCGGGGTCGCGGCGTGCCGGACCCGCGCCCACCACCCGCCGTGCTCGTGGCCGTGGTTGCCGTGCCGGTGGTGCTCGCCGTGCCGGTCGTGGTCGTGCTTGTGGTCGCCGTGCTTGTGGTCGCCGTGTGGGGCGGGGTCGCCGTGGTGGTCCGGGCCGGTCCGGTGGTCCGGTGCGTGGGTGTGGTCGTGGTGCATCGGGTGCCTCCCGGCGTCGTACCCGTCTGGCGACCGTGACACCATATGTGCTCATGTACGCACGCGACAACGCGGCAACTGCCAACGATGGGCATCAGGACCCCACGGATGCCCAGTTCGAGGCGGCGGCCACCGCCTTCCGGATGCTCGCCGACCCGACCCGGCTGCGCCTGATGTGGCGGCTACGCCAGGGCGAACACGACGTCGCCACGCTCACCGCGGCGCTGGGGGTTGCCCGGCCGGCGGTTTCGCAGCATCTGGCGAAACTGCGCCTGGCCGGCCTGGTGGCGTCCCGCCGTGACGGCCGCCGGGTGCTCTACCGGACCCGGGGCGGCCACGTACGGGCGGTGATCGCCGAAGCCCTCTTCCAGGCCGACCACCAGCTGGCCAACCACCCCGAACACGACTGACCACCAAGATCCCCGTGATCAGGGACCTGTTCCGGTGTGTCGCCGGTGTGTCGAGGTACGCCGTCCCTGATCACGAGGATGGTGAAGCCTGACGTCACCGGCCGGCGGTGTGCCGGGACAGGGCGAGGTGCATGGCGACGAAAAGGCCGCCGGCGACGAGGTGGAGCAGGATCAGCGGGCCGGCGGCGGCGCCCCGGCCGAAGGCGAACAACAGTGCCGCGGCCCCGAAACCGGCCCACCAGGCCCAGACCAGCACCGCCGGAAGACGGGTTCCCGACGCCCGCGCGGCGACCCGGGCCAGGGCCGACGGACCCAGCACCAGGTTCGCCACCGGGACGAGCCAGCCGAGCGGTGTGGTCCAGGCCGGCAGGCGGGGGTCCGCGCCGCACACCGCGTCGACGTACCGGTGCAGCCGGTACGCCCAGACCAGGTGCAGCACGACCGCGGCGGGCCCAGCGGACACGACACCGACCGTCGCCACGGCCAGGAGCGCCATCGCGAGCCGCCGCGGGGGCGGGCTGTCGAGGAAGTCGTTTACGAGATTCCCGTGCAGGTGCGGCTCGGGCAACAGCGTGAACGCGGCTCCCGCGACCATCGACACCGTGAACGCCACCCCGGACGCCAGGGCGAACCGGCCGAGGATCCGCGGCGGGCGGGCGCGCGGGGCGGCGGGTCCGACGTTCGGGACGGCGGCGGTCATCGGGTGCTCCACTTCGGACGGCGTGGTCGTGCGTACCGCACGCTAGGCACGCCCACCCGCCGTCGCCCGGGTGGATCGGATACCGGACACCCCGCCGACCCTCCCGCGACCTTGCACTTGTCGCCGGGCAAAACCGGCGAATGGAGGAGACAAGTGCAAGATCGCGGAGGAGGGTGGGTCAGTTGCGGATGCGGACGGCGTCGGCGATGACGTAGCCGGCGGCCGACGTCCAGCGGCTGACCCCGACCACGTTGTAGTCGCCGGCGTTCAGGTGGAAGCTGCCCAGGTTGCGCCACTGGCCGCCGTTGATCTGCTGGTTCATCCGGATCGTCTGGTTGCCGCCGCTGGTGGCCACGATGTATGGCGTGGAGCTGTTGTAGCCGGCGTTCGCCGCCCACCAGGCGTCGACCTGGTACGTCCCGGCGCTGGGGATGTTCACCTTGAACCAGGCGGTGTCGCTGGCCAGCACCGGGTCGGCGAAGCGGTAGTCGGTGCCGTGCCGCTGGGTGGAGAAGCTCGACGTGCCCCAGTTGCCGCTGGCGGTGAACCGGCCGGCGGTGGTGTTGTCGACGATCGCCGTGAACCCGCCGCTCCCACCGGACAGCCGCGCCGCCACGTCGGCGCGCAGCTGCGGCAGCCGGGCGTAGAGCACGTCGCCGGGGCAGGCGGTCGCCATGAAGTCGCGGTGGCCGTAGATCTGGCTGGCCGGGATCGAGTACTGCTGGCAGGTGTAGGCGACCAGGTTGACCAGCGAGTTGTACAGGGCGGTCGTCGGGCCGACCGTCATGTAGGTCCCCTCGTTCTCGATGCCGATCGACTGGTTGTTCTGCGCCCCGGCGTGGGTGCCGAAGACGAAGCTGCTACCACCGTTGAGTGTCTCGATGCTGCGGTGCCGGCCCTCCATGATGTGCCCGCCCCGGCTGACGGTGAACTGCTGCCCGCTGTCGATCCAGCCGTTGCTGTCCATGTGGAAGTTCTGCACCGCGCGGGCCAGCGACTGGGCGCGGGCCAGCGAGTAGTCGGTCTGGTTGGCGGTCGCGGTGTGGTGGATGATCACCTTGTTCGGCCGGCCGCTGATGAGACTGACCGGCGTACGCGGCGCCCGGGCGCCCCAGGAGGCGGTGCCGTGCATCGTCGGGCGGGCGACGGCGGCGTGGGCCGGGCTCGAGGTCAGGGTGTGCAGGCCACCGGTGGCGGCACCGACACCGACCAGCACCGCACCGCGCATCATGGCACGCCGGGACAGCGGGGGAAGGGACATCGATTCTCCTTGCCGTGGGGGTGGGGGTGGGGGATCAGACCTTGGTGATGCGTACGGCGTCGGCGACGACGTAGCCGGTGCCGGTGGTCCAGCGGCTGACCCCGACGACGTTGCGGTCACCGGCGGCGAGGCTGAACGTGCCGAGGCTGCGCCACTGGCCGCCGCCGGTGCGCTGGTCGACCGTCACCGTCTGGTTGCCGGTCGTGGTGGCGACCAGGTACGGGGTGGCGCTGTTGTAGCCGGGGTCGGCCGGATACCAGACCTCGACCCGGTAGCTGCCGGCGCTGGGCAGGTTGGCCGAGAACCAGGCCGGGTCGCTGGCCGCGACCGGGTTGGCGAACCGGTAGTTGGCGCCGTGCCGCTGGGCCGAGAAGCTCGACGTGCCCCAGTTGCCGCTGGCGGTGAACCGGCCGGTGGTGGCGTTGTCGACGGTGACGGTGAACGTGCCGCCGCTGCCCGGGTTCACCACCCGGCCGGCGCTGGCCGCGCTCTCGTGGTGGCGCCGGTCGAGCGCGGTCACGACGTACGTGTACGTGCCGCCGGCCGCCGCGGTGGTGTCGGTGTACGTACCGGTGGTGCCGCCGGCGCGTACGGTGGCCAGCAGGTTGCCGCCGTCGGCCAGGTCGCACGGGTCGGTCGTGCTGCCGTCGACCCGGTAGACCGCGTACGCGGCCGGGGTGGTGGTGCCGCCGCGCTG
This sequence comes from Polymorphospora sp. NPDC051019, assembly GCF_040683055.1. Lineage (NCBI taxonomy): Bacteria > Bacillati > Actinomycetota > Actinomycetes > Micromonosporales > Micromonosporaceae > Polymorphospora > Polymorphospora sp. NPDC051019. The sequence goes on along the minus strand of NZ_JBFBCH010000001.1, from coordinate 48,330 downwards.
GAAGGTCAGCGAGACACCGTTGCTCACCCGGGTGGCGGCGGTGATGGTCGGCGCGGGCGGGGCGGCGCCGCCGCGACCGGCGGCGACCGGCACCAGCGCGGGCCGCCGGTAGTGGTCGTTCGCGACCCGGTCCATGCCGCCGAGCCGGTTGGCGCGGACGTCCTTGGCGCTGAAGTGGATGTCGCCGACGACCTGCGGGTGGGCGCGGTTGAGGGTGAGGTGGTTGGTGAGTTCGGCGGCGTTCTGCCAGGCCGCGTCCTGCCCGGACGCGCCGACCCGGTAGGTGGCCTGCCCGATGACGAGTTGCACGTTGGTGCCGGCGACGACGTTCGACCACCAGGGCACGAGTCTGGCGTAGTCGGCGGTGGCGAACCCGATGTGCCAGTAGACCTGCGGCGCGACGTAGTCGATCCAGTTCTGCTTCACCCAGCGCCGGGTGTCGGCGTAGATGGCGTCGTACGACTGGAGGCCGGAGGTGGGTGAGCCGAGCGGGTCGGTCGAGGCGTTGCGCCAGATGCCGAACGGGCTGATGCCGAACTTGACCCACGGCTTGGCAGCCCGGATCTTCTGGCTCATCTCCTGCACCAGCCGGTCGACGTTGTTGCGCCGCCAGTCGCCGATGTTGGCGAAGCCGGACCCGTGCTGGGCGTAGGTGGCCTGGTCGGGGATCTGGGTGCTGCCCGACGGGTACGGGTAGAAGTAGTCGTCCCAGTGCACCGCGTCGATGTCGTACCGGTTGACGGCGTCCATCATGGCGTCCTGGACGAACGCGCGGACGGCGGGGATGCCGGGGTTGTAGTAGAGCTGGCCGTTGTAGGCGAAGACCCAGCTCGGGTTGCGGCGGGCCGGGTGGCTGGCGACCAGCCGGGACGGGTCGGCGTGGGTGGCGACCCGGTACGGGTTGAACCAGGCGTGGAACTCGATGTTGCGGGCGTGTGCCTCGGCGACCATGAAGGCCAGCGGGTCGTAGCCGGGGTTGCCGCCCTGGGTGCCGGTCAGGTACTGCGACCAGGGTTCGAGGGTCGACGGCCAGAAGGCGTCGGCGGTGGGTCGGACCTGCACGACGACGGCGTTCATCTTCCGCTGCTGGGCCAGGTCGAGCCAGGACCGGAACTCGGCCTGCTGGGCGGCGACCGACAGCCCGGTGCGGCTGGGCCAGTCGATGTTGGCGACGCTGGAGATCCACATCGCGCGGAACTGCCGCTTGGGGGTGGCGGGGTCGGTGGCGCAGGCGGCCGCGACGACGGTCCCCGCGGTGGTGGCACCCTGGCCCGCGCCGGCCGGTGCCGCCGGGCCGAGCACGGTCGGGAGCATGACGGCGGCCAGTACGGCGGCCGCGAGTCGGAACGATGATTCTCGATTCGTCCGCATGGGAGGAAATCTTCATCATCGCCCCTGTTGTTGGCAAGACTTTTCCATGACAAAGTTTCGGCGCCTGCCCGCCGCTGCACCACCGCCCCGTGATCTTGCAGATATCTCCTCCCTTCGTCGGATTTGTCGGGCGACAAGTGCAAGATCGCGGGATGCCGGTGCGACACACCGGTCCGGCCGGACCTGCCGACGCGTTCGCACACCTGTCGGGTAGCTTCGTGTCCGGTCCTGACCGCAGCGTTCGACAGGAGAAGTTCTTTCGCATGGGTAAGAAGACGGTTCATGTCTCCGACTTCAGTGGCGAGGTCATCCAGCCCGGCGACCGGGTGGTGTCACTCGTCGTCCTGGAGCATCCCGACCTGGTCGCCGGACCCGTGCGGTTGGACGCCCGACCGGTCGAGATCGAGAGCATCGACGACGCGGCCCTCGACGTCGCCGTCGTCGAGATCCACGACGGTCCCGAGGGCAGCGAGCCGCGCCGGGTCGTACTGACCGCGAGCGAGTTCGACGAGCTGGCGACCGACACCCAGATGGCGCAACTGCTGCGGACCGCCGAGCGGGTCCGGCCGGCGAAGACGACCCGCCGGACCGAGCGGATCGACTACGGCACCCTCGAACACGCCGGCAAGCCGCATCGGGGCAAGGTCACCGACGAGGAGGCCCGGCTGGTCCGCGAGCACCTGGACGAGGTCAACAAGCGGCTCGCCGACGAGGGCGTACGGCAGATCGACCCGGACGACCCGGACCTCGCCGCCCGCTACGGCTTCCCGGCCCCGCCGCCGGCCGCCGTCGTTGCCTGACCCGGTTCACGATCGCCCGCGGGTGCCTCCCCGGCCGGGGAGGCACCCGCGACGGTTCAGTCCAGGTACGCCAGCATCTGCTGGATCTGTGCCGTACGCGACAGGTCGACCCGCTCGGCCAACTGGCGGGCCTCCGGGTTGGTCCCGTACTTGGTCTGGTTGCGGGCCATCTCGACCGCGTTGTGCTGGTGACCGATCAGCAGGTTGAGGAACCGCTTCTCGAACTCCGCGCCGGAGACGGTGTCCAGCGCCCCGATCAGGTCCTCGCTGGTCAGCGGCAGGCCGCCGTGGTCGGCGTGCAGATGCTCGGCCGGATCCGCCTCCGTCGCCTCGCCCCAGCCGCGCAGCCACGACCGCATCGTCTCCACCTCGGCGGCCTGGGTCACCTCGATGGCCGCGGCGAGGGTGCGTACCTCGTCCCGGGTCGCCCGTTCGGCGGCGAGCCGTACCATCGTCAGGCCCTGCTCGTGGTGGGTTACCAGCATCTGCAGGAACATGACGTCGGCCGCGTTGTGCGGCCCGGTGTTCGGCGCGTGCGTGGCCGCCGCCGGTGCCGACGCGGCCGGCGGTGGCGCGGCGGCGGGCCGGCTGGCCGGGGCCGCGGTGCCCATGCAGCCGGCGAGCAGCAGCAGCGCCGCGACGGCGGCGGTTCCTCGCGCGAGCGCGTACATCGGTGTCTCCTTCCGGACCGGCGAACCGGGTGGGTCCACAGTGCACCCACCCGGTCCCGGGGTCAGACCTGCTGCCAGAGGGCGGCCACGTGCGGCGGCTCCCAGCCGGCGATGGCGGTGTGCGCCTGCCGGCAGCGGTAGGTGACGCCGTTGTAGGTCACCTGGTCGCCGACGCTGTAGGCGGTGCCGGCCCGCCAGGTGCCGCCGGTCTGCGGCGGGTTGGTCGGGGTCGGGCCCGTCGTGGGCGGCGGGTTGGTCGGCGGCGGCGTGGTGGGCGGCGGGTTGCCGCCACCACCGATCTGGAGGTCGACGCAGACGTAGAACGCCATCGGGGTGTCGGCGACGTTCCAGACGGCGAGCAGCTTCTGCCGGCCGGAGAAGCCGCTCAGGTTGACCTGGTGCGTCACGGTCGGACCGGGCTGCCGGCCGCCGTCGTTGAACTGGGCCACCCGGGTGTTGCCGATGTAGTACTCCCAGGTGCTGGTGGCGTGCCGGGCGGTGATGACCCAGTTGAACGTGGTCGTGCCACTGACGTTGGTGACCCGCCAGCCCTTGCTGTCGTTGTCGAGTACGGAGAAGCGGGCGTTGCCGCCGCTGCAACTCCGCAGGCCCTTCGGGCCCTCGACGCTCTGCGGCTCCCACTGGATGTCGCCGCAGTTCGTGACGATCCCCTGCGCGCACTGGGCCTGACGGCTCGGTGGCGAGGAGATGTAGCCGTGCGCCTGGGCCGGCGCGGCGATCGCCAGTGAGGTGAGCACGGTGCCCACCACCAGGATCGGTAGTGCGATCAGTCTTCGCATGGACGAACTCCTTCTCCGCGGGGGTACGGACCCTCCTTCGCGCGGTGGCCGACGCGCCGGGAGGGCTTCCAAGGGGTGTCGAGAGCCGTTCGGCCGGAATGCGTCACCCAACCGGCTATCGATCGCCATGCATCACAACATAAAGTAAACAATCTTAACAGTAAATACCCATTTCTGTTTGCCGCCGCTGCGCTGCTCCGTGGGTCGCGGGGCTCTTCGCGTTGATCAAGGAGTTGTTGTGCGGCAAAGCGGTCAGAACGGGCACGGTTTCTCCTAGATCGACGCCCGCGCCGGGGCGGCCGTGGACGACCCGCCCGCCCCGCCCGGGCGGGCGGGCGGGGGAGGGCGGGACGGGCGGACGGAAGGGCGGCGCGGGTGGGTACGGCGCGGCTAGGCTGCGGATCGGAAGGCGGAGGGCGGGATGAGCAGCGGAACTGTGATCGACCTCGGGACGCGTGACCACGAACTCCCGGCCGAGCCCGAGCCGCCCCGCCCGGTGCTGCTCCGACATCTACGTACGGTCGTGACGGCGCTCGCCGTCGCGCTCGTGCTCGCCACCGGTGGATCGGGCCCACCGCCCGCCCCCGTCCTCGCGGAGGTGGCCGTGCTGCCGACCGCGGGCGCGCACCAGCACTTCCTGTTCGGCGACCGGCTCTACACCCTCGCCCCCGAGCCCGGCGGGGCGCGGCTGGTCCTGAGTGCGCACGACCTCGACCGCGACACGCCACTGTGGAGCGCCCCGGTCGGGCCGGAGGTCCGCGTCACCGACTATCCGCGGCCGGCGGCACAGCTCCAGCCGGTCGGCGATCAACTGCTCGTCCACATCAACGACGGCACGTCCGCGGTCGACGCCGCCAATGGCCGTACCCGGTGGTCGGTGCCGCACCAGATCACCGACGTCAGGGGCGGCGGGGTGGGGCTGAGCAGCCAGCCGGTCTGGTCGTCCACCCGGGCTCCCGCCGACCGGCCGGCCGTCGTCGCCCGGGTCGACCCGGCGACCGACCCGGTGACCGGTTCGGTGCCATCGCCCGACGAACCCCGACGGTTCCAGCTCGACCCGGCCACCGGCATGGTGATCGCGGTGCCGCCGGCCGGCATGTCCGTGCGCGCCTTCGACCTCGCCGACGGCGCCGAGCTGTGGACCGCCGACCTCGTACGGTCCGGGGTGCTCCTGGCCGGGGCGGCCACGCCGACCGTCGCCGTGGTGACGATGGACGGCGGGATCGAGCTGCGCGACGCGCGTACCGGGGCGACCCGGCACCGGCGACCCGCCGAGCCCGACCGCCCGGCGACCAGCGCCGTCGGCGCCGGCGACCTGGTCCTGGTCCGCGACACCTCGCCGGCCGTCAACGCGTACGCCGCCGACACCCTGGAACCCGTCTGGCGTACGCCGGTGCGCCCGGACGAGGAATGGGCCCTGGTCTGCGGCACCCGGATCTGCGTTCGCAGCGAGGTCCAGACATCGCTGCTCGACCCGATGACCGGGGTGCTGCTCGGCCGGGTGGCGCTCGACGGGCACCTGACCAGCCGGGGCGGGCACCTGATCGCGCTCGCCTCGCTCGGCGAGGGCTTCGTGGACCACACCGTCGACCCGGCCACCGGAGAGCGCCTGGTCAGCCTGTCGGCGTGGCCGAAGCTGGCCGTGGCCCTCGACGACTCGCCGGCCGTGCTGACCAGGTTCGCCGGCGGGCCGCGGCGGCTGTGGTTCGCCGTACTCGATCCCGGCGCGACCGCCGTCCGCCCGCTCGGGGTGGTCGCGCACCGGTCGTACGGCTGCCAGTCGTCGCGTACCCACATCGTCTGCCGGACCCGCACCGACGAACTACGCGCCTGGCGCTACCGCTGACCCGCCGGGGCACCGCGCGCCCGGCCCGCGTTCTAGGCTGCCCACGTCGTCGGCGGAGGGGGAGCGGATGAGCGCCGGACCGGTAGTGATCGACCTCGGGGTACGCACCCACGAACCGCCGGCCGAGCCCGCACCGTCCCGCCCGGCGCTGGCCAGACACCTGCGTACGGCGGTCACCGCGCTCGTCGTCGCGCTCGTGCTCGCGGTCGGTGGGTCGGCACCACCGCCCGGGCCGGCCCTGGTCGAGGTCGCGGCACCACCGACCTCGATCTGGCAACAGGAACTGCTCGTCGGTGACCGGCTCTACGTCGTCCACCCGCCGACGGAGCGGTCGTCGCGGCGCACCGTCACCGCGTACGACCTGACCCGTGGCGCCGATCTCTGGACCAGCCCGATCGGCGTCGAGAACCGGGCCGTCGGCCCCGAGGGGGCGGCGTCACTGTCGGTCGTCGGTGACCGTGTGCTGGTCTACACCGAGGACCGGACGTTCGTACTCGACGCCGTAAGCGGCCGCGTCAGGGCCTCGGTGCCGCACGAGGTCGAGGGCGGCGCCGCTGGCGTCGGGTTGAGCCGGGACGGGGCGTGGGTGCTCGGCGCCGGCGAGTCCGCCGAGGTCGTCGCGGTCGATCCGGCCACCGGCGAGATCGTGCAGTCGTTCGTCGTACCGCCGGGCGTCAGCACCTGGGTGACCGTGACGGGCGGAGCGGTGACGGGGTCGATCTCCGACCTGGACACCGGTGGCGTGCTGTGGAGCACCGGGCCGGTGGCGGCCGCCGAGTTGCTGCCGGGGGAGTCGCCGTCGGTGGCGGTGCTGACCGCCGACGGCGCCCTCGAGGTACGCGACGCGCGGACCGGCGCGGTACGGCGCTCCCGCGCCGGTGTCGTGGACGGGGCGGCTGGCCGGCTGCGTCCCGCCGGCGACCTGGTGCTGGTGCAGGACGACTGGGCGACCGTGACGGCGTACGCCGCCGGGACGCTGGAGCCCGTCTGGGACGCGGTGCTGCCCGGTCGTGGGGCGGTCTACGGCTGCGGAGCCGTGGTCTGCGCCGCCGTCGACGGCCGGACGCTGCTGTACGACACCGGCAGCGGCCGCCCGCTCGGCGAGGTCGTCGCCAACCACCTCGACAGCCGGGGCGGGCACCTGCTCCGGCTCGGACCACGCGAGGGGGAACTCGAGCACACGGTCGATCCGTACTCCGGTCGGCCGCTGGTCGACCTGTCGGACTGGCCGGAGCCGGTCATTCCCGCCGACGGGTCGCCGCTCGTCCTGACCCGGCCCGACCGTCTGCCGGACCGGGCCTGGTTCGCTGTCCTCGAACCGGGGGCGACGCGGATCCGGATGCTGGGGACGGTGCCGCATCCGGTGACCGGCTGCCAGTCGTCGGCCACCCACGTCATCTGCCGCACCGAAGGCGGGGTCCGCGCCTGGCAGTACCGCTGACGCGGTCCCGTTCCTTGATCGACGGGCGGCTCGGCCTCGCCAAGATCCGCGTGATCAGGGGGTTTCGCGGGCGACTCGCCGACGCCACGCCCGACGTACTCCCTGATCACGCGGATCTTGAGGGACACGCAGAGGTTGGGATCAGTGGGTGGTGGGGATGTGGGTGGTGTCCAGACGCTTGCGGAAGACCCAGTAGGTCCAGCCCTGGTAGAGGAGCACGATCGGGGTGAAGACCGCCGCCACCCAGGTCATGATGGTCAGGGTGTACGGCGTCGACGACGCGTTCGCCGTGGTCAGCGTCCCGGCCGGGTCCAGTGCGGACGGCATCACCTCCGGGAACAGGGCGGTGAACAGGGTCGCCACGGTCAGCGCGATCGCGGTCGCCGTACCGGCGAAGGCCCAGCCCTCCCGGCGTACCCGGTTGGCGGCCAGGCCGGCGACCAGGGCGACGGCGGCGAGCACCGCGAGCACGACGGCGGCCGGGTTGGCCCGCAGCACCAGCGACCAGACCAGGAACGTGCCGGCGAGCAGCACCGCCACCAGGCCGGCCCGGCCGGCCAGCCGGTTCGCCCGCTCGCGGATGTCGCCGGCGGTCTTCAGCGCCAGGAACAGCGCACCGTGCGTGACGAAGACCGCGAGGAACGTCGCCCCGCCGAGCAGCCCGTACGGGTTGAGCAGGGTGAGCAGCCCGCCGGCGTACTCGTGGTCGGCGGTCAGCGGCACGCCCCGGAAGATGTTCGCGAACGCGACGCCCCACAGCACCGCCGGCACGACCGAGCCGATCGTGATCGCCCAGTCCCAGCGGTCCTTCCAGCCGGCGTGGTCGCGACCGTGCCGGTATTCGAACGCGACCCCGCGCACGATCAGCGCGAGCAGGATCAGCAGCAGCGGCAGGTAGAAGCCGGAGAACAGGGTCGCGTACCACTCCGGGAACGCGGCGAACATGGCGCCGCCGGCGGTGATCAGCCACACCTCGTTGCCGTCCCAGACCGGGCCGATCGTGTTGATCAGGACGCGGCGCTCCCGGTCGTCGCGGCCGAGCACGCGCAGCAGCACGCCGACCCCGAAGTCGAAGCCCTCCAGGACGAAGTAGCCGGTGAACAGGACGGCGATCAGCAGGAACCAGAAGGTGGACAGTTCCACGGGATGCTCCGGGGTCAGTAGGCGAAGGCGAGCGGGCGGTCCTCGTCGGCGTCACGGTCGCCGTCGCGGTCGTCGTCGGGCGGCGGCGCGACCGCCGGCAGCCCGCGCCTGGCGTACGTCAGCAGCAGCCGGACCTCGACGACGGCGAGGATCGCGTAGATCAGGGTGAACGCGGTGAACGAGGTCAGCACCTCGGTCAGCGACACGCTGCGGGACACCCCGTCCCGGGTCAGCATCTCGCCGAACACGATCCACGGCTGGCGGCCCATCTCGGTGAAGATCCAGCCGAAGGCGTTGGCGGCCAGCGGCAGCAGCGGCAGGACCAGGCCGGCCCGCAGCAGCCACTTCGACGACGGGGTACGCCCGCGCCGCTGCGCCCAGAGCACCAGCAGCGCGACCAGTGCCGCCGCGAGCCCGAAGCCGATCATGAGGCGGAAGCTCCAGTACGCGACCGGGATCATCGGCGCGTAGTCGCCGGGCCCGTACTGCGCGGCGTACTGCGCCTGGAGGTCGTTGATGCCGTGGACCTCGCCGTCGACGTCGCCGGTGGACAGCCAGGAGAGCAGGTACGGGATCTTCAGCGCGAACACCTCGCGCCCGCCGTCCAGGCTGCCGACGGTGAGCACCGAGAAGGCGGCCGGCGACTCGGTGTCGTAGAGACCTTCGGCGGCGGCCATCTTCATCGGCTGCACCTGCGTCATGATCTTGCTCTGGATGTCGCCGGTGACCAGTACGGCCGCGGTGGCGACCAGCGTGACGACCGCGCCGAACCTCGTCGCGAACCGGTGCGCCGGCGTCTCGTCGGTCACCCCCCGGCGCATCACGTGCCACAGCGACACGCTGACGATCAGCGACCCGGCGACCAGGAACGCCCCGGCGATCGTGTGCGGGAAGGTGATCAGCGCGACCTTGTTGGTCAGCACCGCCACGAAGTCGGTGAGTTCGGCCCGCCCGCTCTCCGGGTCGATCCGGTAGCCGACCGGGTTCTGCATGAACGAGTTCGCGGCCAGGATGAAGTACGCGCTCAGCACACTCCCGATCGCCGCCGCCCAGATCGTGGCCAGGTGTACGCGTTTCGGCAGCCGGTCCCAGCCGAAGATCCACAGGCCGAGGAAGGTGGATTCGAGGAAGAACGCGAGTAGTGCCTCGATCGCGAGGGGGGCGCCGAAGATGTCGCCGACGAAGCGGGAGTAGTCGCTCCAGTTCATCCCGAACTGGAACTCCTGCACGATGCCGGTGACGATCCCCATCGCGAAGTTGATCAGGAAGAGCTTGCCGTAGAACTTGGTGAGCTTGAGGTAGCGCTCGTTGCCGGTGCGCAGCCACATCGTCTGGAGCACCGCGACCAGCGGACCGAGTCCGATGGTCAGCGGCACGAACAGGAAGTGGTAGACCGTGGTGACCCCGAACTGCCAGCGGGCCACGTCCAACGCGTCCATGCCTTCGAAACCCCTCGTCGCGCGACCGGCCACCTGCCGGCGATCCTCAGCGATCGTCCGCGCGGCGGGCGGTCACCCGGCAGGGCCGAAGGTCACCCACCCAGGGGACTCAGGCCCCCGGTGTGCGCCCGTGCCGGTCACGGGCCTTGAGCCGGGTGGTCGGCATCTCCGGCGCGGGCAGCGGGTCGCCGGCGTATCCGTGGACGGTGCCGAAGCGCCGCCCGGCGGCCCAGTCGTCGCGGGCCGCCACGATCTCCTCGTGCGAGCGGCCGACGAAGTTCCACCACATGACCAGCGGCTCGTCGAACGGCTCGCCGCCGAGCAGGAACAACCGCGTCGGGCCGTCGGCGCCCGGCGCGTCGGCGGTCACGGTCAGGTCGCGGCGACCCCGGCCCAGGTGAAGCAGGTCACCGGGCGTCAACTCGGCGCCGGCGACGCGCGCGGTGCCGGACATCACCACGGCCGCGTACTCGAAATCCGGCTCCAACGGCAGGCCGACCCGGCCGCCTGACCCGGCGTCGAAGGTGATCTGCGCGCCGACCAGCGGCGTGTATGTCACCGCGGGCGACGACACCCCGGCCAGCGTCCCCACCACCACCGACATCTCCACGCCGTCCTCCCGCCACCCCGGTACCGACGGGTGGTGGGCGAAGTCGGCCGCGCCGTGCCGGGCGCTGTCCGGCAGCGCCACCCACAGTTGCAGGCCGTGCATCGACGGCGGATGGGCGGCCGGCGACTCCTCGGAGTGCGCGATGCCGTGACCGGCCGTCATCAGGTTCAGTTGCCCCGGCAGGATCGTCTGGAGGCTGCCGAGGCTGTCCCGGTGCAGGATCTCGCCCTCGACGAGCCAGCTCACCGTCTGTAGCCCGGTGTGCGGATGCGGTGGCACCTGCATCCCCGGCCGGCCGGCGACGTCGTCCGGCCCGAAGTGGTCGACGAAGCACCAGGCGCCGATCATCCTCCGCTGCCGCTGCGGGAGCAGCCGGCGCACCGTCGTGTAGCGGCCCAGCGGCACGTCGTGCCCGGGCAGCAGCACGCTGGTCGGCTCGGCGGTGTCCGCCGGGCCGGTGGGTTGTGCGGCCACCGTCGTGGCCCCGGTGAGGACGGTGCGTTCCGGCTCGCGTGGTTCGGTCACGACCCCGACTGTACGACCGCACCCCGCCCGTCCGTGTCGCTGGCCCGCCCGTCCGTGTCGCACCACCGCGACCGTCACCCGTCGCGCCGGCAGCCCGCCGGCGGGCCAGTAACTGTTCGGCCCCACGGCGAATTCACTGTTCTTACGCCGAATTCGCGGTATCCCTCGACAGCGGTACCCGCCCGGAGGGGAGCGCCGGCGTCGTCCTAGATCGCCGTGATCAGGGAGTTCGCACCTCGCCACGCCGGCGACACGCCCGTCGAGATCCCTGATCACGCGGATCTTGGGGCGGGGCGGGCGGGTCAGAGGGCGGAGAGGGTGGCCTGGAGTTGGTCCGTCGTCTGGTCGGCGAGGAAGGCCGGGGAGCCGGGTTGCTGCTTGCGGCCACCGGTGGCCAGGTCGCCGGAGTCGACCGGCGCGAAGCCGATCTCCTCGATCAGCTGCTGTACGCAGCGTTTGGCCTGGACGTCGTCGCCGGCCAACGGGATCCCGTAGCGCATCTGCGCCCCGGCCTCGTGGTGGTAGTCGCGCAGGTGGTCCCAGCGCATCGTGTTGAACGCCTTGACCACGTGCGCGTCCCGTAGGTGTGCCTGCACCATCTCGCTGGAGGTGATGCGGTCCTCGTCCAGTTCCGCGATGTGGCCGTCGCGGTCCGGCATGTAGTTCGTGGTGTCGATGACCGTCTTGCCGGCCAGTCCGCCGGTCGGCAGGTCGGCGTACGCGCGGAACGGCACCGAGACGACGACGACCTCGCCGATCCGGGCCGCCTCGGCCGGGCTGACCGCCTCGCCGCACCCCCGCAGGTCGGCGAGGAGCGGGTCGAGTTCGGCCGGGTCGCCGGAGTGGGCGACCGCGACGTGGTGTTCGGCCGACGCGAAATGCCGGGCCAGGGTGCCGCCGATGTGGCCGGTGCCGATGACGCTGATCTGCACGATCCGCTCCCTCCGTCCGCGGAACGGTCGACTTCCCGTGCCACCCCGCACCAAACCCGGCCGCTCGCCGGCCGTCCGCCCCGGGCAGCGGACGGCCGGGCATGGGCCGGGGCCGACCGGGTACGCGCGGTCAATGACCGTCGTGCTCACCGTGAACGCCGGATCGTCCAGCCTGCACCTGGCATACGTCGACGTCACCGCTGGCGACGGCGGAACAGGCGGCCCCGGCGGCGACGGTGTCGGCGCCCGGCTGGACCGGTCCACCCCGCCGGCCGACGCCGAGGCGGCGGTGCGGGACTTCGTCGCCGGCCGGCCCGCCCCGGACATGGTCGCGCACCGGCTCGTGCACGGCGGGGAACTCGTCTTCCGGCCCACCGTCGTCGACGACGGGCTGCGCCGTGCACTGGACGACGTGGCCGCGCTCGCGCCGCTGCACCTGCCGCCGGCGCTGGCCCTGCTCGACCAGTTGCGGCGGCTACTGCCGGACGTGCCGCACCTGGTCTGCCCGGACTCGGCGTTCCACGCCGGGCTGCCGGAGCCGGCGCGGACGTACCCGGTGCCGGCCCGCTGGCGGGAGCGGTTCGGGTTGCGCCGGTACGGCTTCCACGGCCTGTCGTACGCGTACGCGACCCGGCGGGCCGGCGAACTGCTCGGCCGGCCGGTCGCCGACCTGCACCTGCTCCTGGCGCACCTGGGCGGCGGGGCGTCGGTGTGCGCCGTACGCGGCGGGCGCAGCGTCGACACGTCGATGGGCTTCACCCCGCTCGACGGGGTGCCGATGAGCAAGCGCAGCGGCGCCGTCGACCCCGGCATGCTGTTGTGGCTGCTCGACGGGCGGCTGACGTACGACGAGGTGTTCGACGGCCTTTACCACCGGTCCGGGCTGCTCGGCCTGTCCGGCGGCCGGTCCGGCGACACCCGCGACCTGGTCGCGGCGGCGCCCGGCGACCCGTCCGCCGCGCTGGCGATGGACACCTTCGACCATCGGGTACGCCGCGAGATGGCGGCCGCCGCGACCAGCCTGGACCGGCTGGACGCGGTGGTCTTCACCGGCGAGATCGGCTGGGACCAGCCGGAGGTGCGCCACGACGTCTGTGCCGGCCTGCGCCTGCTCGGCGTGGTGCCGCCGACCGGCGGGAACCGTGACGACGACGGGCCGGTCAGCGTGCCCGGGGCGGCGGTGCCGGTGCTGGTGGTGCGGCCGCGTGAGGAGTTCGAGCTGGCCCGCGAGGCCGCCGGCACGCTAGCGCGGGTGTGAGTCCGGGAGAATCACCCGGTCCAGGGCGCGGACCAGGTTGCCGCCGTACACGGCGTCGCGCTCGGCGGGGGAGAGGCCGGCCAGGGCGGGCAGGTCGAGGGTCTGCGGGAACGACACCGCGTCGAGGCTGGGCGCGAAGTCGGACCCCCAGTAGAGCCGCCCGGGGCCGAACGTGTCGAGCAGTACCCGGACGAACGGTGCCGCCGCGGCGTGTGGCCAGGAGTGCGACGGGTCGCTGACCGCGTACAGGCCGGAGATCTTGACCCCGACGTGCGGGAGGCCGGCCAGCGCGCGCAGCGGGGCGAGGATTTCGGCGGCCCGGTCGACGGACGGCGGTTCGGGATGCGGGCCGGGCAGGCCGAGGTGGCTGAACAGCACGGTGCAGCCGTCGAGCCGGGCCACGGCGTCGGCTAGGCCGGCGGCCGCGGCGGGGGTGGCGTTGAGGCTGACCACCGCCGCGGCGGCGTTGAGCGTGGCGGCGGTCCCGGCGGGCCAGCCGGCGAGGGCGGCCGCCTCGGCGGGGCCTGGCAGGTAGGCCGACAGCCCCACGAAGCCCTGCCCGAGCCGGGCCCGTAGCTCGTCGACAGTGGACGGTCCGGCGGGTGGTACGTAGGCGACCGGCGCGATCCACGGCTGCCGGGCGGCCAGCGCGGCGAGGTGGGCGTTGTTGCCGACGAACCGTGGCCCACCCTCGTAGCCGACCACGAGCGCCCGGTCGATGTCGTGGGCCTCCCGCAGCCGCAGGTACGCGGCGAGTTCGTCGCCCCCGGCGGGGGAGTGTCCGTAACGGCCGGGATAGCCCCCGGCGAAGAGATGGATGTGCGCGTCGCTGGCGGTCATGGCCGGCAACCCTAGCCGAATCCTGAACTGGTTATTGACGCCACACACCCACTCACCTAAGTTCTGTCTTAATTAGGGCCGGATTACCGGCGAGAGCGAGGGGCGCGACACGTGGAGTTGGTTGGCGACGGGATTGACCGGCTTGTCGAGCTGCGCCGGCATCTGCACCAGTACCCCGAGCTGCGGTTTACCGAGCACGGGACGGCCAAGGTGCTGGCCGACCGGATGGCCGGTCTGGGCGAGATCCGGACCGAGGTGGCGCGTACGGGTCTCGTCGTGCACCTTCCGGGCATCGCTCCGGGGCCGGCAGTCTTGCTTCGGGCCGATATGGATGCCTATCCCGTCCAGGACGCCAAGGACGTCCCGTACGCCTCGGTCCACCCCGGCGTCTGCCACGCCTGCGGACACGACGTGCACATGACCGTGGCGGTCGGCGTCGCCCGCCGCTTCGCCGCCGACCCGCCGCCGCGCGGCTCGCTGACCGTGCTGTTCCAGCCGGCCGAGGAGATCCCGTTCGGCGAGGAGTCCGGCGCCGCCCTGGTGCTGGCGGAGGAGCCGTTCGGCCGCCCCCGGTTCGACGCCGTACTCGGACTGCACTGCTGGCCGGAGCTGCCGGCCGGCACGGTCGGCGTCGACCGCGAGACGGCGATGGCCGCCAAGGACGCCTTCCGGGTGCTGCTGCGCGGCCGGCCGGCGCACGCCGCCACCCCGGCCCGCGGACGCGACGCCATCCTCGGCCTGACCACCCTGGTCAGCAGCCTGCACGCCGCCGTCGCCCGGTCCCGCGACCCGCACGACCTGGTCGCCTTCAACGTCGGCACGATCGCCGGCGGCCGGACCCAGAGCCTGGTCGCCGACCGGGCCGAGGCGACCGGGACGCTGCGCACCCACGACCCGGCCGTCCGGGCCCGCCTCAAGGAGGTCGTCGAGCGGGTGGCCCGCCAGCAGGCCGCCGCCTTCGACCTCGGCATCGAGTTCACCTGGGCCAACGAGATGCCGGCGATCCGCAACACCCCCGAACTGGTGGCCCTCGCGCACCGCGAGCTGCCCGGCCACGTCGAGGTCGCCGACCTCGCCGAACCGCCACTGACCACCGACGACTTCGCGCTGCTCGGCGCGCTCGGCCCGAGCCTCTACGTCAAGCTCGGGGTGCGCGGCGCGGCCGGCGGCGCCCCGCTGCACTCCGCCGAGTTCGACGTCGACGAACGGTGCCTCCACACCGGGGTCACCGCCCTGGACCGGCTCACCCGCGCCGTGCTCGCCGGCGCCCTGAGCGCCGCCGACCCGCAGGCCGGCCCGCCGGCAGAGGACGGCCGGGGCGGCGGTGCCGCCGACGCCGGTGCCACCGGCCCGGTCCCGGCGGTGGGCGCGTGAACCCGGTCGCGGTCGTCGGCGCCGGCGCCTTCGGCGCCCGGCACGTGGCGGCGTACCGCTCGCTGGACGTGCCGGTCGCCGCCCTGGTCGATCCGGACCGCGCTGCCCGGGAACGGCTCGCCGCCGAGTACGGCGTACCGCACACCCACGCCACCGTCGACGAGCTGCTCGCCGCCGGTCCGGTCGCCGCCGCCTCGGTCTGCACCCCCGGCCCGACCCACCGGGCCGTGGCGACCGCGCTGCTGACCGCCGGCGTACCGGTGCTGGTCGAGAAGCCGCTGGCCACCACCGTCGCCGACGCCGAGGCGATCGTCGCCGTCGCCGGGTCGACCGGCGTCCTCTGCCAGCCCGGCCACATCCTGCGCTTCAGCGCCCCGCACCGGGCACTGCACGACGCCGTACGCGCCGGGCGGCTCGGCGACGTCCTCGCGGTCTCGTCGCGCCGCGACCGGCCCCGCACCCTGAGCCGGCTCTTCCCGGGCGACCACCCCGCCCTGCTCACCGCCGTCCACGACGTCGACCTCGCGCTCTGGTACGCCGGCGCGCCCGTGGTCGAGGTGCGGGCCACCGCCCGTACCCGTACCGGGGCCGAAGCACCGGTCCTGGTCTTCGCGGAACTGCGGCACGCCAACGGCGTCGTGTCGTCGATCCGCAACAGCTACCTGCTCCCCGAAGACGCTCCCAACCACACCTCGGACCTGGTCGAGGTGTACGGCACCGGCGGGGTCGGTCACGTCGACCTCGCCCAACCCACCCTGCTCGTCCAGGCCGAGCAGGCGCAGGCGCCCGACTGGCTGCTCTCCCCGTCCGGAGGCGGTGGGGCGCTCGCTGCCGAACTGCGGCACTTCCTGGCCCGGGTCACCGGCGCGCACCCGACGGCGGTGGTTCCGCTGGCCGACGGGCTGCACGTGGTGCGGGTGGCCGCCGCCATGGTCGACAGCGCCACCGCCGGCGGCGAGACCCGCCGGATCACTTCCTGAACCACCCTCGACAGGAGCTTCAACCGATGTTGCGACGCAAGATAGCGGGCGCGCTCGCCGCCGGTCTGGCAGCCGCCACGCTGCTGACCGCGTGCGGTGGCGACGACGCCGCCGACGGTCCGGTCACCCTCAAGGTGCTGACCTGGGAGCCGGGCGGCACCGAGTACTGGGCACAGGTCAAGACCGCGTTCGAGGCCGGCCACCCGGACATCAGGCTGGACATGGAGGCGGTGCCGTTCGACCGCTACCCCGAGGTGCAGGGTCCGTACATCACCTCGCAGTCCGGCCCGGACGTGATGGCCAACAACGCCGGCCTCGAACTGTTCGACCGGCGCGGGGCGTACGAGCCGCTCGGCGAGCGGGCCGCCGAGATCAACAAGGACCTCGTCACCTACAGCGGCGCCTGCGAGGGCTTCGACACCAGCAAGCCCTGCTACGGGGTGCCGTTCTCCTACCAGGGCAACGTCCTCTACTACAACAAGTCGGTGCTGACCGCCGCCGGCCTCGACCCGGAGAACCCGCCGGCGACGTGGGCCGACTTCGCCGCCGCCTGCGACGCGGTCAAGAAGTCCGGCAAGACCTGCCTCGCCCTCGGCCTGTCCGGCACGTTCCCGGCGTACTGGGACTTCCCGGAGATCGCCCGCAACTACCTGACCGAGGACGACATCCGCGGCCTGCTCGCCGGCACGCTGTCGTGGACCGACCCGAAGCTGGTCTCCAGCCTGGAGAAGCTCGCCGAGATCACCACCAGCGGCTGGACGAACAGCAACGCCCCGTCGATCACGATGCTGCCCGACGGCGCCGACATCTTCCAGCGCGGCGACGCCGCCTTCGCCGGCACGATCATCTCCGACGCCGTCAACTGGGAGGCGTTCGGCAAGGCCCTCGGCGACGACAATCTCGGCGTCACCCGCTGGCCGGTGATCAACCCCGACGCGCCGCTGGCGCAGAAGTTCTCCGGCATCGAGGGCGCCGTCTACGGCGTCACCAAGTGGAGCGAGAAGAAGCAGGCCGGCCTGGAGTTCATCAGCTGGCTCGCCGGCAAGGAGAACGGCGAGTTGTGGGTCCGCTACGGCAAGGGCCAGCCGCTGAACAGCACCGTCGACAAGGCACTGCTGCCGACCTCCCCTTCCTTCCTGAAGATCCAGGAGTTCGTCGCCCAGCCCACGCTGCACGCCGGCGTGATGCTCTCCGGCCCGGAGACCGACGCGCTGGCCCGCGGCTGGCAGCAGGTCACGCTCGGCCAGTTGACCGTCGACAAGTGGGCCGAGCAGATGCAGCAGGCCCTCGAACGCAGCCCGACCAAGCGGCAGGGCAGGTGATCCCGCCGGGCGGGGCGGTCCCGCCGCCCCGCCCGGCGCCGATCGGAGGGAAGAAGATGTCGATCTCCACCGCACCGGTGGCGAAGACCGACCCGACCACCGCGACGCCCGGCCCGTCCGCCCGGGCCGCGATCCGGACCGCCCGGGTACGCCAGTGGTGGCTCGCCGCCGCCCTGGTCTTCCCGGCGGTGGCGCTCGCCGTCACGTTCAAGTTCGTGCCGCTCGGCCGGGGCGTGGCGACCAGCCTGGAGTCGTCCAGCGGATTCGACGGCACCTCGTTCGCCGGTGCCGACAACTACACCCGGATGCTCGACGATCCGATGGTCCTCACCAGCTTCCGCAACGCGCTGATGGTGGTGGCGACCCTGCCGGTGTGGGTGGTGCTGCCGCTGGTGCTGGCCCTGCTGATCCACCAGCGCACCCCGGGCTGGAAGCTGTTCCGGGCGGTCTACTTCATCCCGTACACGATCGCGCCGATCGTCGTCGGCATCATGTTCCGGCAGATCCTGGCCCCGGACGGCCCGCTCAACGCCGGGCTGCGCGCGGTCGGGCTCGACCCGCTGGCGACCGAGTGGCTCAACGGCCGCTACAGCGCGCTGTTCTCGCTGGTGGCGGTCGCCCTGTGGAGCTTCTTCGGGCTCGGCGTGATGACGTACCTGGCCGGGCTGGCCACCATCCCCGGCGAGGTGCTGGAGGCCGCGTACCTCGACGGGGCCGGCTTCTGGCGGCGGCTGGTCTCGGTGGTCGTGCCGATGCTGCGCCCGACCGTGGCGTACTGGACCGTGCTGTGCGCGTCCGGCGTGCTGATCTGGCTGTTCCCGCTGATCTACGCGCTGACCCAGGGCGGGCCCGGCGACGCCACCATGCTGCCGGAGTACCTGGTCTTCCTGACCACGTTCCAGTTCCTCGACCGTGGCTACGGCTCGGCGATCGGCGTGGCGCTGTTCGTCTTCGTCGCCCTGATCTCGGTGTTCAGCGTGCGGCACATGTTCAAGGAAGGGACGCGCAAAGCATGACCAGGCGTTCGGCCGTACGGGCGGGGCGCTACCTGCTCACCTTCGTGCTCGTCGTGGTGGCGGTGGCGGCGATCTATCCGCTGCTGTTCACCATCGTCAGCTCGCTGAAGACCCAGGGCGGGTTCGCGCAGGACCCGCTCGGCCTGCCGACGTCGGTCACGTTCGGCAACTACGTCGAGGCGTTCAACCGGATGAACATGCCCCGGCTGCTGCTCAACTCGCTGATCGCGACGCTGGGCGGGCTGGTGCTGTCGGTGCTCGCCGCCCTGCTGGCCGCGTACGCGGTCACCAAGCTGCGGTTCCGGGGCGGCAAGCTGGTCTTCCTGCTGATCATCGTCACGCTGACCATCCCGAGCCAGGCGATCATCTACCCGCTCTACCAGACCGTGCTCGACCTCGGGATGTCCGGCCAGTACCAGGGGCTGATCCTGGCGTTCGCCGCGTTCGGCCTGCCGCTGGGGACGTATCAACTCGCCGGCTACTTCCAGCAGGTGCCCGACGAGCTGATCGAGGCGGCCCGGGTCGACGGGGCCGGCCACTTCACGATCCTGTTCCGGCTGCTGACGCCGATCGCGGCACCGGCCCTGTCGGCGCTCGGCATCTTCAACTTCGTCTGGATGTGGAACGACCTGCTGCTGCCCCTGGTGATCATGGGCGGGTCGGACCGGAAGACCCTGATGGTCGGGGTCTCGCTGCTCACCGGCCAGTACGACGTGTCGGTGCCGCTGGTCAGCGCCGGCCTCATCGTCGCGCTGCTGCCGGTGCTGATCATCTACCTGGTGTTCCAGCGGCAGCTCGTCTCCGGGGCGCTCGCCGGCTCCGGCAAGTGAACCCGTGACCAGCGAGCCTACGCGGCCGGCCCCGGAGTCCGGGGCCGGCCGGGCGCGTCCCGGCGTCGGACGATCGGACCCGGCCCCGGGCGCGCAGTTCTGCTACCTCTACCGGCTGCGCGACGGCGCCGGCCCCGAGTACGACCGCCGGCACGCCGAAGTCTGGCCGGAGCTGTCCCGGCTGCTCGACGAGGCCGGCATGTACGACTACTCCATCTTCCGCCGCGACACCCTGGTGATCTGCGTGCTGCGTACCCGGGACGGGTTCGACCGGGCGCGTACCCTCACCGCAGGCTCCGCCGTGCAGGCGCGCTGGACCGCGTCGCTGGCCGGCCTGTTCGCCGAGATCGCCGACGCCGAGGGGGAGCCGCTGTGGGCGCCCCGGGTGTTCCGGCACGCCGGCCACCCGGCCTGACCGGCCGCCCGCCCGTCGGCCCGACCGCGACCCGCCGCCCGGGCGTGGTCGCCTCGCTGTGAACAGCCTCTTGTATCTCGCGTGTGAAATCTGGTGAACAACCTGCGCATCTGACCATCCCCTGTTTAGCTCTGTTCCTGGCCAGGGGGACGATTCTCGGGGTGAACAGTGGTTTCACCCTTGTTCACATTCTTGCAGCCTGATAGAACACCAGCAGGTGGGCGCGTCGTCCGCGGTCCGCCTCGTCGTGGTTCTTGGAGGACTTCCCATGGCCGGATCAGCGCGTCCGTTCGGACCCGGATCGCCCGCACTCTCCCGTCGGTCGGTGCTGCAGCTCGGGGGTAGCGTCGCCCTCCTGCTGACCACCGGCGCCTGCGCCGCAGGCTCCCAGTCCGGCTCGTCCGGCCGGTCCGCCGACCCGGCCGCGTCCACCCTGCGGATCGCGGTCTCCAGCTACCTCAGCAGCTGGGACCAGGACTTCGTCGGGTTCGACCCGACCGCGCTCATGCTCTACAAGAACGTCTACCCCTACCTGGTCGACTACGGCGTGACCGAGGTCAGCGGCTCGAAGATCCTCGACACCACCAACGTGATGCCGACCTTCGCCGAGTCGTTCGAGCCCAGCGCCGACCAGAAGACCTGGACCCTGAAGCTGCGCAAGGGCGTCAAGTTCGCCAGCGGCAACGAGATGACCGCCGCCGACGTCAAGTGGTCCAAGGACCGGGCGTTCGCCGCCAAGGCCAACGTCGCCGGCGTCTACCGGACCATCGGTCTCACCGAGCCCGACCAGGTCCGGGTCGTCGACGACCACACCGTCGAGTTCGCCCAGGCGTTCCCGAGCGCGCTCACCCCGCAGATCCAGGCGATCTCGCTGTACGTCTTCGACTCGGTCGAGGCCAAGAAGCACGCCACCGACGCCGACCCGTGGGCCCAGGAGTGGTTCGCCAAGAACGCCCCGACCGGCGGCTACTTCAACGTCACCAAGGCCACCCAGGGCCAGGAGATCGTGCTGGAGGCCAACAAGGGCTACCCGGGCCCGGACCCGGCGCAGACCGGCACCATCCGGATCTCGGTCGTCCCGGCCGCCGCCAACCAGCGGCTGCAGCTCCAGAACGGTGACATCGACATCGCGCTCGGCATCAGCCGCCGCGACATCGCCGACCTGAAGAACGCCGACGGCATCAAGGTCCTCTCCGCGCCCAGCAACGAGCAGGTCGCGATCCAGATGTCGGTCACCACCGCGCCGTTCAACGACGTCAACGTCCGCAAGGCGCTGGCCCAGGCGGTGCCGTACGAGCAGATCATCGCCAACGTCTACGGCGGCGACGCCCGGCCGACCAGCAGCCTGGTGCCGCTGGACATGCCCGGCTACGACCCGAGCGGCTACCCCTACAAGTACGACATCGAGGCGGCCAAGGCCGCGCTGGCCGCCGCCGGCCAGACCTCGATCAGCTCGGAGCTGGTCTTCCAGACCGACAACGACACCCAGCAGCAGCTCGCCGTACTGGTGCAGTCCGAGGCACGCAAGGCCGGCATCGAACTGAAGCTCACCCCGCTCGACCCGGCCACGCTCGCCGAGCGGCGGCAGCAGAAGAACATCCCGCTGCAGATCACCTCGGGCCAGCTCTGGGTCAACGACGTCGAGTACATGCTGGCCACCAGCTTCGTCTCCGGCGCCAACCTCAACTACTCCAACTACACCAACCCGGAGATCGAGCAGATCTACGAGCAGTCGCACACCACCGTCGACGAGAACGGCCGCCGGGCGCTGTGGACCCGGGTCCAGCAGATCCTCGCCGCCGACGTGCCGTGGGTGATCGTCTGCCAGCCCAACTTCAACCTGCCGGTACGCGAGGAGGTGGCCGGCTGGGTCCAGCCGATGGACGGCCTCGCCCGCCTGCGCTACCTCAGCACCTCGGCCTGATCCCGGTACCCATGCGGATCCTTCGTTTCGTCGGCAGGCGGCTGCTCCAGCTCATCCCGGTGCTGCTCGGGGTGGTCGTCCTGACCTTCCTCCTGGTGCGGGTGCTGCCCGGCGACCCGATCCGGACCATCCTCGGCCCGAACGCCACCGAGGAGGACGCCGCGGCGGCCCGGGAACGGTTCGGGCTCGACCAGCCGATGTGGAAGCAGTTCCTGGACTACCTCGGCGGGCTGGTGACCGGTGACTTCGGCACCTCGATCCAGAGCGGCGGGTCGGTCACCGCCGAGGTCGCGGTGCGGATCGGGCCGACGCTCGAACTCGTCGTCTTCTCGGTGTCGCTGGCGCTGGTCGTCGCCGTCGTACTCGGGATCTGGTCGGCCCGCCGCGCCGACCGGGTCGGCGACCACAGCATCCGGATCTTCGCCCTGATCGGCAACTCGATGCCGGAGTTCTGGCTCGGCCTGGTGCTGATCCTGGTCGGCTACAGCGTGCTCGGCTGGTTCCCGGCCCCCAGCGGCCGGGTCGACCCGGACACCAACCTGACCCCGATCACCGGAGCCGACCTGGTCGACGCGGTGCTGACGGCGAACTGGCCGGCGTTCGGCTCGGCCGCGGCGCACCTGGCCCTGCCGGTCGCCACGCTGGCCATCGTCATCGTCGCGCCGCTGCTGCGCAGCGTACGGGCGTCGGCGCTGGAGGTGCTGCACTCCGAGGCGTACGTCGCCGCCGGCGCCCACGGGCTGCGTCCCCGAACGCTGCTGCGCGGCTACCTGACCCGGGCGACGATGGTCCGGGTGCCGTCGCTGGCCGCCCTGGTCTTCGGCACCGCGATCGGCTCGACCGTGCTCGTCGAATACGTCTACTCCTGGCAGGGCTTCGGCCAGTGGGCGCTGCGCGGCCTGCTCTACCGCGACTACCCGGTCGTCCAGGCGTCCGTGGTGATCATCGCCCTGGCCTACGTGCTGGTGTTCCTCATCGCCGACGTGGTGCACGCGATCCTCGACCCGAGAGTGAAGATCTGATGGTTGATCTGCGCGCCGCCGGCGGTCCCGGCGAATCCGCGGACACCGCGGCCCCGGTCAAGGGCCGCGGGGTCCGGGGCGGCCGGTTCGCCAACGTGCTGATCGTGGTCGGCGCGACCATCCTGACCGTGGTCACGCTCGCCGCGATCTTCGCCCCGCTGCTCGCCAACTGGGGCCCGGAGGAGATCGATCCGGCCGCCAACCTCGCCGCGCCGGGCGGCAGCCACCTGCTCGGCACCGACAGCAACGGCATGGACATCTGGAGCCGGCTGCTCTACGCCGGCCGCCTCGACCTCGGCATCGCGGTGGCGGCCGTCGCCCTCGCGGTCGTGGTCGGCACGATCGTCGGCCTGGTCGCCGGCTATCTCGGCGGCTGGGTCGACGACGTGCTGATGCGGCTGGTCGACATCTTCCAGGCGTTCCCGACCTTCATCCTGGCCCTGGCCGTGGCCGCCCTGCTCGGCAACGGCACGGTCAACCTGATCATCACCATCGCCCTGGTGAACGCGCCCGCGTACGCCCGCCTGGTCCGCGCCGAGGCCCGCTCCGTACGCGAGCTGCCGTTCATCGACGCCTCGGTGACCTCCGGCTCGTCGACGTTCGGCGTGCTGTGGCGGCACGTCCTGCCCAACAGCCTCACCCCGGTACGCGTCATCGCACCGTTGAACTGCGGCTGGGCCATGCTGACCCTGGCCGGCCTGTCCTTCCTCGGCCTCGGCGTCAGCATCCCCACCGCCGAGTGGGGCGCCATGATCAGCCTCGGCAACCCCGACGTCGTCGCCGGACGCTGGTGGACCTCGGTGCCGCCCGGACTCTTCCTGCTCATCTGCGTGCTCGGCTTCAGCCTCCTCGGCGAGGGGCTGCAGGAACGCGCCGACGCGAAGCGGAGATAGCCATGCTCTCGATCGAGAACCTGTCGGTGGTGATCCGCCGGCGCGGCCGCGAGGTCGCCGCCCTGAGCAACGTCAACCTGCGCGTCGACGCCGGCGAGGTGGTCGGCCTGGTCGGCGAGAGCGGCGGTGGCAAGAGCATGGTCGCCCGCTCCGTCGTCGGCCTGCTGCCCGGCGGCGCGGACGCCACCGGCGCGGTCCACTTCGACGGCGCCGACGTGCTGCGGATGGACGACGAGGCACTGCGCACCCACCGCGGCCACGGCGCGGCGCTGTGCTTCCAGAACCCGCGCGGGGCGCTCATCGCCACCCGCACCGTCGGCCGGCAGCTCACCGACCGGCTCACCACCCACCAGGCGATGGACCCGAAACGGGCCCGGGAGGCCGCCCGCGAACTCTTCGAACAGGTCGGGATCCGCAACCCGGCCCGGCGGCTCGACGCGTACCCGCACGAACTGTCCGGCGGCATGGCCCAGCGGGTGATGATCAGCCTGGCCACCGGCTGCGCGCCCGGCCTGCTGATCGCCGACGAGCCGACCACCGGCCTTGACGTCACCCTGACCCGGGAGATCCTGCGCCAGTTCCGGCTGGCCGCCGACGCCGACCGGCGCGGCGTACTGCTCATCTCGCACGACCTGGCCTCCATCGCCGCGGTCTGCGACCGGGTGGTGGTGCTCTACGCCGGCACCGTCGTCGAGAGCGGCCCCGCCGACCAGGTGCTGCGCGAACCGTCCCACCCCTACACCCGCGCCCTGCTCGCCTCGGTCCCCGACATCGACGGCCGGCCGGTCGTCGCGACCGCCGGGGCGATGCCGCTGATGCGGGCCGCGCCGGACGACTGCCCGTTCGCGCCCCGCTGCGCGCACGCCACCGACACCTGCGGGCAGCGCCGCCCGCCGACCATGCCGGTCCCGCACGGCTCGGGCGACTGGACGCTGGCCTGCTTCCACCCGCAGAGCGGCCCGATGACCGCTGCCGCTTCGACCCTGCGGGCCACCGCCAAGACCGCGGCGGCCGACCCGACCCTGCAGGCCACCGCCAAGACCGCGGCGGCCGACCCGACCCTGCACGCCACCGCCAAGACCGCGGCGGCCGACCCGACCAGCACCACCGCCGAAGCCGCGCCGGCCGGCCCGACCGTGCCAGGCACCGGCCCGGTCGGGCCGGCGGGCGCTCTCACCAAGGACCGGGCCGCCGGTGCCGCGACGCCGGCGGCCGGCACGCCCGTCCTGGCGATCGACGACGCGCACGTGGTCTACCGCAGCCGCTTCGGCCGCGGCGGCCACCACGCGCTGCGCGGCGTCAGCCTGACCGTCGCCGCCGGCGAGACCCTCGGCGTCGTCGGCGAGAGCGGCTGCGGCAAGAGCACCCTGGCCAAGCTCATGCTCGGCCTGGTCGACCCGGCCAGCGGCAGCGTCGAGGTCGCCGGCCAGCGCTACGCCGGCCTGCGCGGCCGTAAGCTGCGGCAGCTGCGGACCCGGGCCCAGATGGTGTTCCAGGACCCGATCGGTTCGCTCAGCCCGCGCCGCACCGTCGGCGACTCGATCGCCGAACCGCTGCGGGCCCTCGGCGTACCGGCGGCCGAACGCGCGCAGCGGGTCGGGGCCGTGCTCGACCGGATGGAACTCGACCGGTCCATCCTCCAGCGGCAGCCGCACGAACTCTCCGGCGGGCAGGCCCAGCGGATCGGCATCGCCCGGGCGCTGGTCGGCCGCCCCGAACTGATCGTCTTCGACGAGCCCACCTCGGCGCTCGACGTGACCGTGCAGGCCCAGATCCTCAAGGTGATCGCCGACGTCGCCGCCGACTCGTCGCGCGGCTCGGTCTTCATCTCGCACGACCTGGCCACCGTACGCGGCTTCTCCGACCGCGTCGTCGTGCTCTACCTCGGCCGGGTGGTCGAGGAGGGGCCGGTCGACGAGGTCTTCGACAACCCGAAACACCCGTACACCCGGGCGCTGCTGGCAAGTGCCCCCAGCCTGGGCACCGGCTTCGGCGGGCCGCGGGTCGAGCTGACCCGCGACCTGGAGGAGGCCGACGCCGCCACCGGGTGCCCGCTGGCCGCCCGCTGCCCGTTCGTCACCGACCGGTGCCGCTCCGACGACCAGGAACTCCAGCCGTACGGCGCGAGCCGGGCCGCCTGCTGGCGGGTACCGGAGATCCCCGCCCTGCTGAAAGGTAGTGACATCCGTGTCTGAACCGCACATCCGGCTCGCCGTCGACATCGGCGGCACCTTCGTCGACGCGATGGAGTTGGACACCCGCACCAACCGGGTGCGCTTCCGCAAGGCGTCGACCACGCCCGCGCGGCCGTGGGAGGGTGTGCTCGACGCGGTCACCGCGCTGGGCACCGACCTGTCCCAGGTGGAGCTGTTCATCCACGGCACCACGCTCGGCCTCAACGCCGTCCTCGAACGCCGCGGCGGCGCCACCGGCATCATCACCAACGACGGCTTCCGCGACATCTTTCTCATCGGCCGCGGCAACGTGCCGTCGGACCACATGTACGACTTCAAGTACCAGCGCCCGGAGAGCCTGGTCCAGCGCCGCTACACCGCCGGGGTCACCGGCCGGCTGGACCACAAGGGCCGGGTCGTCACCGAACTCGACCCGGACAGCGTGCGCGCCGCCGCCCGCGAGCTGGTCGAGGCGCAGGGCGTGAAGTCGATCGCGATCTGCTTCCTGCACTCGTTCCTCGACCCGACCCACGAGCGCGCCGCCGCCGAGATCATCCGGCGCGAGTACCCGGACGTCAGCCTGTCGCTGTCGACCGACATCGTCCGCGAGTACCGCGAGTACGAGCGGACCAGCACCACCGTGCTCGAGGCGTACATCCGGCCGATCTTCGAGCGGTACGTCGACGAGCTGGAGAGCGGCCTGGCCGCCCGTGGCTTCGCCGGCCGGTTCCTCATCATGCGCTCCGGCGGCGGCTCGATGACGTCGACCGTCGCCAAGACCTCGCCGACGCACACCGTGCTGTCCGGCCCGGCCGGCGGCATCGTCGGCGCCGCCTACCTGGCGAACGAACTCGGCCGCGACAACCTGCTCACCTTCGACATCGGCGGCACGTCGCTGGACGCCTGCGTCATCGAGCGCGGCTCGGCCGTCGCCGCGTACGAGGCGCAGCTCGAACACTTCCCGCTGCTGATCCCGACGTACGACATCCGGACCATCGGCGCCGGCGGCGGCTCCATCGCCTGGCTCGACCGTGGCCTGCTCAAGGTCGGCCCGCACAGCGCCGGCGCCGACCCCGGCCCGGTCTGCTACGGCCGCGGCGGCACGAAGCCGACCGTCACCGACGCCTCGGTCGTCCTCGGCTTCGTCGACCCGGCGCGCTTCCTCGCCGGCACCATGGGCCTGGCCGACGACGCCGCCCGCGACGCGGTCCGCGAGCAGGTCGCCGAACCGCTCGGCCTGTCCGTCGAGGCGGCCGCCGCCGGCATCTACGACGTGCTGCTGGCCAAGACCGTCGGCGCGGTCCGGCAGATCACCGTCGAGCGCGGCCACGACCCGAGGGTCTTCTCACTGCTCGCCTTCGGCGGCGCCGGCCCGCTGCTCGCCCCGCTGCTGGCCCGCGAGATGGGCATCCGCGAGGTGGTCGTGCCGTTCGCCCCGTCCGGCTTCTCCGCCTGGGGCATGCTGTCCGCCGACATCGTCGACGACTTCGCCCGTACGGTCATGGCCACCCTCGACGACGCCGACCTGGACCAGATCGAGGCGCTGTTCAAGAGCGTGGAGGCCGAGGCCCTCGCCTCGCTGCGCACCCAGGGGGTGGGCGAGAACGACGCGCTCCTGGAGCGGCAGTTCGAGCTGCGCTACCTCGGCCAGGAGCACAGCCTGATGGTGACCGTCGGCCACGACCTCGACCCCGACGCGGTCCGCGCCTCGTTCGAGGAACTGCACCGGGCCCGGTACGGCCACGCGATGGACAACCGGCTGCAGATCCTCAACCTGCGGGTACGCGGCATCGGCCGGACCCGTCGCCCGGAGCTGGCGACCGCGCCGGCCGGCGACGGCGACCCGACCCGGGCGCTGCTCGCCCCGCGCGACGCGTACGACTTCGGCACCCGCGAGGTCGTTCCGTTCGCCGTCTACGACCGCTCGCTGCTCCAGCCCGGCGACGTCTTCTCCGGGCCGGCGCTGGTCGACGAGGGCACCTCGACCACCGTCGTCCCCAGTGGACAGCGCGTCGAGGTCGACCCGCACGGCTACCTGCTGGTGACCCTCGAGGAGGCTGGCGCATGACCACCCTGGACGGAGCCACGGTCGAGGTCGTCCGCAGTTACCTGCTGTCGGCGGCCGAGGAGATGCGGGCCACCCTGATCCGCACCTCGTTCAACCCGGTCATCTACGAGGTCCACGACTTCGGCATGTCGATGTACGACGCCGGCCTGCGGCTGGTCGCCGAGGCGACCGGGCTCACCTTCTTCCTCGGCGCCAACGACTTCTCGCTGCGCAAGGGCGTCGAGTACGTCGGCCTCGACAACCTGCACCGCGGCGACGTGGTGCTGCTCAACTTCCCGTACTGGAACGCGGCGCACGCCTCCGACGCGACCCTGTTCGCCCCGGTCTTCCAGCCCGACCCGGCCGCCCCGGACGCCGACGGCACCCTCGTCGGCTTCCTCTGCGTCCGCGCGCACTGGATGGACCTCGGCGCCAAGGACCCCGGCTACGTCCTGGACTCCACCGACATGCACCAGGAGGGGCTGATCTTCCCGGGCACCAAGGTGGTGTCGAAGGGCGTCCCGGTCCACGAGATCCACGAGCTGATCCGGTTCAACTCCCGGATGCCGGCCGAGGTGCTCGGCGACCTGCACGCCCAGATCGCCGCGCTGCGTACCGGCGAACGCCGCTACCTGGAGATCCTGGCCAAGTTCGGCCGGCCCACCGTCGACGCCGCCATCGACGCGATGATCGCCGACGGCGAGGCCCGCAGCCGGGCCGCCCTGGCCGCGCTGCCGCAGGGCACCTGGACCGCCGAGGACTGGGTCGACGACGACGGCATCACCGAGGACCCGGTGAAGATGCGGGTCACCGTCACCATCGCCGACGGCGAGTTCACCGTCGACTTCGCCGGCTCGGCGCCGGCGACCGCCGGCCCGATCAACATGCCGTACGGCGCCACCGAGGCGATCTGCAAGGTGATCCTGAAGTCGCTGACCTCGCCCGACCAGCCGTCGAACGCCGGCACGGTCGCCCCGCTGAAGGTGCTCGCCGAGCCCGGCACGCTCTTCCACGCCGTCTACCCGCAGCCGACGTTCACCCTGTGGACCGGCATCGTCGCGGTCGAGCTGATCCTCAAGGCGCTTGCCCAGGGCATGCCGGAACTGCTGCCGGCGTCGTCCGGCGGTGACGTGCCCGGGTTCATGATGGTCGGCATCCACCCCGACACCGGGGCGATGTTCGCGGTCAGCAACAACGACCCGGTCGGCTGGGGCGCCACCACCGACCACGACGGCATGAACGCCGCCACCCACGTCTCCGGCAGCACCGGCCGGATCACCCCGGTCGAGGTGCTGGAGGCCCGTACCGGGATGTTCTTCGAACGGATGGAGTTCCGCGCCGACTCCGGCGGCGCGGGCCGGTTCCGCGGTGGCGCGGGGCTGCGGCGTGACATCCGGTTCGTGACGCCGGGCGAGTTCCTGTCGGTGATCAAGAAGACCCGCAGCCGGCCGTGGGCGCTTGCCGGCGGCCTGGAGCCGGACCCGAACCAGGTGGTCGTCTTCCCGGGTACGGACCGGGAGGCGCGGGTGTCGACGAAGCGGACCCGGGTCGAGGTGGGGGACCGGATCACGCTGCTGACCGCCGGTGGGGGCGGGCACGGCGACCCCCGCGACCGCGACCCCGACGCCGTACGCCTCGACGTCGCCGAGGGCTACGTCAGCCCGGCCGCCGCCCGTGACGTCTACGGGGTGACCGATGGGTGAACCCGGGGCCGGTCGGGCCGCGACGACACCGCCGGACGGCGCCACCGTCGAGGTGGTCCGCAGCTATCTCGTGTCGGCCGCCGAGGAGATGCGGGCCGCCCTGGTCCGCACCGCCTTCAACCCGGTCATCTACGAGGTCTACGACTTCGGCATCTCCATCTACGACGCCGACCTGCGCCTGGTCGCCGAGTCGACCGGCCTGAGCCGGTTCCTCGGCGCCAACGACTACTCGATCGGCAAGGGCGTCGAGTACGTCGGGGTCGACAACCTCGAACCCGGCGACGTGGTGCTGCTCAACTACCCGTACTGGAACGCGGCGCACTCGTACGACGCGACCCTGTTCTCGCCGGTGTTCCTGCCCGACCCGGCCGACCCGGACGGCGACGGCACGCTGATCGGCTTCCTCTGCGTCCGCGCGCACTGGATGGACCTCGGCGCCAAGGACCCCGGCTACGTGCTGGACTCCACCGACATGCACCAGGAAGGCATCATCTTCCCGGGCACCAAGGTCTTCCGCCGCGGCGAACCGGCCCACGAGATCGTGGAACTGATCCGGTTCAACTCCCGGATGCCGGACCTGGTCATCGGCGACCTGCACGCCCAGGTCGCGGCGCTGCG
Organism: Polymorphospora sp. NPDC051019; assembly: GCF_040683055.1. Lineage (NCBI taxonomy): Bacteria > Bacillati > Actinomycetota > Actinomycetes > Micromonosporales > Micromonosporaceae > Polymorphospora > Polymorphospora sp. NPDC051019. The sequence continues at coordinate 18,336 of NZ_JBFBCH010000001.1, read as the reverse complement.
CACCGGCGAGCGCCGGCTGATCGACGTCTACACCCGCTACGGGCGCGAGACCGTCGACGCGGTCGTCGACACCGTCGTCGCGGCCGCCGAGGCGTCCACCGCCGAGGCGGTCGCCGCCCTGCCGCAGGGCTCGTGGACCGCCGTCGACTGGCTCGACGACGACGGCATCAGCGACGAGCCGATCCGGATGCAGGTCACCGTGACCGTCGCCGACGGCCGGTTCACCGTCGACTTCGCCGGCTCGTCGCCGGCCGTACCCGGCCCGGTGAACCTGCCGCTCGGCGCGACGATCGCGACCGCCCGGGTCGCGTTCAAGGCGGTGACCACCCCGACCGAGCAGACCAACGCCGGCCACTTCGCCGCCCTGTCGGTACGCGCCGAGCCCGGCACCCTGTTCCACGCCGTCTACCCGGCGGCGACGTTCACCCAGTGGACCGGCACCGTCGCCCTCGAACTCATCTACAAGGCCCTCGCCCAGGGCATGCCGGACCGGCTGCCGGCGTCGTCCGGCGGTGACGTGCCCGGGTTCATGATGGTCGGTATCCATCCCGACACCGGGCAGATGTTCGCGGTCAGCAACAACGACGCGGTCGGCTGGGGCGCCAGCCCCGACCATGACGGCATCGGCCCGGTCAACCACCTGTGCCAGACCCAGGCCCGCAACACCCCGGTCGAGGTCCTCGAAGCCAAGACCGGGATGTTCTTCGAACGGGTCGAGATCCGCGCCGACTCCGGCGGGGCGGGCCGGTTCCGGGGTGGATCGGGGCTGCGGCGTGACATCCGGTTCGTGACGCCGGGCGAGTTCCTGTCGGTGATCAAGAAGACCCGCAGCCGGCCGTGGGCGCTTGCCGGCGGCCTGGAGCCGGACCCGAACCAGGTGGTCGTCTTTCCCGGTACGGACCGGGAGGCGCGGGTGTCGACGAAGCGGACCCGGGTCGAGGTGGGGGACCGGATCACGCTGCTGACCGCCGGTGGGGGCGGCCACGGCGACCCCCGCGACCGCGACCCGGCCGCCATCCGCGCCGACATCGCCGAGGGCTACGTCACCCCCGCCGCCGCCCGCCAGATCTACGGATTCGAGGACTACCCATGAGCGAAAGTAGTGGTGCGGCGTCGACCGTACTGGTCAACTGCACCGTCGTCGACGGCCGGATCGTCGACGGCGTCGGCCCGCTGCCCGACGCGGCCGTCTGGGTACGCGACGACCGGATCGCCGCCGTCGGCCCGCGCGACGAGGTGCTCGCCCAGGCCGGCGAGCAGGGCGGGTTCGCGCGCGTCGACCTCGACGGCGCGTACGTCACGCCGGGCCTGACCAACATGCACACCCACCTGTCGCTGTCGCTGCCCGGCAGCGGCGGCGACGGCGTCAAGGGGATGAGCCCCCACGAACTGGCGTTCTACATGGCCGACGGCGCCCGCCGCACCCTCCTGTGCGGAGTGACGACGGTTCGCTGCGTGGCCGAGAAGGACCACGCCGACTTCGCCCTGCGCCGCGCGATCGCCGCCGGCCGGGTCGTCGGCCCCCGGATCTTCACCGCCGGCCGGGCCCTGGTCTGCACCGGCGGCCACGGCCACGAGAGCGGCGACACCATGGAGTGCGACGGCGCGGACGGCTTCCGGCGTGGCGTACGCAGCCAGGTCAAGGCCGGCGCCGACCTGATCAAGGTGATGATCTCCGGCGGCATCGCCGGCGAGCACGAGTCGATCCACACCCGGCAGCTGTTCACCGACGAGCTGCGCGCCGTCATCGACACCGCGCACGCCTGGGGCCGGCGGGTCACCGCCCACGCCGGGCCGGCGCCGGTCATCGCCGAGGCCGTCGAACTGGGCCTCGACTGCGTCGAGCACGGCTACCAGCTCACCCCCGGGGTCGTCGCCCGGATGGCCGAGCGCGGCACCGCCCTGGTGCCGACCCTGCTGGTCACCCGCTGCAAGGAGTTCTTCGACGAACTCGGCGTACCGGAGTGGATGCAGTGCCGGTCGCTCGGCGCCGGACCACGACACCTGGAGAGCTACGCGATGGCGCTGGAAGCCGGCGTCGAGGTGCTGCTCGGCAGCGACATGCCGCCGTTCTGGCACTTCGAGGGAACCAACGCCTCGGTACGCGAACTCGAATACATGTCCGAGGGCGGCATCGGCCCGGCCCGCGCGCTGTACGCCGGCACCCTCGGCCCGATCCGCTGGCTCGGCGCCGAGGCCGACCTCGGCACGGTGGAGACCGGCAAGTACGCCGACCTGGTCGCGATGGACGCCGACCCGACCGCCGAGACGTCGGCGTTCCGCGGCATCCGCTGGGTCATGAAGGGTGGCCGCGTCGTCCGCGACGACCGGTCGGGATGGAGCGCACAGTGAGCACCGAAACCGAAGACCGCGGCGGGGCCGACGCCGACCTGATCCGGGCCGGCATCGACGACCTGTACGACGCGTTCCTCGCCGGCGACCGGCGGCGCTTCGACAGCCACCTGCACGCCGACGTGACCACCTGGGAGACCCACCTGCCCGGGCCGCTGCGGACCCGCGCCGAACTCGACTCGTACCGCGACCGGCGCGACGCCGCCGGCGCCCGCCCGAACCTCGCCGTCCTGGCCGCCACCGACCTGCGTGTCGACGTCTGGGACGACACCGCCGTCGCCCGCTACGTGCTGGTCGCCGAACCGAAGGACGGCTCCGCCCAGCACAGCCGGGTCACCGACGTGCTGCGGCGCACCGACGACGGCTGGCGCATCGTGCACCACCACTCCGAACTGCTCGTGCCGGCCACGGCATGATCCGTCGACTGGTCGCCCTCCGCGACGGTGAGCCCGCCGACGTGCTCACCGTCGCGGAGGTGCCCGACGACCCGCCGCCCGGCCCCGGCGAGGTGACCCTGGCCGTGGACACCGTCGGCCTCAACTTCCTCGACGTGATGCTGTGCCGGGGCACCTATCCGGTCCGCCCCGACCCGCCCGTCACCCCGGGCGTGGAGGTCGCCGGCCGGGTCGTCGCCGCCGGCCCCGGCGCCGAGCACCTGCTCGGCCAGGACGTGCTCGCCTGCCCGGCGCTGCCGCACGGCGCGCTCGGCGACCGGGTCACCGTCGAGGCCGGCCTGACCGTGCCCCGGCCGGCCGGGATCGGCCCGGTCGAGGCCGCCGCCCTGCCGGTGACGTACCAGACGGCGTGGTTCGCCCTCGAACGCGCCGGGGTACGCGCCGGCGACCTGGTGCTGGTGCACGCCGGTGCCGGCGGGGTCGGCATCGCCGCCACCCAGCTCGCCGTCGCCCGGCGGGCCCGGGTGATCTGCACCGCCGGCGGCCCGGAGAAGGTCGCCCGCTGCCGGGAGAACGGCGCCAGCCTCGCCATCGACTACCACGCCACCGACTTCGTCGAACAGGTCCGGGAGGCGACCCGGGGGACCGGGGTCGACGTCGTACTCGACCCGGTCGGCGGCGACGTCTTCACCCGGTCGCTCGACTGCCTGGCGTTCGAGGGGCGGATCGTGGTGATCGGCGCCGCCGGCGGGCCACCGCCGCCGGTCGACCCGATGCGGCTGACCGCCGCGAACACCACCGTCATCGGCCTGTCGTGGGGGTCGACGTACCCGTGGCGGCGCCCCGACGCGGTCCGCGACGCGTACGCCCAGCTCTTCGACCTGCACGCGGCCGGCGCGGTCCGGCCACCGGTGACCCGGGTCGTGCCACTGCACGAGGCGCCGCGGGCGCTGTCCGACCTTGCCGCCGGGCGTACCGTCGGCAAAATCATTGTCCAGGTAGGAGGGAGCTGACCATGACCGAGGACGGGACGCCCACCGAGGGCGACATGGACATCTACGACCTGCGGGTCACCGTCGACCGGATCGAGGGCCGCTCGGTGTGCGGCATGGACGTCGGCGACCACTTCGACCTGACCGACAGCGCACACCTCAAGCTGCCCGAGGGCAAGCACTTCTGCGTGTACGCCCTCGCGTCGGTGCTGCCGTTCCTGGCCGCCAAGCAGCGCGACGTGCCGCCCGGCGACTGGCTCGCCCAGGACTCGCTCTTCGCCTGCCCCGACCCGGAAGAGCGGCTGATCATGCGGGTCGAGCGGACCTGCCGGCGCCGGATGAACTCCGCCGACCTGACCTGAGCCCCGCCGGCCGGACCCCCACCGGCCTGAGCCCCGCCGGCCGTCCGGCCACGCCGCAACGTCCCGCCGGCCGTCCGGCCACCCGCAGCGTCCCGGCGGACCGCCGTCCGGCCGCCGTCCACCAAGGAGGAACCCCGTGGCACCCGTCGAGATCGGGCTCGGCCTGCAGAGCGACAAGCGGGCCGGCGACTACGCCCGGCTGGCCCGCCGCGCCGAGGAGGACGGCTTCGACGTACTCACCGTCTTCGGTGACCTGATGTACCAGCCACCGATCTTCCCGCTGCTGGAGATGGCGGCGGCCACCACCCGGGTCCGGCTCGGCACCGCCTGCCTCAACCCGTACTCGATGGCGCCGTACGAGATCGCCGGCCAGGTGGCCGCGCTCGACCTGGCCTCGCACGGGCGGGCCTACCTGGGCCTGGCCCGCGGCACCTGGCTCGGCGCCGTCGGCATCGACCAGCCCCGCCCGCTGGCCGCCCTGGAGGAGGCCGCGCAGGTCGTCTACCGGCTGCTCGGCGGCGACACCACCGGCTTCGAGGGCCGGGTCTTCCGGCTCGCCCCCGGCACCGCCCTGCGGTACGCGGTGCACCGCCCCGACCCGCCGCTGCTGCTCGGCGCCTGGGGCCCGCGCGGCGCCGCCCTCGCCGGCCGGATCGCCGTCGAGATCAAGGTCGGCGGCAGCGCCAACCCGGCGATGGTGTCGGTCATCCGCGACCGGGTACGCACCGGCGCCGAGGCGGCCGGCCGCTCCGTCGACGACGTCGGCATCGTGCTCGGCGCGGTCACCGTCGTCGACACCGACGGCGCCGCCGCCCGGGCGAAGGCGCGCACCGAGGTCGCGATGTACCTGGCCGTCGTCGCCGACCTCGACCCGACCGTGGAGATCCCCGCCGACCTGCTGGCCCGGGTCAAGGAGCTGGTCGACGCCGGCGCCGACACCGAGGCCGGCCGGCTGATCCCCGACGACCTGCTCGACCTCTTCGCCTTCTCCGGCACCCCGGAGCAGGTCGCCGCGCAGGCGCAGACCCTGATCGACGCCGGGGTGCGGCGGGTCGAGTTCGGCACCCCGCACGGTCTGACCGACGACCGGGGCGTGGCCCTGCTCGGCTCGGCCGTGCTGCCGCTGCTGCGCCGCGAACCGGCGCCGGTCCGCCCGGCCGCGACCGGGCCGGGGAGCGGGTCGTGACCGGGCCGTCGGCCAACCAGCCGGCCCCGCCGTACGTGCTGGTCGTCGCGGTGGCCGGCCTGGTCGCCGACCGGGACCTGCTCACCGAGGTCGCCGAGGGCGAGTTCACCACGCTGGGCGTCGCCGGCCGCTTCCTGACCGTCCCGGACGCCGCCGGGCTGCGCCGCGCGCTCGGCAGCGTCGGCCGCGACCCGTCGACCGTCCTCGTCGTACTGCCCGGCCCCGATCCCGCCGTACGGGCGCTCATGGCCGTCGAGGGACGGCACGCGGCCCGTACGGTCTGGTTCGACCTGGCCGTGACCGGGCCGGCACCGGTCGCCGCCGGCTCGGCGCACCTGTGGGGCCGGGGCGTCTGGGGCCTGGGCTGGGCGGTCCGGCACGCGGTGTACCGGCGGCGCGACCCGGCGATCCGGATCGCGTACGGTCCGCACCCCGAGCAGTGGGGCGACCTGCGACTGCCGGCGGGCGCCGGGCCGGCCTCCGGTTCGGATGACCCGTCGGCGACGGGTGTCGGGCCGGCACCGGTCGCGGTGCTGCTGCACGGCGGCTTCTGGCGGTCCGTCTGGGGCGCCGACCTGATGGACGCGCTCGCCATCGACCTCGCCGGTCGTGGCTACGCGGTGTGGAACCTGGAGTACCGCCGCCCGGACCGGCACGGCTGGGACACCACCACCGCCGACGTCGCCGCCGGCCTCGACGCGCTGGCCGACCTCGACCGGCTGGCCGCGACCGGCCACGCCGGGGAGCCAACCCTCAACCTCGACCTCAACCTAAACCTCGACTTGAACTTTAGGGTCGACCTCGACCGGATCGCGGTCATCGGACACTCGGCCGGCGCCCAACTCGCGCTGCGGGTCGCCGCCGACACCCGGCGTCCCGCGCTGGTCGTCTCGCTGGCCGGGGTGCTCGACCTCGCCGAGGGCGACCGCCGCGACATCGGCTCGGGCGCCGTCGCCGGCGCGCTCGGCGGCCGGCACGACGACCTGCCGGCGGTCTACGCCGCCGCCGACCCGATGGCCCGGCTGCCGATCGGCGTGCCGCAACTCGTCGTCCAGGGCCACGCCGACGACCTCGACCTGCGCGACTTCAACCGCCGGTACGTCGCCTCCGCACGGGCCGCCGGCGACGAGGTGGTCCACCTCGAACACCCCGGCGACCACTTCTCGGTCATCGACCCAGGGGCGTACGTGTGGCGGGCCGCGGCGGCCGAACTCGACCGCCGCCTGAACCCGTAGGAGCGCTCCCGCCCTGTTACGTGTGAGTGAACACGGCGATCAGAACAGCCGCGGCGTGACCACCGAGACGACCGTCGTCACCTTGTCGGTGTCGTTGTAGAGCCGGTGCGGCGCGTTCGACCGCAGATGCAGGCTGTCCCCCGGGTGCAGCCGGTGCTCCACCCCGTCGACCTCGTAAAGCAGCTCGCCGCTGACCACGTAGGCGAACTCCTCACCACCGTGCCCGTACGCCTCGTCCCGCCGGCCACCGGGCGCGATGTGCACCAGCATCGGCTCCAGCACCAGGTTGGGGCCCCGGTCCGACAGCATCCGGTAGGTCTGCTGGCCGGAGACGTATTCAGTGGCGCCGCTCGCCGCCCGGGTCAGCGTGAAATGGGTGGGCAGCCGGGCCGACGGCACCTCCTCGGCGGGGGCCGGACCGTCGTCGAAGAACTCCGCGACCGGCCGGTCGAGGGCGGCCGCCACACTGTTCAGCGCGGTCAGCCCGATCGATGAGACACCCCGCTCGACCTGCGACAGGAAGCCGATCGACAGGCCGGACCGGGCGGCCAGGCCGCGCAGGGTCAGGCCCCGTTCGGTGCGGAACCGCCGCATCCGTGCGCCGACCAGATCCGGTCGGGCGTCGTCCTGCCGGGTGTGGCGTTCCGATGTGTGCACGGGTCCTCCTGGAAAGGCCGGCGCGGGCGGGGGCGGCCCGGGCTAGTCTTGTTCGATCCTATCGAACTTGACCTGCGTGAGGGTATGGCCGAGTCGGTCACAACCGACCCTCCGGTCATCCGGATCCGGCCGGCGGCCGGCACGGGACACCCCTGCCGGCCGGGTCGCGGCGACACCCGGCGCCACCGGCCCGCCGGTCGGCGGTGGAGCGTCCCCGGTGGCCGACCACCCCCGTGGCGTCAGCCCGCCTCGACGGCCTCGCCGCGCAGCCGTGCCCCGATCTCGTCGAGCAGCCGCCCGACCGTCGACGCGTCGTGGACGGCCGGGTCGTGGTGGATCGCGAACCGGACGGCGCCGTCGGCGAATCCCGCCGTGACATCCAGCAGGTACGGCCGACCACCGGCCGGCGCGGGCTCCGGTCCGGCCGACCCGGCGACCGGCACCAGCAGGCCCGCCGGGCGGGTCGCGTCGGATCCCGCCAGATAGCTGAAGCTGACCTGCGGCGCGGCGACGTCGGCCAGCCGTTCGTCGCCCCGGGTACGCAGCAGCAGGCCGTGCCCGAGACCGTCGAGCGGTACGGCCGCCACCTGGCGGCGCACCTCGACCGCCGCCGACAGGCCGGTCAGGCCCGGGTCGACGTGCAGGCGCAGCGGGTAGCGGAACTCGAACCGGCCGATCGTCCGGCTGACGTCGATCCCCGGTACCGGAGACCGCCGGCCCGGCGACGCCACCGCGAGCGTGCAGTGTGCGCCGCCCTGCCAGCGAGTTACCGTCGCGGCCACGGCGGCCAGCAGCAGATCGGCGAGATCGAGCCCGGCCGAGCCGGCGGCCCGTGCCGCGGCGCCGGTCGCCGCCCCGGACAGTGTCGTGGTGAGCACCGCCCGTGGTCCGGTCGAGCCGGCCCCCTCCGACCGGTCGACCGGTACCGACTCGCGCCGCCGCTGGGCCAGCCAGAACGGGACCTGCTCGGCCAGTGCCGCCTCCGACGCGTACCGGTCCAGGGCCGCCGCCCAGATCTGGTACGGCGTGGTGGGTGCCGCCGGCCCGTTGCCGTCCAGCCACCCCTGGAGGTCGTCCAACACCAGCGCCAGGGACAGTTCGTCGACGACCAGCGGATTGCAGATGACGAGCATCCGGTCCCGGCGACCGCCGCCCAGCCGCAGGTGCTCGACGCGTACCGGGGCGGTGTGGGAGGTCCGGGCGCCGGCCGCGACCGCCGCCACGGCCGACTCCACCTCGTCGTCGCCGACACCGGACAGGTCGTGGCTCTCGAACGGGGGGTCGCCCGGATCGGCGCAGGTCTGCCACCACCGCGAGCCGTCGTGGGCCAGGCGCAGCCGGAGACCGTCGTGCCGCAGCATCGTCCGCCGGACCGCCGTGGCCACCCGCGCCGGCGCGATCCGCCGGGTCAGCTCCACGTGGAGGACGTGGTCGGCGTGGTCGGGACCGGACGGCGGCGTGATCTCGTCGAGGAAGACGGCCTGGGCGGGGGTGACCGGGAACGCGGCGTCGCCGAACGGGTTCGCGTCGACGTACCGGTCGACGTCGGTAACGGACATGTGCACTCACCTCGCCGGTCTCGGGAAAGGCTGGTCAGCGGATGCCGGTCCGGTTCGCTGCGCAAGGGACCACCGGGTGGCTGCCCGGCTGCCGAACAATGTAGACAACAGGGCCGGCCTCCTCGCGGAACTGTGGCAACGCTCCGAAAGGTGCTCGACGCGGCGGGCGGCGTCGTCGCCGTCGAGGTGACCGTCAGCGGCGAGCCACAGCCGTAGCGGGCGCCCCGGAAAGGGGCACCGGGCGCGACGTGGGCCGCCGTCGTCGTACGTCTCAGGACTCCGGCCGGTCGGCCCGGGTCACCGGGCGCCAGCCGAGCGGCGTCGACAGCACCATCGTGCTCGACGGCTGGCCGTACGGGGCCAACCGGTCGATCACCCGCTCGAAGTGCTCCATCGAACCGGCCGCCACCTTCAACAGGCTGCACGCGTCGCCGGTGATCCGGTGGATCTCCAGGATCTCCGGCCACGTCGCCACCTCCGGGTCGCGCAGGATGCAGTGCGCCCCGTAGCAGGACATCCGGATCATGGCCACCACCGACCAGCCGGCCCGGGGCAGGTCGACGTGCGCGTGGTAGCCGCCGATCACCCCGGACTCCTCCAGCCGGCGGATCCGCTCGGCCACCGCCGGCGGCGACAGGTGCACCCTGCGTGACAGCTCGCTGAAGGAGAGCCGGGCATCGCGCTGCAGCTCCCCGAGGAGCGCCCAATCCATCTCGTCCACGTTCACTTTTCCTTCGTTAAGTCAGCACCTCAATCTAGCTCCTGATCCAGAGGTCTAGCAGCGTGAACACCGTTCATCCGGTCTTCAAGATTCACCCCGATCAAGGAGATCATGGGGTAACTCAGCGCGAGGGAGGGACGCAGCGCATGAAGAGCACCGAACTGGCCGAGCCGGACGTACGCCCGGCCGACCCGTCCGCCCCGGCCGTACGGCCGGCGACTGCCGACGAACGCGAGCGGCGCGCCGCGGCCAACGCCGGCGAGCCGACGGTCGAGTTCACCGACCGCGTGCCGTACGACGCGTACGTGCATGCCAGCACCCTGCACAGCCTCCAGCAGACGTTGAGCAAGGACCCGGGCGAGATGTCCTTCCTCATGGTCAGCCAGATCATGGAGCTCTACTTCGGCCTCACCCGGTTCGAGCTGCTCGAGACCCAGCGGCTGCTGCGCGCCGACGACGTCTGGGGCGCGCTCGCCCCGCTGCGCCGCGCCGCCCTGCACCTCGAGGGACTCAACGCCTCCTGGCAGACGCTGCGCTGGATGACGCCCGCCGACTTCAACCGCTTCCGCGACCTGCTCGGCGAGGGCTCCGGCTTCCAGTCGGCGATGTACCGGCACCTGGAGTTCCTGCTCGGCCTGAAGACCCCGTCACTGGTCCGCCCGTTCCGCCGGCAGGCCGAGGTGTACGCCGAACTCGTCGAGACCCTCGAGGCCCCGAGCCTCTGGGACGACGTCATCGCCGTACTCGCCCGCCGCGGGCACGCGATCCCGCAGGCACTCCTTGACCGGGACACCGCGCAGGAGCACGAGGCGCACCCGGCCGTCGAACAGGCCTGGGTACGCGTCTACGAGCAGAACACCCCCGACAACCACCTGCGGATGCTCGGCGAAGCGCTGACCGAGGTCGCCGAACAGTTCGGTGACTGGCGCTACCGGCACCTCAAGGCCGTCCAGCGCACCATGGGCGCCAAGGTCGGCAGCGGCGGCTCGGCCGGCGTGACATGGTTGCAGCGCAGCATGGCCCGCGTGGTCTTCCCCGAGATCTGGTCCGCCCGGACCTCCATGTGACCGGAGACAGAAACATGAGCGAGCGCAGTGAGCGAATCAGTCGGCTCAGGCTGTCTCATGGCGGCCGCGAGCGTAGCGAGTAGACGTCATGAGCGAGCGTAGTGAGGAAGACGCCTACCGGCGTGACGCCGCCGACCCCGGCCACCGCGAACTGTTCCACGTCCCACCCGCCGACGGCGGCCGCTACGCCGAGGTCGCCTACTTCGCCGGCAACTCGCTCGGCCTGCAACCGCGCGCGACCGTCCCCGATCTGCTCGACGATCTCGGCGACTGGGCCCGGCTCGGCGTGGAGGGGCACCTCGAGGCCGGCCGGCCGTGGCTGCCGTACCACGAGTTCCTGACCGGGACCGCGGCCCGGCTGGTCGGCGCCCTGCCGTCCGAGGCGGTCGTGATGAACTCGCTGACCGTCAACCTGCACCTGCTGATGGTCTCGTTCTACCGCCCCTCGGGCATCCGCACCCGGATCGTCATCGAGGACACCGCCTTCCCGTCCGACAGCTACGCCGTGCGCAGCCAGGCCGTGTTCCACGGCCTGGACCCCGACAAGACCGTCGTACGGCTGCGTCCGCGCCCCGGCGAGGAGAACCTGCGCACCGAGGACGTGCTGGCCTACCTGCGCGACGAGGGCGACCGGGTGGCACTGGTGCTGCTCGGCGGCGTCAACTACCTCACCGGCGAACTGATGGACATCGAGACGATCACGGCCGCCGGCCGGGCCGCCGGTGCCGTCGTCGGCTGGGACCTCGCGCACGCCGCCGGCAACGTGCCGCTGAAGCTGCACGACTGGGGCGTCGACTTCGCCGCCTGGTGCTCCTACAAATACCTGAACTCCGGCCCGGGCGCGCTCGCCGGCGCGTTCGTCCACGAACGCCACCACGGCGCCGACCTGCCCCGGTTCGAGGGCTGGTGGAGCACCGAGCCGGCGACCCGGTTCGAGATGACCCCGGTGTCCCGCCCGCCGGCGACCGCCGACGCCTGGCAGATCTCCAACCCGCCGATCTACGCGATGGGTCCGGTACGCACCTCGCTGGAGATCTTCGACCGGGTCGGCATGCCCGCCCTGCGCGAACGCAGCCTGCGCCTCACCGGCTACCTCGAGGAACTGCTCGACGAGGTCACCGCGAACCGGCCGCTCACCGTGATCACCCCGCGCGACCCGGCCCGGCGCGGCTGCCAACTGTCGGTACGCATCGGCGACGGCAGCGCCTCCGACCTGACCCGGCGGCTCCGGCACGAACACGGCGTGATCGCCGACGCCCGCGAACCCGACGTCGTACGGTTCGCGCCGGTGCCGCTCTACTCGACGTACCACGACTGTTGGCGGGCCGCGCAAGCTCTCGCCGCGACGGTGAAGGAGTTGGGACGTGACTAGTCGATCGCGGGTCGCGGTCGTCGGCGCGGGACTGGCCGGCTGCCTGCTCGCCTGCTACCTGGCCCGGCGCGGCCACCGGGTCACCGTCTACGAGCGGCGCCCCGACCCGCGCAGCGGCACCGCCGAACGCGGGCGCTCGATCAACCTGGCGCTCTCCGAGCGCGGACTCGACGCGCTGCGCCGCATCGACCTCGACAAGCAGGTGATGGCCGACGCGCTCCCGATGCGCGGCCGCATGATCCACCCGATCGCCGGGCCGCTCGACCTCCAGCTCTACAGCGCCGGCGGCGACCGCGCCATCAACTCGATCAGCCGTGGCGCGCTCAACAACGCCCTCCTCGACGCCGCGCAGGCCGCCGACGGCGTCGAGATCGTCTTCTCGCACCGGCTCGTCGGCCTCGACCCGGCGACCGGCGCGATGACCTACCAGACCCCGGACGGCGAAGCCCACGCCGACGCCGACGTCGTGATCGGCACCGACGGCGCCGGTTCCGCCGTACGTGGCCAACTGCTCGCCCACGACCTGCTCACCGAGAGCCTCGACTTCCTCGACTACGGCTACAAGGAACTCACCATTCCCCCGGTCGACGGCGACTTCGCCCTCGACCCCGGCGCGCTGCACATCTGGCCGCGCGGCACCTCGATGATGATCGCCCTGCCCAACCCGGACCGGTCGTTCACCTGCACCCTGTTCTGGCCCACCGGCGGCACCGGCAGCTTCGCGTCGCTGTCCAGCCCGGCAGCCATCGAACGGAACTTCGCCACCCACTACCCGGACCTGCCGCCGATCGCCCCGAACCTGGTCGACGACTACCAGCACAACCCGGTCGGCCTGCTCGGCACCGTACGGTGCGGCCCCTGGCACGCCAACGGCCGGGTCGCACTGCTCGGCGACGCGGCGCACGCCATCGTCCCGTTCTACGGCCAAGGCGCCAACTGCGCCTTCGAGGACGTCGTCGTGCTCGACCGCTGCCTCGACGACACCGGCGACGACTGGGCCCGCGCCCTGCCGCTGTTCGACGAGCGCCGGCGCGACGACACCGAGGCGATCGCCCAGATGGCCCTCGCCAACTTCGTCGAGATGCGCGACAAGGTCGCCTCACCGGTCTTCCAGTACGGGCGCAAGATCGAGCACGCCCTCGAAAAGGCGCTGCCCGGCCGCTACGTCTCCCGCTACGAGATGGTCTCGTTCTCCACCACGCCGTACGCCCAGGTGCAGCGACGGGTCCGCACCCAGCACCGGGTGCTCGGCGCGGCGGTGGCCGGGGCGGCGGCGCTCCTGATCGGGGCGCTGGGTGCCGCCGTCACGAAGCGGGCCATCGGCACCAGCCGGCGCCGGCTGTCTGGCACCGGAGAGGGGGAGGCGTGAACCTCTGGCATCCCGAACTGATGTCGGGGCGGCCGTCCGGCCAGCCCGGCCTGCTACGCAACTACGTCGGCGGCGAGTTCGTCGACACCGGCAACCGGTTCCCGAAGGTCTCCCCGGTCACCGGCCAGACCATCTTCGAGGTCGCCGAGGCAGATCAGTCCACGGTGGATGCTGCGGTGGGTGCGGCGCGGTCGGCGTTGGCTGGTCCGTGGGGTCGGATGGGTGAGCGGGAGCGGGCGGCGGTGTTGTACCGGGTCGCCGACGAGTTGGAGCGTCGGTTCGATGATCTGGTGGCGGCGGAGGTCGGGGACACCGGTAAGTCGATTTCGCAGGCGCGGAGTCTCGACATTCCGCGTGGTGCGGCGAACTTCCGCGCGTTCGCGGAGATCGTGTCCACCACGCCGACGGAGTCGTTTACGACCGTGACCCCGTCCGGTGGTCGGGCCCTGAACTATGCGGTGCGTAAGCCGGTCGGGGTTGTGGCGGTGATCGTGCCGTGGAATCTGCCGTTGCTGTTGTTGACGTGGAAGGTGGCGCCGGCCCTTGCCTGCGGGAATGCGGTGATTGTGAAGCCGTCGGAGGAGACGCCGTCGTCGGCGACGTTGTTGGCCGAGGTGATGGCCGCCGCCGGGGTTCCTGACGGTGTGTTCAATGTGGTGCATGGGTTCGGGCCGGGGTCGGCGGGGGAGTTTTTGACCCGGCATCCGGGTGTCGATGCGATCACGTTCACCGGGGAGTCGGCTACTGGTGGGGCGATCATGCGGGCGGCTGCTGATGGGGTGAAGGCGGTGTCGTTCGAGTTGGGTGGCAAGAACGCCGGCCTGGTCTTCGCCGACGCCGATCTGGATGCCGCTGTCGAGGGCTCGGTGCGGTCGTCGTTCACCAACGGTGGTCAGGTGTGTCTGTGCACCGAACGGCTCTATGTTGAGCGACCGGTGTTTGACGAGTTCGTGTCGCGGTTGGCGAAGCGGGCGGATGAGTTGACGTTCGGCTGGCCGGCTGACGAGGCGACGGTGAACATGCCGTTGATTTCGCACAAGCATCGGGAGAAGGTCCTCGGCTATTACGACCTGGCCCGTGCCGAGGGCGCGACGGTCCTGGCTGGTGGTGGGGTTCCCCAGTTCGGGGATGGCCGTGATGGTGGCGCGTATGTGCGGCCGACGGTGTTGACCGGTCTCGGCCCGGATGCGCGGGTGAACCGTGAGGAGGTGTTCGGGCCGGTGTGTCATGTGGCGCCGTTCGATGACGAGGACGAGGCGTTCGCTCTGGCCAATGACAGTGAGTACGGGCTTGCGGGGACGGTGTGGACGCGGGATGTGGGTCGGGCGCATCGGGCGGGGGCGCGTTTGGAGGCGGGGATCGTGTGGGTGAATACGTGGTTCCTGCGGGATCTGCGGACGCCGTTCGGTGGGGTGAAGGCGTCTGGTGTGGGTCGTGAGGGTGGCACCCATTCCCTGGACTTCTATTCGGAGCTGACGAACGTGTGTGTGGATCTGTCATGACCTTTGTGGATGATGCTGCGGCGTTGCTTCGGGGCGCCTACGAGACCGGGACTCCCGTGCCTCCGTTGCGGGAGGCGGTTCTGCCGCTCGGTGATGTCGATGCCGCGTATGCCGTTCAGCAGGCGCAGGTCGGCGAGTGGGTGGCGGCTGGCCGGCGTCGGGTCGGGGCGAAGATCGGTTTGACGTCGCCGGCGGTGCAGCAGGCGTTCGGGGTGTTCCAGCCGGATTTCGGGGTGTTGTTCGCTGACATGGCGGTCCCGGACGGCGCCGAGGTCGATCTGGGTGGGTTGATCCAACCGAGGGTGGAGGCGGAGGTCGCGTTCGTCCTCGATGCCGGTCTGCCGTTCGAGCGGGTGACGGTCGCCGACGTGATCCGGGCGACCGACCACATTCTTCCGGCGGTGGAGATCGTGGATTCGCGGATCGCGGGCTGGGACATCTCGATCGTGGACACGGTCGCGGACAACGCCTCCTCGGGTCTGTTCGTGCTCGGCAACCAGCCCTGCCGTCTGTCGGACGTCGACCTTCGGGTGGCGGGCATGGTTCTCGAACACGCTGGCGAGCCGGTCTCGGTCGGCGCTGGCGCCGCCTGCCTCGGTAACCCCGTGCACGCGGTCGCCTGGTTGGCGCAGACGCTCGCCGTCGCGGGTAGCCCGCTGAGTGCTGGCGATGTGGTGTTGTCCGGGGCGCTCGGCCCGATGGTGTCGGTCACCGCAGGCGCCGCGTACGAGGCGCGGATATCCGGCGTGGGTTCGGTGCGGGTCTGCTTCTCGGGAGGGTCGTGATGGGCGGACGGGGTGACCAGATCGGCTGGCCCGGTGTGGACTGTGCCGGCCGTGGACTAAGCGAGGAGACGTCATGACCACGGGTGTGGCGGTGATCGGGTCGGGGAACATCGGTACCGATCTGATGATCAAGGTGTTGCGGTTGTCGGAGTCGTTGCGGATGGTGGCGATGGTCGGTATCGACCCGGACTCCGACGGTCTGGCGCGGGCTCGCCGGCTTGGTGTGGCGACCACGGCCGAGGGTATCGACGGGCTGCTCGGGATGCCGGAGTTCGCGGATGTGGAGGTGGTGTTTGACGCGACGTCGGCGGGTGCGCACAAGCGGCACGCGGAGTTGTTGCGGGAGCGCGGTCGTCTGGTGGTGGATCTGACGCCGGCGGCGGTCGGGCCGTATGTGGTGCCGCCGGTGAATTTGGATGAGCATCTGGGCGAGCCGAACGTGAACATGGTGACGTGTGGTGGTCAGGCGACCGTTCCGATCGTCGCCGCGGTTGGCCGGGTGACGCCGGTGGCGTATGCGGAGATCGTGGCGTCGATCGCGTCGAGGTCGGCGGGTCCGGGGACGCGGGCGAATATCGACGAGTTCACCGAGACGACGGCGCGGGCGATCGAGGTCGTCGGTGGTGCCCGGGCGGGTAAGGCGATCATCGTGCTGAATCCGGCTGATCCGCCGTTGTTGATGCGTGACACCGTCTACTGCCTGTGCCCGGACCGGGACGTGGACCGGGCTGCGATCGCCGCGTCGGTGGAGGCGATGGTCGCCGCGGTCGCGGAGTATGTGCCGGGTTACCGGTTGAAGCAGACGGTGCAGTTCGACGACGTGTCCGCTCACGTTCCGGCGTTGGGCGGGCATTTCGAGGGGGTGCAGGTGTCGGTGTTCCTGGAGGTGTCCGGGGCGGGGCACTATCTGCCGGCGTATGCCGGGAATCTGGACATCATGACGTCGGCGGCGTTGCGGACGGCGGAGCGGATGGTGGCGTTGCGGGCCGAGCGGGGAGTGGCGGCGTGAACCTGTATATCCAGGATGTGACGTTGCGGGACGGGATGCACGCGGTGCGGCATCAGTTCACCGTGGACCAGGTCCGGTCGATCGCGGCCGCCCTCGACAGTGCTGGTGTGGCGGCGATCGAGGTCGCGCACGGTGACGGTCTGGCCGGCTCCAGCGTCAATTACGGGCATGGTGCGGCGTCGGACGCGGACTGGATCGCCGCTGCCGCGGAGGCGGTGACGAACGCGAAGCTGACGACGTTGCTGCTGCCCGGGATCGGCACGATCGCCGATTTGAAGGCCGCCCGGGACCTCGGGGTGACCAGTGTGCGGATCGCGACGCACTGTACGGAGGCGGACATCTCCGCGCAGCACATCGGGTGGGCGCGGGAGAACGGTATGGACGTGTCCGGGTTCCTGATGATGTCGCACATGAACGACCCGAAGGGTCTCGCGCAGCAGGCGAAGCTGATGGAGTCGTACGGGGCGCACTGTGTGTATGTCACGGATTCGGGTGGTCGGCTGCTGATGCGTGATGTCGCGGAGCGGGTGGACGCGTACCGGCAGGTTCTCGACCCGGGTACGCAGGTCGGGATCCACGCTCACCACAATCTGTCGTTGGGGGTGGCGAACAGTGTCGTCGCGGTCGAGCACGGCACCACCCGCGTCGACGCGTCCCTGGCCGGGCACGGTGCCGGGGCTGGGAACGCGCCGCTGGAGGTGTTCGTCGCGGTCGCGGAGTTGCACGGTTGGGAGCATGGTTGTGACGTGTTCGCGTTGATGGATGCCGCCGAGGACCTGGTCCGGCCGTTGCAGGACCGGCCGGTGCGCGTGGACCGGGAAACCCTGACGCTGGGCTATGCCGGGGTGTATTCGAGTTTCCTGCGGCATGCGGAGCGGGCGTCGGACCGGTACGGGGTCGACGTGCGCTCGATCCTGGTCGAGTTGGGCCGCCGCCGGATGGTCGGCGGGCAGGAGGACATGATCGTCGACGTCGCCCTCGACCTGGTCGGTGGCGGGGAGGGCAAGCCGTGACCGACCTCGCCACCATCGCCGAACGACTCGACAACGCCGCGCGGACCGCGACCGCGATCCCGCAGCTCGCCGCCGACGCCGGCATCGACGTCGACACCGCGTACGCCGTCCAGGAAGCCCTGGTCGGCCACCGCCTCGCCCGGGGCGAGACCCTGGTCGGGCTGAAGATGGGCCTGACCAGCCGGGCCAAGATGGCGCAGGTCGGTGTCGACGAGGTCATCTGGGGCCGGCTCACCGACGCCATGCGCGTCGACGACGGCGGCACCGTAACCGTGGGTGGCCTCATCCACCCGCGGGTCGAACCCGAGGTCGCGTTCCTGCTCGACCGCCTCCCCGAACCCGGCGAACCCCTCGCCGACTTCGCCTCGGCGGTCCGCGCGGTCGCGCCCGCGCTGGAGGTCATCGACTCCCGCTACCGCGACTTCACGTTCTCCCTGCCCGACGTCATCGCCGACAACACCTCCGCCGCCGCGTACGCCATCGGCCCGTGGCAGCCGGTCCCGGCCGGCATCGACAACCTCGGCGTACTCCTCGAGGTCGACGGCCGGGTGGTCCAGACCGGCTCCACCGCCGCCATCCTCGGCGACCCGCGCCGCGCCCTGACCGAGGGCGTCCGGCTCGCCGGCCGGTACGGCGTGCAGCTGCGTACCGGATGGGTGTTCCTGGCCGGCGCGGCGACGGCCGCCGTGCCGCTCAAGCCCGGTGCCCACGTCCGCGCCGTTGTGGAATCGCTCGGCACCGCGTCGCTGAAGGTGACGCC